>JAJZNB010000174.1 GCA_021848085.1 Actinomycetes bacterium
CTGCTGATGGACCTGGCGGCCAAGGGGGAGCGGCCGCTCACCTCGGAGATGGTGGCCCACTTCGACGCCTGCCTGGGCTGCCTGGCCTGCGTCCCCGCATGTCCCTCGGGGGTCCGCTACGACCGGCTGATCGAGACCGTCCGGGGCCAGGTGGAGCGCCGCCATCGTCGCCCGCTGGCCGAGCGGGCCCTGCGCCGCGCCGTGTTCGCCCTGTTCCCCTACCGGCGGCGGCTGCGCCTGCTGGCCGGGCCGCTGCGCACCTACCAGCGCCTCGGGCTGGCCCGCCTGGCCCGCCGCAGCGGCCTGCTCGACCGGCTGCCCGCCCCGCTGGCCGCCATGGAGCGGCTGCTGCCCCAGGTGCCCGAGGCGCACCGGCTGCCTGGCCACCTGCCCGCGGTGGGGCGGCGCCGCGCCGTGGTGGGGCTGCTGGTCGGCTGCGTGCAGAGCGTGTTCTTCCCCGAGGTGAACGCCGCCACCGCCCGGCTGCTCGCCGCCGAGGGCTGCGACGTGGTGATCCCGCCCGACCAGGGCTGCTGCGGTGCCCTGAGCCGGCATGCCGGACGCGACGCGCAGGCCCGACGTCTGGCCCGGCGCACCGTCGACGTCTTCGAGCGCGGCGGTGTCGACGCCGTGGTCGTCGACGCTGCGGGGTGCGGTTCGGCCATGAAGGACTACGCCGAGCTGCTGGCCGACGACCCGCGCTACGCCGCCCGGGCGGCGGCGCTGGCCGGCCAGGTCCGCGACCTGTCGGAGCTGCTGGTGGAGCTGGGGCCGGTGGCGCCTCGCCGTCCGCTGGCGCTCAGCGTCGCCTACCACGACGCCTGCCATCTGGCCCACGCCCAGAACGTCCGGGCCGCGCCGCGTCAGCTGCTGGCCGGCGTCCCCGAGCTGCAGGTGGGCGAGGTCGACGAGCCCGACATCTGCTGCGGCTCGGCCGGCGTCTACAACCTGCTGCAGCCCGAGGCCGGCGCCGCCCTCGGGCGGCGCAAGGCCGGGCACGTGCTCCGCAGCGGCGCCGACGTGGTGGTCACCGCCAACCCCGGCTGCGCCATGCAGATCGCCGCCGCCGCCGGGGAGCTGGGCCGTGGCGTCACCGTCGTCCACATCGCCCAGGTGCTCGACGCCTCGCTCCGCGGGCTGGAGCCGGCCGCCCTCACCGGGGCCGGCCCGTCGTGCCCGTAGAGCGCTCCGGCGCAGCCTCCTCCGCCTCGACCGGGACCGACTGGACGGCGAGCCGGCTCCAACCGCCGAGGTGCCCGGTCAGCCGACCTGCTCGGAGCGGCTGTCGCCGCCGCGCAGCTCGCGCAGCAGCGCCCGCTCGGCCGGGCCCAGCCGGCCGCCGGCAGAGCGCTTGGCGTCGGGCCGGTCGCGCTCGAGCCGGCTGGTCACCACGACCAGGTTCTGCTCGGCTCGCTCCAGACGCAGCTGCAGCTCGTCGCGCTGCTCGGCGACGGTCCGGGCCTCGGCTTGGGCGCGGGCCAGCGCCCGCTCCAGCTCGGCGACCTGGGTCTCGAGCTTGTCGATGCGTCGCCGGGCCCAGCCGGCGGGCCGGCTGTCGCTGGTGAGCAGCTTGGTCACCCGGGCCAGCAGGGCGGCGGCGACGGCGTCGGCCTCGTCGTCGAACCCGGCAGCGTCAACGCCACCGGCCGCATGCTCCTGGCGCGGCCGGCGGCGGCCAGGAGCGCTGCCGGTGGCTGATGCCGTCGGCTCCGTCCCGGACTCGGCCGTGCCGCCTCCGGGCAGCACCCGTACGGCCGGGGTTCCCCGGTCAGCGGCCTCGGCCGGCACCGTCGGACCAGTCGTCCCGGCCAACGTTGTTCCCCGGTCAGCGGCCTCGGCCGGCACCGTCGGACCAGTCGTCCCCTTCGGCACTGTGGGACCAGCCGAATCGGCAGCGGCGCTTTGGCCGCTGGCTTCGGCCGGCACGGCGATGGCGTAGGTGCGCTTGCCCCGCACCTGGCGGGTGATGGCCCCCGAACGGGCCAGCGAGGCGACGAGCTGGGTGAAGGCCATGGGTGCCGAGGTGTCGCTGATGGCGGCCTTCAACACCCCGGTGGCGTGGCCCTGCGGATCGGTGATCGGGCCGTGGGACTGCAGATAGGCCAGGATCGCCCGACGGGTCTCTGATCGCGACATGACGTCTCCTTCGACACGGTCGGCTCTCACCGCGCTCGGTGCGCGCCCTGTTCCGACATTGGCTGTACCGACAGTGGCTGTACCGACACCGGCTGCTTGACGACCACCGTCCTGGTGGCCGCGCCACTCGCTGCTCGTGCGTGCACGCACAAGCTCTGAGATCACTATAGCGACTCTGCCCGGCCACCAAATGCATCGGCGAACTTGTCGGATCCGTGCATCGGGCAAGTTCATCGGGCCGGCGCGCTGGCCGCTACGGGGCGGCTGGTGGCGCGATGGCGACCCCGGAGCCGATGCCGGCAGGGCCGGCCCTCCGCTCAGGCCAGGGCCCGCGACGCCTCGAGGCGGTGCTTGATGGCCAGCAGCACGCCGAACACCACGGTGTAGCCCAGCAGCACCAGCCAGTTCTCGAGGCCGAAGCCGTGCCCGTCGAGCAGGGCCAAGCCAAGGGCGGCGTGATGGAAGTTCGGCAGCATCCGAGCCACCGTCTGCAGCGGCGCCGGCATGCTCCCGACGGGTTTGAACAGCCCACCGAAGTAGCCGAGGACGAACATGAGGCCGGTCACCACCGGGAAGGCGGTCTCGCCGCTGACGAGGTAGCCGATGAGGACCCCCAGGGCGGCCAGCGGCAGCGCCGAGGCCCACAGCAGTCCGGTCAGCTCGAGCCAGGTGCCGACGCCGAGCTGCACCCCGCCGAACTCGGCGCCGACCACCTCCACCAGGCCCAGCACCGGCAGGATGACGAGCATGGAGGCGGCCAGCTTGGTGGCGGCATAGGACCAGGCGGGCAGGGGGGTGACGCGCATCTGGCGAGCCCAGCCCGAGCCGCGCTCGGCCGACAGCCGGGCCCCGCCGGCGGTGAGGGCAGCCACCAAGGCGCCGAAGGAGCACATCGACACCATCAGGAACGTCCGCCAGGGCACCGTGCCGTCGATCAGCCGCCCCGGGGTGCGGTTCCCCAGGAACAGCATGTAGAAGATCACGGGGAAGCCGACCGTGGTCACCAGGAACTTCCAGCTGCGCAGCAGCCGGACCACCTCGAAGCGGGCGAAGGCCAGCAGCTCGGTCATCCGACCCCGTCGGCGGCGTTGCCCGGGCCCGCCGCCAGGGGGCGCAGCGGCTCGTCGACCCGGTCGCGGCGGGTGAGGGCGACGAACGCCTCCTCCAAGCAGGCCCCGGCGACCTCCAGGCCGTCGAAGGTGATACCGCTGCGCACCAGGGCCCGGACGGTGGCATCGGCGTCGAGGGACGTGAGCGCGACACCCCGACCCCGCACCTCGACCTCCGCCACCCCGTCGAGGTGGGCGAACCGGTCGGCGTCGGGCCGCTCGCAGACGAAGCGCACCCAGCGGGCGCCTACCGCCGCCTTCAACGCGCCGGCCGGGCCGTCGGCGATCACCCGGCCGCGGTCGACCACCGCCACACGATCGGCGGTGTCGTCGGCCTCCTGCAGATGGTGGGTGGCGAAGACGATGGTGCGGCCCTCCTGGCCGAACTGGCGGATCATCCGCCAGAACGAGCGGCGGCCCTCGACGTCCATGGCCGCCGTGGGCTCGTCGAGGAAGACCAGCTCGGGGTCGCCGGCGATGGCGATGGCGAAGCGGACCCGCTGCGCCTCCCCGCCCGACAGCTGGTGGGTCTGGCGGCCCAGCAGCGACCCGATCCGAGCCCGCTCCACGGTCAGGTCGAAAGGAGCGGGCCGGCGGTACAGGCGACGGACCAGCCGCAGCGTCGCGGCCACCGTCACCCCGGGCGGCAGGCCGCTGCCGAGCCCGGTCTGCAGCATGGCGCCCACCCGGCCCTGGGCCAGGGCCCGGGCCGGGCTGGTGCCCAGCACCTGCACCGTCCCGTGCTGGGGCCGCAGCAGGCCCAGCACCAGCGAGATGGTGGTCGACTTGCCGGCGCCGTTGCGGCCCAGCAGGGCCAACGTCTCGCCCCGGGCCACCTGCAGCTGCAGGCCATCGAGAGCGAGATGGGTGCGGTAGCGGTAGCTCACCTGCTCAAAGCGCAGGGCGACGTCGCCGCCGCCCGGGTCGGCTGCACGCGGCGCGCCGAGCCGGGGGAGGAGGCCGAGCGACATTGCCCATGACGGTATCGAATCCACCCCCCGAAGGGGACGGCAGGGGGCCAGGAAAGGACCAAGGTCCGCTGTGCCGGCGGACCGCTCAGCTCCCACTGAGCCGGCGGATCGGCGCCCCGTCGAGGAAGGCGACGATGTCCTCGACGGCATCGGCGTACATCTGGCGCAGCCCCGGCTCGCTGACGTAGCCGAGGTGGGGGAGCAGCACGGTGTTGTCGAGCTGGCACAGGCGATGGTCCGCCGGCAGCGGCTCCCGGTCGAAGACGTCGAGGCCGGCGGCGGCGATGGTCCCCGACGCCAGTGCCGCCACCAGGGCATCCTCGTCGACGATGGGTCCGCGCGACGTGTTGACCAGCACCGCCGTAGGCTTCATCCGAGCCAGCTCGTCGGCGCCGAACAGGCCGCGGGTGCGATCGCCGAGCACCAGGTGGATCGACAGCACGTCGGCTCGGGCCAGCAGCTCGCTCTTGGTCACCTTCTCGACACCGACCTCGGCGGCCCGCTCGTCGGTGAGGTTCTGGCTCCAGGCGACCACCTCCATGCCGAACACCCGGGCGGGAGCCACCATGGCGGCACCGAGGTGGCCCAGGCCGGCCAGGGCCAGGGTGGTGCCGCCCAGCGTGCCGGGCACCGCCAGCTGCCAGGCCCCGGCGCGCACGGCGCGGTCCTCGACGGTCACCCGCTTCACGGTGGCCAGGATGAGGGCCCAGGTCACCTCGACGGTGCTCGGCAGCCCCCTGCCCGGCCCGGCAGGTCCCGACCCGGTGCCCGACACCGCCACGCCCCGCCGGTTGAGGTAGGCGATGTCGACCGCCGCGTTCCTCATGCCCGTGGTGACCAGCAGCTCCAGCCGGGCCAGCTGCTCGAGCACCGCCCGGGGGAAGGCGGTCCGCTCGCGCATCACCACCAGCACCTCGAAGTCGGCCAGGGTGGCGGCCAGCTCGGCGGCGGGGATCGGCTGGCGGAAGAAGCGGACCAGCGCCCGGCCGTCGAGCACGTCCCAGTTGGCCAGGTGGCGGGCCAGGCCCTGGTAGTCGTCGAGGACGGCGACCTGCTTCAGCGGTGGCATCAGGCGAAGGTACAGGAGCCGAGCCGCTCCCGTCGGCCGGGACCTCCGTCCGGGGCCGGCGCCATCGAGCCGCGGCGGCCGGTCCCGACCGGCTGCGCCTCCCGAGTGGCGGCCGACGCTCCGGTCGGGCAGCGCCGACGCACGCCGGCGACGGTTGCGGCAGACTGGTGTCGTGGTTGTGCATGACCCGTCGATCCGTGCGTCGGACGCCGATCGCGACGAGGTGGCGGCCCAGCTCCGCCAGAACCTCACCGAGGGTCGCCTCACCATGGAAGAGTTCCAGGAACGCCTTGACGCCGCCTACCGGGCCAAGACCTACGGCGACCTCGACGCCCTGCTGGCCGACCTGCCCCGACCGCCCGGTGCCGGGCCGGCCAACCTGGGGGAGGTGGGCGCTCAGCTGATGGAGCGCTGGGACGGGCGCCGCCAGCTGCGCCAGCGGCGGCGCATCACCCGCTTCCTGTCGGTCAACGCCGTGTGCTGGGTGCTGTGGGCCGCGTCGCAGGCCGCCCCCGGCCACCATCAGGGCGCGGATCCCTGGCCGCTGTTCGTCACCGTGCCGTGGGGGATCATGCTGCTGCGCCGACGCCCGCGCCTGGCCGGCTGCCACGGGCGTTCGGCGCCGGCACGCTCCGGCGGCGACTGGCCGGGCTGACAGCCCTCCGGCGGCGACTGGCCGGGCTGACAGCCCTCCGGCGGCGACTGGCCGGGCTGACAGCCCTCCGGCGGCGACTGGCCGGGCTGACAGCCCTCCGGCGGCGACTGGCCGGCCCCGACGCCGCGGCGGTGTCAGCTGCCGGGGTGGCGCTCCAGCAGCTGCTGCAGCTCCTGGTAGCGCTGGGGCATGGTGACCGTCTGGCGCATGGCCACCGGGATGGGGTAGCGCACCCCGCCGCGGTGGGTGCCTTCGAGGCCGGCCACGATGTCGCCGGCCAGGCGCCAGGGGAAGGCGAAGACCATCTCGGTGTCCTGGGCCATGCCGAAGATCCGGTCGCCGTTGCACGGCAGCACCACCTTGGGCTCGTCGGTGGTCATGGTCTGGACGACGATCTCGGCGCAGTCGAGGCGGCCGGCGGCCGTGCTGGTGATGCGGGTGCCGCTGGTGAACAGCGCGGCGTTGACCAGTCGCATCACCTGGGCGCTGTTGGCGTAGATGGCGACGACGTGCGGCTCGAAGTCGGCCTTGGCCACCGGGGCCAGCGCGATGCGGTCGAAGCGGCCGTGGGGGAACGTCCACGTCTGCGCCTCGAGGTTGGCCGCGGCGGCCTCGCTGTCGCAGTACATGCCGTGGGCGGCGTAGCCCTTCAGGTACTCGTCGACCGGTGCCCGCAGGCCGAAGGCCACCGACGCCAACGGGCAGATGACGTCGTGCTGGTCGAGCACCACCCCCCAGCCGTAGCGACGAGCGATACCGATCGACTGGCAGACGATCCAGCGCTCGCCCAGCGACTGGTGGGGGGAGCGGACCCCGTCGGGCGTCGGCTCCCCAGGGGCGAGCATCCGGATGGCGAGCGGGAAGGTGTCGGGGCGGACATAGCGCCCCAGCGCCTCGTCGAGCGCTGCGAGCTGATGGTGCTGGCTGTCGTCCATGGTCGACCCTCCTGTCGCCAGGGTGGCCCCCATGGTGTCACGCCGGCCTGGTGTCACGCCGGGCTGGTGTCACGCTGGCCTGCGGCCCGTCCGGGCACGCTCGGGACCGGTGCTGCTACCGTCGGCGCCGAACCCAGCCGCGGCACACCCACCGCTCCGGTCGTCGACGCCGGGCGAGGTGCCAGCGCAGAGAGGGGGAGCCGTGTCCGCAGCACGATCCGCCGAGAGCTTTCGGGCCGCCCGCGACCTGCTGTTCGAACGTCGTGACCAGTGGGAGGCCGCCTCACAGGCGTTTCACTGGCCCGAGCTCGACGAGTTCAACTGGGCCCTGGACTGGTTCGACCCGCTGGCCCGGCGCGTCGACCGCACCGCCTTGTGGATCGTCGAGGAGGACGGCACCGAAGCCAGATCGTCGTTCGCCGACATGTCGGCACGCTCCAGCCAGCTGGCCAACTGGCTGGCCGGCCACGGGGTCGCCCGCGGCGACCGGGTGGTGGTGATGCTGGGCAACCAGATGGAGCTGTGGGAGACGATCCTGGCCGTGATGAAGCTGGGGGCGGTGGTCATCCCGGCCACCACCTTGCTCGGGCCGGCCGAGCTGGCCGACCGGGTGGGGCGCGGCGCGGCCCGCCACGTCATCACCCGAGCGGCCGACACGGCCAAGTTCGCCGAGGTGCCCGGCAGCTACACCCGGGTGGCGGTCGGCGAGCCAGTCGACGGCTGGCTGGCCTACGACGAAGCCGCCGGCGCCTCCGCCGACTTCGTGCCTGACGGGGTCACCGGGGGCGCCGACCCGATGCTGCTCTACTTCACGTCGGGGACCACCGCCCAGCCCAAGCTGGTGGAGCACACCCACGCCAGCTATCCCGCCGGGCACCTCTCCACCATGTACTGGATCGGGCTGCAGCCCGGTGACGTCCACCTGAACATCTCGTCACCGGGGTGGGCCAAGCACGCCTGGAGCAGCATCTTCGCCCCGTGGGACGCCGAGGCCACCGTGCTGGTGTTCAACTACGAGCGCTTCGACGCCGCCAAGCTGCTCGACACCATGGCCCGCACCCAGGTGACGACGTTCTGCGCGCCGCCGACGGTGTGGCGCATGCTGGTGCTGGCCGACCTCGGCGCCTGGAAGCTGCCGCTGCGCGAGGTGGTCAGCGCCGGCGAGCCGCTCAACCCCGAGGTGATCGACCAGGTGCGCGACCGCTGGGGGCTGACCGTCCGCGACGGCTACGGCCAGACCGAGACCACCGCCCAGATCGGGAACAGCCCCGGCCAGCCGGTGAAGCCCGGCTCCATGGGACGGCCGCTGCCGGGCTACACGGTGGCGCTGGTCGACCCGGTCAGCGGAGCGGTCGGCGACGAGGGGGAGATCTCCCTCGACCTGTCCCGGCGGCCGCTCGGGCTCATGACCGGCTACCGCGACGACGAGGCCCTCACCGCCCAGGTCATGCGCGACGGCTACTACCACACCGGCGACGTCGCCTCGCGTGACGCCGAGGGCTACATCACCTACGTGGGGCGCATCGACGACGTCTTCAAGGCATCCGACTACCGCATCTCGCCGTTCGAGCTCGAGAGCGTCCTGATCGAGCACCAAGCGGTGGCCGAGGCGGCCGTGGTCCCCTCGCCGGATCCGGTGCGGTTGGCCGTGCCCAAGGCCTACGTGGTGCTGGTGCCCGGCCACCAGCCGACGCCGGAGACCGCAGAGAGCGTGTTGGCCTACGTGCGGGACCGGGTGGCGCCCTACAAGCGGATCCGGCGCCTGGAGTTCGCCGAGCTGCCCAAGACCATCTCCGGCAAGATCCGCCGGGTGGAGCTGCGCCGGCGCGAGGAAGAGCGCCACGCCGGCACCGACGCCGGTGCCAGCCGGGCCGACGGCGAGTACTGGGAAGAGGACTTCCCGGAGCTGAAGCGCCGATGAGCCACGCCCGGCGGACGGCGCCCGGCGGCCGTGATCTTCGACGTCATCGAGATGCTGATGTCGCTCCAGCCGCTGCGGGCCGCCACCCGCTTCGCCATCGACGACAGCGCCGGTGTGCATCCCGGTCGGCGCCGCGGGGTACAAGGGCGACGCGGGGTACAAGGCGGCCATGAAGGTCCCCGACATCGCCCTCGCCTTCGTCGTCCCCCCACTGGCGGTGGCGCTGCGCTAGGGCACCTCCAACAACCAGGTGGCGTTGGCGTTCGTCTACTGGCTGTTGGGCTGCTCTCGGGGTGATCTGTGCCCTGGCGGCCGAGCCGCAGGTCCTCAGCCCCGACGCCGGCCGCCACGTCGACGCCGACACGGGGTTGCCGGAACCAGCCCGCCGGCTCTGATGTGACCCCGCCCCGCCACCGGCTCTGACCCCGCCCAGCCACCGGATCGCCCAGCCACCGGATCGCCCAGCCACCGGATCGCCCAGCCACCGGATCGCCCAGCCACCGGATCGCCCAGCCACCGGAGCAGCGCCAGCTGGATCGACCCGGCGGGCCGATCAGCCCAGCTGCCGGATGGACAGGGCGGCCAGCTTGCGCACCACCGGCCGCGGGGCGAAGCGCACCCCGGCGGCCGACAGCTTGTTCAGCGTGCCCGGCACCACCACCGCCGTGCCTTGGCGGAACCCGGCCCAGCCGGCCGCGGCCACCTCGGCGGCGTCCTGCCAGGCGAACCCCGGCATCCCCTCGGCACGCACCCCAGCCCGCTGCTGGAACCCGGTGCGGGTGTAGCCGGGGCACAAGGCGGTGATCCGCACCCCGCGGCCCGCAGTCTCCTCGCGCAGCGCCTCGGTCAGGCTGAGGACGAACGCCTTGGTGGCTGAGTAGTTGGCCATGCCGGCCCCCGGCACGAAGGCGGCCAGCGAGGCCACGTTGAGGATGCCGCCGTGCCGGCGGTGCAGCATGCCTGGCAGCGCCGACCGGCAGAGCCGGACCACGGCGACGACGTTGACGGTGATCTCGGCTACGGCGCCCTCCACCGGAAGCTCGCTGAAGCTGCCGATCGAGCCGAACCCGGCGTTGTTGACCAGCACATCGACCGGGCGCGGCCGGTCGGCTTGGAGCCGCTCGGCCACCGACGCCATGCCCTGGTCGCTCTGCAGGTCGGCGACCAGCACCTCGGCGCCCGCGCCGAGCTCGGCCAGCTCGCCGGCCAGGCGCTGCAGCCGGTCGGCGGAGCGGGCCACCAGCACCAGGTCGTAGCCGTCGGCGGCGGCGCGGCGGGCCAGCTCAGCGCCGATCCCACCCGACGCCCCGGTGACCAGGGCGACGCGACGTGCTCCGTCGGCTGATGCGGAGGAAGGTGTCGTGATGCGACGACGCTACCCGCCGGGATCGACGTCGACCAGATCCGCCGGGGGTGGCGCCGTGGATGGCGCGCGCCGAACGGTTCAGCGTGTCCGGGTCGGCAGCAGCCGCCGGCCGGCGCCAAGCAGCAGCCGGCCGGCGCCAAGCAGCAGCCGGCCGCCTACCATCACCGTCCCCAGGAACCCCAGTGACACGGCGATGAAGGCGGGCGCGGTGCCCTGACCGGACAGCACCCGCAGCCCCATCCCGACGGCGACGGTGGCCAGGCACACCAGCAGCCCGCCGCGCACCGACGCCACCGCGCGTCGGGCCAGCACCAGCCAGCCGACCACCATCCCGGCGGCGAAGGGCCACACCGTCGACCCGAATCGGCCGGCGGGCCTTCCTGCAGCGGGCGTCGGGGCGCCATGTTGATGTTGTCCCAGGTCTTCGAGCCGATGGTGCCGAGGCCGCCGAGCTGTCCGGCCGGCTCCCGGTGCTGTGCCTCGAAGGCCAGGACCGTGTCGGGTCGGCAGGTGCTCCGGGCCGGCCATGGCGGGGCCGGCCGCTCCGTCCCGATGGGGACGCCGACGCTCTAGCGTCGCACGACAGCCGTACGCTGGCGACCGCCCGAGTGCGGCGCTGACGCCGGCGCCGACCCCATTGTCACGAAGGATCACCGGACGTTCACCGTGAGATCACCGTCATGCCATCAGGCGTTCACCTGTTCTCCGTACCGTGGGCGACGAGCCGCGGTCGAGGCCGGATCACACGCCTCGAGCGAGGCCGGATCACACGCCGCGGTCGAGGCCGGATCACACGCCTCGAGCGAAGCCGGATCATGGGGAACGTCATGGAAGCAGTCTTCGAAGTGGTGCTGTGGGAAGCGCTGGCCATCGTGGTGCGCCTGGCGTGGAGCCAGCTGGTCCAGTGGTTGGCCGAGCGCCGCGCCGGCGGATGGCCGGTGCCGGCCGGGGCCGTCGCCTGAGGCCCAGCCGCCTCATCGGCGGCCTGCGGTGGTCTCGGACGACCGCCGATGACGGCGGGTCGGCTGGCGCTTCGCCCGCTGCCGCGGCCGCGACCACTGTCGCTGGCCGCCGGAACGCTGGGCGCGGCCACCGGGGCGGCTGGGGCGGTCGTGAAGGTGGTGGGGCGGGCCACCGAGGGCCGCGCCCAGCGCCGCTCCTGGTTTGTCGCTGGCAAGGCCCACATCGAGGTGCGCGGGGTGCAGCGCCCCGGCACCCAGCGGCTGGCCGCCGAGGTGGAGGCGGCGCTGGGCCGCCTGGAGGGGGTGCGGTGGGCGAAGGTCGACGACGTGTTGGGCCGGGTGGTGGTGGCCGCCGACCCCGAGGGGCCTTCCGTCGACCGGATGGTGGCGGTGGTGGCGGCTGTCGAGGAGGTCCATGGAACCGCCGGTGAGCGCTTTCCCCACGACCGCCCCGAGCATCCCGCCGACGTCGAGCCGCTTCGCCGCACGCTGCTCGCGCTGGGAGCCGATGTGGCCGGGCTCGGGCTCGGTGTCGTCGGCCAGCTGCTGCGGGCGACCCCGCTGCCCGTGGAGCTCGCGTCGCTGCTGGCCCTCGTCGACAACCAGCCCCGCGTCCGGCACCTGCTCGAGCGGCATCTGGGCGTGCCTGCCACCGAGATCGGGCTGGGGCTGACCAGCGCCCTGGCCCAGGCCCTGACCCAGGGGCCGACCGGTCTGATCGTCGACATGGTGAGCCGGGCGTCGTCGGCCCGGGAGCTGCACGCCCGGCGCGCCGCCTGGTGCCGGCGCGAGCCCGATCTGGCCGCCTCGCCGGAGCGGGTCTGGGCCGAGTCCTGCGAGCGGGGCGCCCGACCCCGGCCGCTGCCCGACGGGCCGGTGGAGCGGGTGGCCGAGCGGGCCGCGCTCGGCGCCGCCGCCGCCTTCGCCGTCACCCTCGGCCTGACGGCCAGCCCCCGACGGGCCGCCGCCGCGCTCAGCGCGGCGGTGCCGAAGGCCGGCCGCCTCGGGCGCGAGGCCTTCGCCGCTGAGCTCGGCCGGGCCTTCGCCGCCCGCAACCTGGTCGTGATGGACCGGACGGTGCTGCGCCGTCTCGACCGTGTCGACACCCTCGTCGTCGACGTCGACGCGGCGTGCACCGGACGGGGCCAGCTCGGGGACATGGTGGTGGTCGACGGCAGCGTCAACGCTGCCGAGGTGGCTCGCCGGACCGCGTCGCTGTTCGACGGGCAGCGACCCGACCGCACCAGCCGGCGCGGCACGTGGAAGCTGGCCCCCCTCGACCGGCTGCTGGGCACCGGCGCCGCGCCCTTGCAGCTTCCCCGTGGGGCGCGCACCCGCATCCGACAGGCGGGGCGGAGCCGGACGCTGCTCGGCGTGGTCCACCACGACCGGCTGGTGGCGCTGGTCCCGGTGGAGCCGGAGCTCCACCCGCTGGCCCAGCCGCTGCTGGCGGCGGCCCGGCGCCATCGGCTGCAGGTGGTGGTGGCCGACGGGCGTCGCCAGCTCGCCGACCGTCTGGGTGGCGGCGAGCGGACGGCCGGCGGGCGCCGGCTGGCGGGCAGCGTGCGGGCCTTGCAGGGAGCCGGCCGGGTGGTGGCGCTGGTGAGCGGAGCCAACCAGAGCGCCCTGGAGGCGGCGGACTGCAGCATCGGTGTGCCCGGCGCCGGCTGCTCACCGTGGGCGGCTGACATCATCACCGAGCCGGGGTTGAGCGGCGCGCTGGCCGTGGTGGAGGCGGTCGGCGCCGCCCGACTGGCCAGCCGGCTGAGCGCCACCCTGGCCGTGGCCGGCTCCGGCGCTGGCGCGCTGTGGTCGTTCACCAGCCCTGTAGCCCTGGCCGCGGGTCGGGCCACGCTGCCGGTCAACGCTGCCGCGCTGGCCGCTCAGGTGACGGGGACGGCCACCGCCGCCATGGCCAACCGGCGGCCGGCGCCGGCACCGATGGTGTCCACGCCGTGGCACGCCATGGACGGCGAGGCCGTGCTGCGGGCCGTGGGCTCCACCGAGGAGGGGCTCGCCGGCAGCGAGGCGGCGCGGCGATTGACGCGGCCGGTGCAGACGCCGTCGCTGGCCCGCCGCCTGACCCGGGCGGTGACGGGGGAGCTGGCCAACCCGCTCACGCCGGTGCTGGCCACCGGCGCCGGCCTGGCCGCCGCCGTCGGTTCCCTCACCGATGCCGCCCTGGTGGGAGGGGTCACCGCCGCCAACGCCGTGATCGGCGGGGTGCAGCGCCTGCGGGCCGACGTCTCCATCGACCGGCTGGTGCGCTCGGCCACCATGACGGTGCCCACCCGCCGCGACGGGCGCACCTGCCCCCTCGACGCAGCTGCCCTGGTGCGCGGGGACGTCGTGGAGCTGAGCCGGGGCAGCGTCGTCCCCGCCGACTGCCGGGTGCTGACGGCCACGGCCCTCGAGGTCGACGAGTCGGTGCTCACCGGCGAGTCGCTGCCGGTGACGAAGCAGGCGGAGGCGGTGGTGGCGGTGGCGGTGGGGGACCGGTCCTCGATGCTCTACGAGGGGACGACGGTGGTGGCGGGTTCGGCGCTGGCGGTGGTGGTCGCCACCGGGTCCGACACCGAGATGGGCCGCAGCCTGGCCGACGCGCCCCAGCCGCCTCCCAGCGGCGTGGAGAGCCGCCTGGCGCAGCTGACCGCCCTGACCGTGCCGGTGACGCTGGCCAGCGGCGCCGCCGTCACCGGCCTCGGGCTGCTGCATGGCCGCGATCCGCGGCGGGCGCTGGTGTCGGGGGTGAGCCTGACGGTGGCGGCTGTGCCCGAGGGGCTGCCCTTGCTGTCGGGCGCCGCCCAGCTGGCCGCCGCCCACCGGCTGTCGGCGCGTGGCGCGCTGGTCCGCAACCCGAGGACCATCGAGGCGCTCGGTCGTGTCGACGTGCTGTGCTTCGACAAGACCGGCACCCTGACCGCCGGGCGGCTGGCCCTGCAGCGGGTGTCCGACGGTGCCGGGGCCTGCCCGCTGCACCGCCTCGACGACCGTCGACGGATGGTGTTGGCTGCCGCGGTGCGGGCCACGCCGGTCGAGTCGGGATCGGGGGTGGTGTCGCAGGCCACCGACGTGGCGGTGATGGAGGGGGCGGACGCCGCCGGGGTGGAGGCACTCGACGTGGCGGCGGTCGGGCCGCGGGCGGACGGCGTCGAACCGCATCCCGACGGAGCCGCCGGCGGCACCCACGCGCCTCCCGGCGTGGCGGGGGGCAACGGGAGCGGGTCGGGTCGCTGGCAGCCGCTGGGGGAGCTCCCCTTCGCCTCGGAGCGTGGCTTTCACGCCGTCGTCGGCACCATCGCCGGGGAGGCCCGGGTGTCGGTGAAGGGGGCGCCCGAGGTGGTGTTGCCCCGCTGCCGCAGCTGGCTGTCCCCCGACGGTCCCATCCTGCTGCAGCGACCGGTGCGGCGCCGCCTCGAAGCGGAGGTGGAGCGGCTCGCCGCCGGTGGGCTGCGGGTGCTGGCCGTCGCCGAACGCCCCGCCTCGCGACGGCCCGAGCTCCACCAGGAACGGGTTCGGGAGCTGCAGCTGCTCGGGTTCGTGGCGTTGGCCGACGCGGTGCGGCCGACAGCGGCCGCCGCCGTGGGCGACCTGCGCAGAGCCGGCGTCGACGTGGTGATGATCACCGGCGACCATCCCGCCACCGCCCGGGCCGTCGCCGCCGACCTCGATCTCGACGGCACCAGGCTGCTGACCGGCGCCGACCTCGACACCCTGTCGGACGAGGAGCTGCAGGCGCTGGCCGGGGACGTCGCCGTCTTCGCCCGGGTCACCCCCGCCCACAAGCTGCGGATCGTCCGGGCCCTGCAGCGGCAGGGCAAGGTGGTGGCCATGACGGGCGACGGGGCCAACGACGCTCCCGCCATCCGCCTGGCCCACACCGGGATCGCCCTCGGCGCCCGCAGCTCGCCGGCGGCCCGGCACGCGGCCGATGTGGTCGTCGTCGACGACCGCATCGAGACCATCATCGACGCCATCGTCGAAGGACGGGCCCTGTGGGCGGCGGTGCGCGACGCCGTGGCCATCCTGGTCGGAGGCAACCTCGGCGAGGTCGGCTTCACCGTGGCCGCCACGGCGGCGACCGGTGCGTCGCCGCTGGCCGCTCGCCAGCTGCTCCTGGTGAACCTCCTGACCGACATGCTGCCGGCCATGACCATCGCCTTGCGTCCCCCCAACCGGCGCAGCCCCGAGGACCTGCTGCACGAAGGTCCCGACGCCTCCCTGGGGGCCGCCCTGCAGCGCCAGATCGCCCTGCGGGCTGCCACCACCGGCATCGGTGCCGGCGCCGCCTGGCTGGCGGGCCGCGCCACCGGCCGCCGCCGCCGGGCCTCCACCGTCGCCCTGGGAGCCCTGGTCGGCACCCAGCTGGCCCAGACGGCGCTGGTCGGGCGGTCCAGCCCGCTGGTGGTGCTGTCGACGGCGGTGTCGGCCGCCGCCCTGGTCGGCGTGGTGCAGACCCCCGGGGTCAGCCAGTTCTTCGGCTGCACCCCGCTCGGGCCGGTGGGCTGGGGGATCGCCACCGTCGCCTCCTTCGGCGCCACCGCCGGCTCGGTGCTGGCCCCGGCCGCCACCCGGGCTCTGGGGCGACGTCTGGCGCCGCCGGCGCCCGGCCCCGCCGGCAGGGTGGACCCCGCCGGCCAGGGCCCGCTCAGCGGCCGGGGGCCAGCGCCTCGAGCACCTGGTGGGCGCGCCGCAGCGACACCGCCGGGTCGGCCTCGGGGGAACCGATCCTCGGGTCGAAGTTCAGGTCGATGAAGGCCTCGGTGACACCGGCAGCCTCCAGCCGGCGCAGGTCGTCGGCGATGTCGGGCAAGCTGCCGACCAGCGGGGCCCGGGTGTCGTCGCGCACCTGCACCACGGCCCGGCAGACGAAGCGCAACCCCTCGGGGTCGCGTCCGGCGTCGACGGCAGCGGCCCGCACCACGTCGATGGAGCGCCCGATGCTCTCCAGGTCGGCACGGCTGCTGCTGATCCAGCCGGCAGCGATGCGCCCGGCACGCCGTAGCGCCGGCTCCGCCGTCGCTCCCAGCAGCACCGGCGGATGGGGCTGCTGCACCGGCTTCGGGTCGACCCGCGCCCGCGGCACCCGGTAGAAGGTGCCGTCGTGGTCCACCACCTCGGCGGTCCACAGCTCCTGCAGCAGGGCCACGTACTCCTCGACCCGGGCGCCGCGATGCTGGTAGGAGGCGCCGACCGCCTCGAACTCTTCGCGCAGCCAGCCTCCGCCGATCCCGACGTCGAGGCGTCCTTCGGACAGGTGGTCGATGGTGGTGAGGCTCTTGGCCAGCACCACCGGGGCGAGGTAGGGGGCGTTGATGACCGCCACCCCCAAGCGGGCCGTGCGGGTCACCGCCGCCAGATAGGCCAGGACGGCCAGCGGATCCTGCACGCTGCGGTACTGCGGGTCGAGGCGGTGCTCGTCCCCGTCGAGGGGGGCGAGCAGCCGCTGGAACGTCCACAGTGACCGGTAGCCGAGGGCTTCGGCCCGGCGGGCGATGTCGGCGATGGCGGGCGGTGTCGCCCACGAACCGGAGACGGGGACGGCGAATCCGAGTTCCACGGCCCCCCTTCTACCTCGCCGCCCCGACCGCTGGCCACTGCTGGAGCCGGGCTAGTGTCCTCGGAGTCCGCGAGGGGAGGTCGCCTCGACCATGGCTGTCGCCAACGCCGAGCAAGCCGAGCTGTGGGCCCGGATGGCGCCTGTGTGGGCCGAGATGGACGACCATCTCGAGAAGACGGCCGGGCCCCCCGGGCGCATGGCCCTGGAGCGCCTCGACCCCCGACCGGGGCAGCGCCTGCTCGACGTGGGCTGCGGTACCGGCCCCACCACCGTCGACCTGGCTGCCCGGGTGCGCCCGGGGGGATCGGTGGTGGGGGTCGACATCGCCGCCGGGATGCTGGCCCGGGCCCGCCGGCGGGCCGCCGAAGGGGGGGTGGACAACATCCGGTTCGTGCCCGGCGACGTGCAGGTGGACGATCTCGGCGCCGCCCGCTACGACGGGGCGTTCTCGCGCTTCGGCGTGATGTTCTTCGCCGATCCGGTGGCCGCCTTCGCCAACGTGCGCCGGGCGCTGCGCGCCGGGGGTCGGCTGTCGTTCGTCTGCTGGCAGGGCCCACCGGCCAACGAGTGGATGCTGGTCCCCGCCGCCGCCGTCCTGTCGGTGACCGGAGGGCCGCCGCCGACACCGGAGCCAGGCGTCCCGGGCCCCTTCTCGCTGGGCGACGCCGACCGGGTCGAGGCCATCTTGGCTGCGGCAGGTTTCACCGACATCGACGTGGTGTCCCACAGCGACGCGCTGGGCGCGCCCGCCGCCGAGATCCCCGACTTCGCCGCCGCCGCCCTGCGCACCGGGGCGATCCGCCAGGCGTTGCACGACGCCGACGAGGCCACCGTCCGCAAGGCCTACGACGCCGTGGTCGACGCCTTGGAGGCCCACACGGTCGACGGCCAGCTGCGCCTGCGCCGAGGCGTGCTGCTGGCCACCGCCACCGCCCCGGCTCCGGCTCCGGCTCAGGCCACCGCCCCGCCCACCGCCCCGGCTCCGGCTCCGGCCCCCGCTCCGGCTCAGGCCACCGCCCCGCCCACCGCCCCGGCTCCGGCTCCGGCCACCACCCCGCCCCGGGCCACCGACCCCGGCGGCGACCGCTGAGCCCCGCCCGTGCGGCCCTCGAGGAGACCTGGGCGGTGAGGGCGTCGGCCATCCGGGGATGTCGATGACCGCCCTGGTGGACCTGCTGCGGCACCCGGTGGTGGCGGCACCGATGGCCGGTGGGCCAACCACCGTGGAGCTGGTGGTGGCGGCTGGGGAGGCCGGTGCGCTGGGCCTGGTGGCCGGCGGCTACAAGAGCGCCGGCGCGCTCGGCGAGGAGCTGGGCGAGGTGCGCCGCCGCAGCCCCCATCCCTTCGGCGTGAACCTCTTCGTTCCCGGCGCTCCCGCCGCCGACGTCGAGGCTGTCGCCGCCTACCTGCGGTCGCTTCAGGCCGACGCCGCCGCCGTCGGCGTGGCGCTGGGGGAGGCGGCCTGGGACGACGACGGCTGGGACGACAAGGTGCAGCTGCTGGTGGGCGACCCGCCGCCGGTGGTCAGCTTCACCTTCGGCTGCCCGCCGCCAGCGGTGGTGACCGCCCTGCAGGCGGCCGGCAGCCTGGTGCTGGCCAGCGTCACCAGCCCGCCGGAGGCGGCGGCAGCCGCTGCCGCCGGGGCCGACGCCGTGTGCGTGCAGGGGATCGAGGCTGGAGGGCACCGGGCCAGCTTCAGCGACGCCGGCCCCGGCGGGCTGGCCGTGCTCGATCTGATCGCCGCCGTCAAAGCCGTCACCGACCTGCCCCAGGTCGCTGCCGGCGGCATCATGGGCCCCTCTCAGGTGCGCCAGGCGCTGCAGGCGGGAGCCGTCGCCGTGCAGTGCGGCACCGCCTTCCTGCGCAGCGCCGAGAGCGGGGCGCAGCGCCTGCACCAGCAGGCGCTCGCCGACCCGTCGGCGACCACGGCCATGACCCGAGCCTTCAGCGGCCGTTGGGCCCGGGGCATCGCCAACCGGTTCGTCACCGACCACGGCGACGCCCCGGCCGGCTATCCCGAGATCAACAACGCCACCAGGCCGCTGCGGCGGGCCGCGGCGGCTCAGGGCGACACCGACCGGATGAGCCTTTGGGCCGGGACCGGCTTCGCCCTGGCCAGGCCGTGGCCGGCGGCCAGGGTGGTGGAGCACCTGTGCGGCGACCTGCCCTGACCGGCGCCGCCGGCCCGGGTCAGCTGCGCGGGATGGCCGACCAGGCCAGGTCCTTGTCGACCCGGGGTTCGCCCGGCAGGCCCAACACGCGCTCGCCGAGGATGTTGCGCTGGATCTCGGAGGTGCCGCCCTCGATGGAGTTGGCCCGCGAGCGCAGGAACATCTTGCGGGCCGACCCGGCCGGTCCGACCAGCCCCAGGTAGTCGGCTCGGCGCATGGTGTAGTCGAAGCCGCTGAGGGCCCGGGGTCCGAGCAGGTCGACGCACAGCTCGTAGATGCGGGCGTTGACCTCGGCGAACAGCAGCTTGGCGATGGAGCCCTCGGGGCCGGGGTTGTCGATCCGGCGGTTCTGGGCGGCGCGGATGTTCGTGAGGCGCAGCACCTCGGCCTCGATCCAGCAGCGGACCAGCGCATCGCGGGCCACCGGCGAGCGCACCGGCGCCTCCTCGCGCCAGATCCGCAGCGCCTCGGCGATGGCGCCGCTGCCACGGGCGGGGATGCCGGTGCCGGCGCCGATGCTGGTCCGCTCGTTCATCAGGGTGGTCATGGCCACCCGCCAGCCCTCGTTCACCTCGCCGACCCGGTCGGCGTCGGGGACCCGCACCTCGGTCAGGTAGACCTCGTTGAACTCGGCCTCGCCGGTCATCTGCCGCAGCGGCCGCACCTCCACCCCCGGGGCGTGCATGTCGAGGGCGAAGTAGGTGAGGCCCTTGTGCTTGGGTGCGTCGGGGTCGGTGCGGGTCACCAGCATCCCCCGGTCGGCGAGGTGGGCCAGGGTGTTCCACACCTTCTGCCCGCTGATCACCCACTCGTCGCCGTCGCGCACCGCCCGGCACGACAGCCCGGCCAGGTCCGAGCCGGCCCCGGGTTCCGAGAACAGCTGGCACCAGGCGTCCTCCCCGGTGAACATGGGCCGCAGCAGCCGCCGGCGCAGCTCGTCGCTGCCGTGGGTGACCACGGTGGGCCCGGCCATGGCCAGCCCGAAGAAGTGCCGCAGCCCCGGCTCCGGCGCGCCCGCCTGGCGCAGCCGGCTGTCGATGTGGCGCTGCAGGTTCGGCGCCAGCCCCAGACCGCCGAAGCCCTCGGGGAAGTGCACCCAGGCCAGGCCCAGGTCGAACTGGGCGCCCCGGAGCACCACCTGGTCGGTGGTGGCCGGGTCGTGCGCGGCGAGCAGCTGGTCGAGGCGCTGGTCGACGACGGCGGTGGGATCGCTCACGAGCAGGCTCCTTCGGTCGAGGCGGGCGTCGCTCCGGCCGGCGCCGCCGGCGCCGAGGCTAACTGGGACGGCCCCCGGCGGCGGTCAGCGGCCGCCTCCCGGCTCGCCGGGTCAGCGCCGCCGCAGCGACTGGGCCGCGAACGCCACCTCGGCGTCGTCGAGGGGCAGCACCACCCGGGGGGTGATCCGGCGGTGACCTTCGGGCTCCACCCGCACCGCGGTGCCCCAGGTGGTGAAGCCCACGGCGTGGCGGGCGAAGCGCACCGGCCCCTCGGTGATCGACACCGCCACGACCCCGCCCGCTCCGGCCCGCAGCGCCGCCGCCTGCATCCGCTCCATGGCCGCCTCACGCGTCGAATAGACCGCCTCGGTCATGTTGGTCAGCTCGACGTTCTGGGTCTTCTGGCTGATGGCGGTGCCGACCGAGCGGCGTGGCGCGTTGACGAAGCTGGCGCCGAACACCAGCGTCACCGGCACCCAGCCAGCCTGGCGCAGCAGCACGAAGTCGCGGGCCGACAGGTCCGACACGAACGGCTGGTGTGACGGTGCCCAGCCATGCTCCGCGCCCGGCACCGGCCGGACGGCCGTACCCACCAGTTCCACGTCGACGTGGTGGGGATGGACCGTCACGTCGACGTGGACCCCCACCACCCCGGCGCCGCCGGCACGGCCGCACTCCTGGCGCATCCGAGCCGCAGCGGTCGCCACCGCCTTGTTGTGGGCCTCGGAGGCGCTGACGATCTCCCCCTGGCCCCACACCCAGGCCCCGGCCGGCACCGAGCAGATGGCCACGCCGCACACCAGCTCCACCGGTTCCCAGCCCGCTCCGTGCAGCAGCAGCACCTCGTCGATCGACAGGTCGGAGGTGACCGCCGGACCCGATCCCCGGGGGGCGGGCCGGGCCAACGCGGCGGCCGCCCGGCGCATGCGGGCCGGCAGCTCCTCGGCGCCGGAGGCCATGGCGCTCACGACAGCCGTACCGTGGGGACCGGCGGGTCGATGGGGGCGTAGTCGTCGAAGCGCCGGACCCGGTTGCCGCGCAGCATGGCCTCCACCATCTGGTCACCCTCGCCGCCTTCGCGACCTGTCAGGGTCAGCGAGGCGCCGTGCAGGGCGTCGCCGCTCAGCTGGTGGCGGACCCGGTCGCGGACCAGGCGACGGACGGCGCTGTGGGCCTCCGACAGCTGCTGCACCTCCTCGGCGGGGGAGGCCATGCCCCACATGGCCGTCGACCCCTGCATCAGGTACTGGGTGACGCACGACGCCCACACCCGCACCGAGGCCAGGGCGGCCACGAAGGCCACCGGCATGTAGCCGGCCTCCACCAGCTTCACCAGCCGCTGGCCGGCCAGCGAGGTGGTCCACAGCGGTCCCGGGCTGGCTTCGACGCCGGCGAGGGCCACGGCGGTGCCGGTGAGGTGGAACTCGGTGACGCCGAGGTCTCCAAGCGGGCGGACCCGGTCGACGACGCCGATGACGCCGTGGGCGCCGGCAGCCTCGGCCTCCTCCACCATGCGGCCATAGGCGGCGCTGAAGCCTTGGGCCCATGCCTCTTCGACCCACGGCTGCTCGTAGTTCTGGCCCCAGGCCCGGTGCTCGGCCGACACCATCACGTGGGGGCAGCGGTAGTCCGCCACGTAGCCCGACCAGCCTTGGCGCCACGCTCCGGTGCGGGGGCCGTAGCCGGCGCCGCTCCACCCCCACTGCATCACGCAGAAGCCCTGCACGAAGCCCACCGGCTGCAATCCGAGCTGCAGGCAGGCGGCCAGGTCGGGGATGCTGAGCCCTGAGGTGAAGGCGCCGTGGCCGAGGCGCCGACCGGCGATCTCGGGCAGGTCACCGCCGACATCGGTCGGCCCGGGTGGTGGCTGGGCAGGCTGCCCGCCGCCGTCGCCACCGCTAGAGGTCGGGGGGACCGGCGCCTGTGGCATCAGTTGTCGAGCGAGATGATCGTGGTCGGCTTGGGCAGCACCACCGCCTCGTCGCGCTTGGTCACGGCGGTGCCCAGGGCCAGGAACTCGATGGTGTGCGAGCCCCACTGGTGGGACTTCTCCTCCAGGCGTACCCCGACGATGCCGCTGGCCTGGAGGCGGTTGGCTTCGTCTTGCATCCGGGTCATGGCCAGCTCGCGGGCCTCGTAGAGCGCCTGGGTGAAGTTGGGCAGCTCGACGTTCTGCCCGACGGTGCCGAGCGCCTGGCCGAAGCCGCGGTGGGCGATGTGGTACACGCAGGTGCCCATGACCAGCCCCTGGGGGACGTGGCCGGTCTGCATGATGGTCCAGAAGTCCTGGCCTGACAGGTCCGAGGTGAACGGCTTGCCCAGCACGTTGCGATGCGACGTGTTGTCCTCGGCCTTCACCGCGGTGCCCATGGCGATGAACTCCGCCGCGTCACGGCCCCACTCGTAGTAGTTGACGTCGAGGCGCACCCCGACCACCCCGTCAGCGCCGAGGGCCTCGGCTTCCTCCTCCATGCGGGTCATGGCCAGCTCCCGGGCGTCGTACATGGCGCCGGTCAGCTTGTCGAGCTCCTGGCTCTTGCCCCACCGGCGGGTCTGCAGACCGATGTGGTAGATCGACGAGCCCATCACGAACCCCAGCGGGTGGAACCCCGCCTCTTTGACCAGCAGGAACTCGTTGACCGACAGGTCCGAGGTGAACAGGCCGTGCTCGAGCTCTGCCAGCCGGCGGCTGGCGTCCTTGGGGAGGTCGGCGGGGATCTGCTGGCCGTCGCTCACGACTGTCCTCCCAGTTCGCCGGGGCCGCCGATGGCGCCGGGGCCGCCGATCACGATCCGCTCCAGCGCCTGGCGGGCCGCCTCGCTGCGCTGCGCCTCGTGCTGCACGGCAGCCAGCAGCTGCTTGATCCAGTCGGCGACGGCGACCGTGTCGGTCCGGATCCGGATGCCCCCCGAGGCGTGGCCGACCGTGCAGCGCAAGGTGGAGCCGTCGAGCTCGGCTCGCAGCACGTCGTCGCCCACGGCGGCCTCCACCGCCTGGATCTCCCCGCCGCGGCGGAACCGCCCGCCGTTGCGCTGCACCGTCAGGCGCTTGCCGAGCACCTCTCCGAGCTGGTCCACCAGCAGGTGCAGCAGCATCCGCACGTCGCTGCTGTTGGCTTGCAAGGTGGCGGCGGCGAGGTCGAGATCGAACGGTTCGCTGGCGGCAGGGTCCACGCGGGGATCGTAACCCGTGGCCGAGGGGGCGAGCGGATCGCCGGCCGGCCAGCGCGCTCCGCCGGCCGGCGAGGGGCGGCGCCGGGCGCCCCGACCGGTGGCGAAGCCCGGTCCTGTGCCGCTCCGCCGCCCGGCTCGGGTCGGCCCGGAGCGCAGCATCTGCGCCTGGGTCGGCCGCCCTGAGCCGCGGTCGCACGGCCGGCCGGCGCTCAGCATGGCGGACCCCACCCTGCCGGCCGTGGCCGGG
>JAJZNB010000284.1:0-2760 GCA_021848085.1 Actinomycetes bacterium
GCCTTCGCCCACACTGCCGCCTACGACGCGGCGATCGTCGAGTGGTTCGACGCCGGCGGCGCCGGAGGCGAGCCCGAGCTGCTGCCCCCCAGCCTGCACCTGGCCCTGGAGCGGGCCCAGGAGCTGCGCTACGGGGAGAACCCCCACCAGCACGGCGCCCGCTACCGGGTGGTGGGGCGGCCCAGCTGGTGGGACGGGGTGGTGCAGCACGGCGGCAGCGCCCTGTCGTACCTGAACCTCTTCGACGCCGACGCCGCCTGGCTGCTGGTGCAGGAGCTGCCCCGGGCCGGCGAGGTGGCCGTGGCCATCATCAAGCACGCCAACCCCTGCGGGGCGGCGGTGGCCGGCGACCTGGCCGACGCCTACCGCCTGGCCCTCGAGTGCGACCCGGTGTCGGCCTTCGGCGGCATCGTCGCCCTGGGCGGCACCTGCACCGAGGCGGTGGCCCGGGCGGTGGCCGAAGGTCCCCAGGCCGACGTGATCGTCGCCCCCTCCTACGAGGCGGCCGCCCTCGAGGTGCTCACCGCCCGGCGCAAGGCCACCCGCCTGCTCGAGGCGCCGGCCCACAGCGGCCCCGCCCTGCAGCTGCGCAGCCTCGGCGGCGGGTTCCTGGTCCAAGACGCCGACCGGGTGACCACCGAACGGGCCGCCTGGCAGGTGGCCACCAAGGCCGTGCCCACCGAGCAGCAGTGGCGCGACGTGGAGCTGGCTTGGCGGGTGTGCGCCCGGACCTCTTCGAACGCCATCGTGGTGGCCCACCACGGTCAGGCCGTCGGGGTCGGTGCCGGGCAGCAGAGCCGGGTGGAGGCGGCCGAGATCGCCGTCTCCAAGGCCGGCGGGCGGGCCGCCGGCGGTGCGGCGGCCAGCGACGCCTTCTTCCCCTTCCGCGACGGGCTGGACGTGCTGGCCCGGGCCGGTGTGGCCGTGGTGGTCCAACCCGGCGGCTCGGTGCGCGATGCCGAGGTGGTGGCCGCCGCCGACGAGCACGGCATCGCCATGGTGCTGACCGGCGAGCGCCACTTCCGGCACTGAGCTCGTGACGGCACGGATCCTCGACGGGGAAGCGCTGGCCGCCCGCATCCGGGCGGAGGTGACCGACCGCGTGCAGCAGCTGCGGGCCCACGGCGTGCAGGTCGGGCTGGGCACCATCCTGGTCGGCGACGACCCGTCCAGCGCCCGCTACGTGGCCATGAAGCAGCAGGACTGCGCCTCGGTCGGCATCGCCACCATCGACGAGCATCCCGGCACCGCGGTCGCCCAGAGCGAGCTGCTCGAGGCGATCGCCCGTCACAACGCCGACCCGGCCGTGCACGCCATCCTGCTGCAGCTGCCGCTGCCGGCCGGGCTCGACGAGGAGGAGGCCCTGCTGGCCATCGACCCGGCCAAGGACGCCGATGGGCTGCACCCGGTGAACCTGGGCCGCCTGGTGATGGGGGCGCCCGGCCCGCTGCCGTGCACGCCGGCCGGCATCGTCGAGCTGTTGGCCGCCAACGACGTGCCCGTCGAGGGCCGCCACGTCGTCATCATCGGCCGGGGGCTCACCATCGGCCGCCCGCTGGCCCTGCTGCTCGCCTCCAAGCGACGCGGCTGCAACGCGGCGGTGACCGTCGTCCACACCGGGGTGCCCGACCTGGCCTCCTACGTCCGGCAGGCGGACGTGGTGGTGGCGGCGGCGGGGACGGCCGGGCTGGTGAAGCCGGACTGGGTCAAGCCCGGCGCGGCGGTGGTCGGAGCCGGCACCTCCTTCGAGGGGCGCAAGCTGCTGTCGGATGTCGACGAGGCGGTGGCCGAGGTGGCCGGCTTCATCACCCCCCGCATCGGCGGGGTGGGTCCGATGACCCGGGCCATGCTGCTGCGCAACACGGTGCGGGCCGCCGAGATCGCCGCCACCTGAGATCCCCCGTGCCGTTCATCGCCGATCTGCTGGCCGCCGGGCGGACCTATTCCTTCGAGTTCTTCCCGCCCAAGACCGACGACGAGCAGGTCCGCCTGGTGCAGACCCTGCGGGACCTGGAGCCGCTGCACCCGTCGTTCGTGTCGGTCACCTACCGCGGCGGGGCGGCGTCCCGCCAGCGCACCTACGACCTGGTGACGGGGATGTTGCGGACGACCACGCTGGTCCCGATGGCCCACCTGATCTGCGTGGCCCACAGCCGCCTGGAGCTGGCCGAGATCCTCGTCGCCTACCGCCGGGCCGGGGTGCAGAACCTGATGGCTCTCGGCGGTGACCCGCCCGACGATCCCGGCGCCGGTCCCGGCGAGCTCACCCACGCTGTGGAGCTGGTCGAGCTGGCCCGGGCCATCGGAGGGTTCTCCATCGGGGTGGCCGCCCATCCCCTGGGGCATCCGGCCAGCCCCGACCTGGGCAGCGACCGCCGCCACCTGGCGGCCAAGCTGCAGCTGGCCGACTTCGCCGTCACCCAGTTCTTCTGGGAGGTCGACGACTACACCCGCCTCGTCGACCAGCTCGACGCCCTCGGGGTCGACAAGCCGGTGCTGCCCGGCATCATGCCGGTCACCTCGCTGGCGTCGGTGCCGCGGATGGCCCAGATGGGGGCGGCGCTGCCCGACCGGGCGGTGCGGCGCCTGCAAGAGGCGGCCGCCGGCGGCGCCGGCGCGGTGCGCCAGGCGGGCATCGCCATGGCCACCGAGCTGTGCGCCGCCCTGCTCGAGCGGGGTGCGCCAGGGCTGCACTTCTACACCCTCAACCGCTCGAGCGCCACCCGGGAGATCTACGGCGCCTTGGGCCTCGGCACGCCC
>JAJZNB010000284.1:2770-3874 GCA_021848085.1 Actinomycetes bacterium
AGCGCCGGCCACCTGGCCCGTTGCCGCCGCCGCCGATAGCCTCAGCGCCATGGCCTCGACGAAGTCCCCCGTCCACGTCACCGTCACCGGCGCCGCCGGGCAGATCGGCTACTCGCTGCTGTTCCGGATCGCCTCCGGCCAGCTGCTCGGACCCGACCAGCCGATCGTGCTGCGCCTGCTCGAGATCGAGCCGGCCATGCAGGCCCTCCACGGGGTGGTGATGGAGCTCGACGACTGCGCCTTCCCGTTGGTGGCCGGCATCGAACCCACCTCCAGCCTCCGCACCGCCTTCGAGGGGACGTCGTGGGCGCTGCTGGTCGGTTCGGTGCCACGCAAGGCGGGCATGGAGCGCAACGACCTGCTCAACATCAACGGTGGCATCTTCAAGCCCCAGGGCGAGGCCATCAACGCCCACGCCGCCAGCGACGTGCGGGTGCTGGTGGTCGGCAACCCCTGCAACACCAACTGCCTGATCGCCCGGTCCCACGCCCCGGACGTCCCCGACGAGCGGTGGTTCGCCATGACCCGCCTCGACCAGAACCGGGCCATGACCCAGCTGGCCCAGCGGGCCGGGGAGCCGGTCACCGAGGTGAAGCGGATGGCCATCTGGGGCAACCACTCCGCGACCCAGTTCCCCGACTTCGAGAACGCCACCATCGGCGGCAAACCGGTGAGCGACCGGATCCCCGAGCTCGACTGGCTCCAAGGGGAGTTCATCACCACCGTGCAGCAGCGCGGCGCCGCCATCATCCAGGCCCGCGGGGCGTCGTCGGCGGCGTCGGCGGCCAGCGCCGTCATCGACTCGGTGCAGAGCATCGTCACCCCGACCCCCGCCGACGACTTCGTGTCGCTGGCCGTCGTCTCCCACGGCGAGTACGGCACCCCCGAAGGGCTGCTGTTCGGCCTGCCGGTGCGCTCCGACGGGTCGCGCTGCCAGGTGGTGGAGGGATTGCCGCACTCCTCGTTCGCCCAGGAGCGGATCAAGGTCACCGCCGACGAGCTCGAAGGGGAGCGCGCCGCCGTGGCCGACCTGCTCCAGCCGGCCAGCTGACCGGCCGCCGGGCCGGGCGGGGGTCGCCGCCGGGCCGGGCGGGGGTCGCCGCC
>JAJZNB010000084.1 GCA_021848085.1 Actinomycetes bacterium
GGGGACGGAGCAGACGATGGTGTAGCGGGGCCCGCAGTCGGTGCAGTTGATGAAGGGGTAGCGGTAGCGGCGGTCGGCCGGGTCGCGTAGCTCTGCCAGGCAGGCGGCGCAGGTGGCGATGTCGACGCTGACCGGTACACGGGCGGTGCCGGTCGAGGTGCTGGCATCGATCCGAAAGGCTCGTGCCCGCCTTGGTGCGCCTCGAGGCTCGTGGCGGCTGGCGGAGCCCGCGTCGGGGGCCGAGATGTCGCGCTGCCCCATCGCCGGAGCCAGGGCCGTGACGATCACCTGGTCGACCCGAGCCAGCGGCGGCGCATGGTGCACCAGGCGCTCGGCAAGCTTCTCCAAGGCGTCGAGCGGACCCTCCGCGTCGACCAGCACCCCGCGGTCGTCGTTGCGCACGCTTCCCGCGAGCCCGAGGGAGAGCGCTTCTCGGTAGACGAAGGGACGGAAGCCGACGCCTTGGACAGTGCCTGTCACCCGGTACAGACGTCGCTGCCAGGGTGGTGGACCGGGCCTGTGAGGGCCGTCTGCCTGCGGCGCCGACCCAGGCTGGCGGCGTGTCGGCTCGGGATTGGGTGTCATGCTCGCCAGGTCGACCGTTTCGGACGCAACCGCGGTTTACCGAATGCTTGGCGAAGGCGGTGCGTTTCGCTCGGCCACGACGGCGCTCCTTCTCCTGCCGCCCGACCGGCGAGCTGACGGCGGCACGCGGCTCAGCACGCTGGTGAGCCCCTGTGGAGCATAGCTCGGTGGCACCGGCACCACGGCTTGGTCTACGCGGCGGCCAGCTGCCGACGTCCTGGCAGGCAGTAGCATGCGCTCGCCAGGTCGGTGGGCGCCGGCCGGATCGGAGATGAGCCATGCCGCTGTTCGGAAAGCAGGCCGATGGGCAGGGGGCGAGCTGGGAGCCCGAGGCAGCCAACACCCGACTGGCCGGAACAGCCGGCGCCGACGCTGCGGGGGTGTTCACCTCCGATCTGTCGGTGTCGGAGTACGTGCTGCTCGGCGAGGCGGGCTTCGAGCCGCTGGGGTTCGTCGTCGGCTCGTCGATCTACCACATCGGTCTGCAGATCGCCCGGTGGAGCCAGAACCAGGAGCTGGGGATGCTCACCCAAGCCATGTACAACGCCCGCGAGCTGGCCATGGCTCGGATGCGGGCCGAGGCCGACCAGCTCGGCGCGGATGGCATCGTCGGCGTGGGGCTCCACCTCCAGGTCTATGCGTGGGGCCAGGACGTGCTCGAGTTCGTGGCGACGGGGACCGCGGTGCGCTCGCTCAGCGGCGCCGGCGCGCACCGGGCGCCCGACGGTCGGGCCTTCACCTCCGATCTTTCGGCTCAGGACTTCTACCGGCTGCTGGCGGCAGGGGCGGTGCCGGTGGCGTTCGTCTTCGGGACCTGCGTCTACCACATCGCCCACCAGTCGGCCATGGCCTCGCTGCGTCAGGCTGGTCAGAACCAGGAGATGGTGCAGTTCACCCAGGGCATCTACGAGGCCCGGGAGCTGTCGCTCACCCGGATGCAGACCGAAGCCACCGAGTCGGGCTCGACGGGCATCGTCGGCGTGCGAGTCGGGGTGTCGAACCACGTGTGGGGGGAGCACGCCACGGAGTTCCTGGCCTTGGGCACAGCGGTACGCCGGCTGTCCGACGAGCATCGGTTGCCCGAGACGTCGCCCAAGCCGACGTTCACCTTGGGGCTCGACGCCTGAGGTACGACCCGGGGACCGATCACCGGGCATAGAGGCTGACCCGGCCGGTCTCGCGGGTCCGAGGGTCGTCGCCGCCGGCAGACGACCGAGGTGCGTCAGTTCGCCGAGTCGGTGCCGGCGAGCTGGTCTGCCAACTGCTTGGCGTGGACCAGGGCATCGGCGGGGGCGACGCCACCGATGGCGGCCAGCCAGCACGACAGGGGAGCAGCGGTGCGCTCCGAGGCATGGGCAGCCACCCCGGCCAGGGCCAGCAGAGCCTCGATCTGGTCGTCGGTGGGCGGTTCGGCACCGAGCAGGGTGGCGAAACGATCGAGCCAGGCGCGTGCGTCGACGGTCATCGCTGCGACTCTAGTGCCGGGCAGACCTGAGAGGTGGCGGTGTGCGCTGGCGGCCCGTCGGCCGAGCAGGCACCGCTGAGGATCTCCAGCTGCCGGTAGGCTGCCCGGTTCGTGGACATGCATGCGAAGGTGCTGACCGTGTCGGACGCGGTGGCCGGCGGTCGGGCCGAGGACCGCTCCGGCGACGGGTTGGCCGGTGCCCTGGCGGCGGCCGGCTTCACCGTGGTGGACCGGGTGGTGGTGTCCGACGGTGTCGAGAACGTGGCCGGCGCGCTCAGGGATCTCGCCGACGGCTTCACCGGGGTGGTGGTCACCACCGGCGGGACTGGGTTCGGCCCGCGGGATCTGACCCCCGAGGGCACCGAACAGGTGATCGAGCGCCGGGCCCCGGGCTTGGCCGAAGCCATGCGGGCGGTCAGTCCGAAAGGCCGGCTGTCGCGGGCGGTGGCAGGCAGCGTCGGCCGCTGCCTGGTCCTGAACACACCGGGATCGCCCGCCGGTGCCGTGGAGTGCCTGCAGGCGGTGGCCGACGTGCTGCCCCACGCGGTGGCGCTGCTGGCCGGCGAGAACCCCCATCCCCACCACGCCTCGGCGCCGAAGGGTGCCTAGCCCAGCGACGACGTCGTCTCCGGCTTCGGCGCGGCAGTAGCGTCGCTCGGCGGGCGGGATCGACCGGAGATCCGCGACGAGGCCTGGCGCCCGCCACGCCAGAGCAGCTTCGCGTCGTCCATGGCGGGCTCGACCGGAGATCCGCGACGAGGCCTGGCGCCCCGGAGGTGGTTGGTCAGCCCCCGGACACCGGTGGCAGCAGGGCTACCTCGTCGTCGTCGCCGACGGGGGTGTCGGCTGTGGCGGCCTCGCCGTTCACCCAGACGCGGCAGTGGGGCACCACGTCGGCGAACGCCGGGCCGTAGCGCTCGGTCGCTCGTGCCAGGGTGTCGGCGACGGTGACACTGCTCACGGTGTCGGCGTGGGTGCCCGCTGCCTGGGCGGCCGGGCCGAAGAGGCGGAGACGGGGCATGGTCATCCTCCGATCATCGACATCGACCGGCGGGGTCGCAGGAAGCCCGGATCGTCCATCCCGTGACCGGCCCGCTTGCCGGCGACGGCCAGCTGCAACAGGCCGGCGAGGGCGTCGTCGTCGGCTCCCGAGCGCATCAGGTCACGCACCGACAATTCGTCGTCGGAGAACAGGCAGTTCCGGATGGCGCCGTCGGCGGTGAGCCGCAGCCGATCGCAGGTCCCGCAGAACGGCCGGGTCACGCTGGCCACCACGCCGATCTCACCGGGAGCGCCGTCGGTGAACCGGTACCGTTCGGCGGGGGCAGCGTCGCCTGCCGTTCCCGGGACCGGCTCGATCGGCCAGCGGTCGGCCACCTGCTCGATCACCTCGGCGGCGGGGACGACCCGGGACCGCTCCCACTGGCCTTGCGCGTCGAAGGGCATGAATTCGATGAAGCGCACCACTCGGCCGTGACGCCGGGCGAAGCCGGCGAAGTCGAGGATCTCGTCGTCGTTGACGCCGGCTACGAGCACGACGTTCACCTTGAGCGGCTGCAGGCCGGCGGCCTCGGCGGCGTCCATGGCGGCGAGGACCCGCCCGAGGTCGCCGCGGCGGCGGATGGCGGCGAACCGCTCCGGGCGCAGTGAGTCGCAGCTGACGTTCACCCGGCGCAGCCCGGCTTCGGCGAGCGGTGCCGCCAGGTTGGCGAGGAGCATGGCGTTGGTGGTGAGCGACAGGTCGTCGAAGCCCACCCCGGCCAACTGCGCTACGAGCCGCACCACGTCTCGGCGCACGAGGGGCTCTCCGCCGGTCACCCGC
>JAJZNB010000212.1 GCA_021848085.1 Actinomycetes bacterium
CCGTCTACGGGTCCGCGCTCACCCTCGGTCTGGCCAGCAACCGGGTGGAGGAGGCGGGCCTGTCGGACCGGGTCCGCTGGGTCGAGGTGGCCGACGGCGAGCGCCGTCGTGTCGGGCCCTTCGACGTCGAGTTCATCCCGGTGACCCACTCGGTGCCCCATGGGTTCGCCACCGCCTTCTTCACCGCCCAGGGCGTGGTGCTGCACTCAGGTGACTTCAAGCTCGACTTGCAGCCGGTCGACGGTCGGCTCACCGACCTGGCCCGCATCGGCAGCCTGGCGGTGGACCCCGGCATCCGCTTGCTGCTGGCGGACTCCACGAACGCCGAGGAGCCCGGCTTCACCGCCTCGGAGACCTCCGTCGGCGCCACGCTGCGGCGAGTGTTCGCCGCCCATGGCGGGCAGCGCCTGATCGTCACCTGTTTCGCCAGCCACCTGCACCGTGTGCAGCAGGTGGCCGACGCGGCGCGGGCATCGGGGCGCAAGATCGCCACCTTGGGCCGCTCCATGGCCAAGAACGTCGAGCTGGGCCGGCGCCTCGGCATCCTCGACATCCCCGACGGGGCACTGGTCGACGTCGAGCGGGTGCAGGACCTGCCCGACGGGGAGGTGTGCATCGTCTCCACGGGTTCGCAAGGGGAGCCACTCTCCGCGCTGTCGCTCATGGCCGCCGGCGAGAGCAAGCTGGTGCGGCTGCGGCCTGGAGACGTCGTGGTGATCAGCGCCCACCCCATCCCGGGTAACGAGTGGGCGGTCGGGCGGGTCATCGACGGGCTGTACCGTCGGGGCGCCGAGGTGGTCCACACCGGTGTCGAGCCAGTCCACGTGAGCGGCCACGCACGCCAAGGTGAGCTGCAGACCCTGTTGTCGATAGCTCGACCCGAGTGGTTCGTGCCCGTGCATGGCGAGTACCGCCACCTGGTGAACCACCGCCGGCTGGCGCTGTCGATGGGGGTGCCCGAAGAGCAGGCCCTGGTGTGTGAGGACGGGGACAGCCTGGTGCTCGACGACCGAGGCATCCTGCGAGGGCCGGCCGTGCCGGCGGGCTACCTCTACGTCGACGGGACGGTCGGCGACGTGGGGCATGGCGTGCTGCGTGACCGCCGGGTGCTGGCCGAAGAGGGTGTGGTCATGGTGGTGGCCACCGTCGACCCGCACCGCGGCGAGGTCGTCGCCCCACCGCAAGTCGTCACGCGGGGCTGGGTGTACGCCCCCGAAGCGGAGGCACTCTTGGAGGAAGCATCCGCCACGGTGGCCAAGGCGCTCGAGCTGGCCATGGCCGAGGGTGCTCGTGACCAGGAGAGCTTGCAGCGCACGGCCCGGCGTGCGCTTGGTCGCATGGTCGGCGAGCGGACCCGGCGCCGGCCCATGATCGTGCCGGTCGTCGTCTCGGTCTGAACGCGTTCGCAGGCGGTGCCCGACTGCCAGGCGCTGTCACCCGACGATCGTGGCGTCTGCCGTCCCGGTCCGCCGGCCGGCGCCGGGCCGGTGTTAGCCTCGATCGCACTGTGGTGACCACCAAGCGCCGCCCGGGGCGCACCAGCACCACCCCGCGTGCGCGGGGCAGCCGACATGGCGGGTCGACCGGTCGGGGATCGTCCGCTACCCCCCCGCGGCGTGGCGGGGGCCGGGCCGGCAGGCCCCGCCAGAGATCAGGGCCACCGGCGGACAGGGTCGAGTCCGCGTGGAACGTGCTCGCGGACCACGGCAACGATGTCGGCGGCATCGTGCTGGTCATGCTGGGGATCCTCGGGATCCTGGCGCTGTACGCGAACGCCCTGGGACCTGCCGGCCACGGTGTGCGTCACGGGGCCGGTCTGCTGCTCGGGGTGGGACGGTTCCTGGTGCCGCCGGTCCTGGTCGGTGCCGGGGTGCGCCTGGCGCTCGGCCGTGACCGGCGTCGTCCGGCTCGCACCACCATCGGCGTGCTGGTGCTGCTGGTCGCCTCGGCCGGACTTGCCGCGCTGGCCGGTGGCGCACCGGAGCTCGGGGCTTCGGCCAGCCGGCTGGCCGGTGCTGGTGGGTGGGCGGGAGCGCTGGTGGCCGATCCGCTGCGCTCGGCCCTCGCGGTCGGCGGCGCCGCCGTGGTGCTGACGGCGTTGCTGGCGGTGGGCCTGGTGGTGCTCACGGGGGTGACGGTGCAGCAGGCGGGGCGGGCGGTGGCCACGGCCGGGGCATGGGCTGCATCAGGGGCGCGTGCGGCGCAGGATCGACGTGCCGAACGCCGTCGGGCGTCCATCGAGGCGGTGGCGGGACTTGGCCCGGGTCCGGCGGAAGAACCCACGCTCGCCGCTGAAGGTGGGGGGGGCGGCACGGAGCCGGGGACCGCCGTGACCGGTGCCGATGCCCACCGGGCGGCAGCTCGCGCCGCGCCTGGTGGGGACGGAGCCCAGCCAGCTGACGCCAGCGAGGCCGGGCGCGCCACGGCCGTCGAAGCGGGCCGAGACGATCCGCTCGGCGCCGACGTCCGGGGTGAGCAGGCTGCCCGGCGTGACCGACCTGGCCGTCGGGCGCGAGGCGGAGCCGGGGCCGAGGACGGCGCAGAGCAGCTGGCCCTGGAGCTGGCTACCCCCGCCGGAGACTGGCGGCTGCCGCCGATGTCCTCGCTTCGGCGATCCCGCCAGCAGCCGCTGGACGAAGCCGAGGTGGTGGCGGCCGGCCGCTCCCTGGTCGCTGCGCTCGGCGCCCACGGGGTCGACATGTCACTGGTGGGCTACACCGTGGGCCCCACGGTGACCCGGTTCGAGCTGGAGCTCGGCCCAGGAGTGAAGGTGGCCCGGGTGACCAGCTTGGCCAAGGACATCGCGTATGCCATGGCCTCGCCCGACGTCCGTATCCTGGCGCCCATCCCAGGCAAGTCTGCCATCGGGGTCGAGGTGCCCAACCGCCGGCGCGAGCTTGTGACACTCGGAGACGTGCTCGACTCCGAGGAGGCGCGCCGGGCAACGCATCCGCTCGCCGTCGCGCTCGGGCGGGACATCGCCGGCAGGGCCGTGATGGCCAACTTGGCCGACATGCCCCACATCCTGATCTCGGGGGCTACCGGCGCCGGCAAGTCCTCCTGCATCAATTCCATCCTCACGTCCATCATGATGCGGGCCACGCCCGAGCAGGTTCGCCTGATCCTCGTGGATCCCAAGCGGGTGGAGCTCGGGCAGTACAACGGCCTCCCGCACCTGCTGACCGAAGTCGTGGTCGATCCGAAGAAGGCGGCGAACGCCCTGTCGTGGGCAGTACGCGAGATGGAGCGTCGCTACGACCTGCTGGCCGAGGTGGGCATGCGCGACATCACCGGCTACAACGAGGCCATCGATCGCGGCGAGCTGTCCGAGGAGCCGGTCGCCGGCGTCGGTGGGCTCGACGGTGTTGGCGGGCTCGATGCCTCTGGCGGCGTCGACAGCCTCGGCGCTGCAGGTGGCCTCGGCGCCAGCGGTTCCTCCTTCGGCGGTGAGCCGGGTGGCCCGCCAGGCGCTGCTGGTGCTGGTGCTGGTGCTGGTGCTGGTGCTGGTGCTGGTGCTGGTGCTGGTGCTGGCCAGCCCGCTAGCGCGGGCGCGCTCGGCAGTGCCGCGGAGGGCTTGGGCCCGGTGCCGTCACGGGCCGCGTCGCTGGTGGCCGAGAGCCGGGCGGCGGTGGCTCGCGTTCCTCGCTACGAGCGGCTTCCCTTCGTAGTGGTGGTGGTGGACGAACTGAACGACTTGATGATGGTGGCGGCCCGAGACGTGGAGGAGTCCGCATGCCGCATCGCGCAGATGGCCCGCGCTGTGGGGATTCACCTGGTGCTGGCCACCCAGCGCCCGTCGGTGGACGTCATCACCGGGGTGATCAAGGCGAACGTGCCGTCGCGCCTGGCCTTCTCGGTGTCGTCGCT
>JAJZNB010000132.1 GCA_021848085.1 Actinomycetes bacterium
GCACCGCGCCAGCCGGCGCGTCGAGCGGCACCGCGCCAGCCGGCGCGTCGAGCGGCACCGCGCCAGCCGGCGCGTCGAGCGGCACCGCGCCAGCCGGCGCGTCGAGCGGCACCGCGCCAGCCGGCGCCTGGGGGCGGGGCCGGTAGCGGGTCAGCGACCACACCCGCAGCACCGCCGCCGCCGCCACCTCGGCGGTGACGATCCCGGTGAGGTCGGGGCGCAGAGCGGGAGCGAGCGGCCCCAGGGCCAGGCCGGCCGCCACCAGGAGGTCGGCCGCGGCGTGGGCACGGGGCGGCACCAGGCGCAGGGCGCCGAGCGGGCCCCGGGAGACCAGGCCCACGACGATCAGCGCCGCGCCGGCACCGACCAGCAGCCCGCCGTGGCCGACGTGCAGGGAGACGCTGACCAAGATCACGCCCACCAGGTAGTCCAGGACCTGGTGGACCACCAGGGGCAGCCGGCGGTGGCGGCGAGGAAGGCTCCGGGAGGATGAGGACATCGAGGCATCCGGGCCGGCCCCGGGCGGCGCCTGACGTTCCGGGTCGCCGGATCGTCAGGCGCCGCCGACCGGGTCGCCGGAAAGCCGGCTACGACTCCTTGGTGGTGCTGGTCCCGCCGGCAGCCGGTGCGCCGTGGTCGGCCGCGCCTTCGGCCAGGCCCTTCTTGAACTCGTTCTGCGCGGCTCCCAGGGAACGAGCCAGCTTCGGCAGCTGGGTGCTGCCGAAGAGCACCACGACGATCACCAGCAGGATGATGAGGCCGTCAGGGCCGGCGATGTTGGCAAGCATGTGCGGACTTCTCCCTGTCCAGGGCGAACGCTGCCCTGACGCCACGTTACTCCTTCCACCGGCGCGGTCGACCGCCGCGCCGAGCAGCGCCGGGCTCGGCGGTAGCCAGGAGAGCGGAGGCGCGGGAAGCCGGACCGGAGCGACGGGGAGGCGCCGGCCGAGGGGCCCTACTTGCCCTGCCAGTTGGGGACGCGCTTCTCGGCGAAGGCGACGGCGCCCTCCATGGCGTCGGCCGAGCTCGCCACCTGGCCGAAGCTGGAGTCGCTGAGCCCCCAGGCCTGGTCCTCGGGCAGGTCGACGGACTCCACCATCACCTTCTTCGACAGCCGCACGGCCAGCGGGGCGTTGGCGGCGATGGTCTCGGCCAGGGCCAGCGCCTCGTCCATCAGATCGGCGACGGGCACCACCCGGTTGACGAGCCCCAGCTGCAACGCCCGGCTGGCGTCCATGGGCTCACCGGTGAGGGCCAGCTCCAGCGCTACCGCCCGGGGCAGCCGCCGAGGCAGGCGGATGAGGCCCCCGGCACCGGCCACCAGGCCGCGCTTCACCTCGGGAATGCCGAACATGGCGTGCTCGGCCGCCACCACCAGGTCGCACGACAGCATGATCTCGCAGCCGCCGGCCAGCGCCGAGCCGTTGACGGCGGCGATGATGGGCTTGGGGAAGGCGCGACGGGTGATGCCGGCAAAGCCGTGGGCGTCGATGATGCTGGCCCCTTGGCCGCTGGCGAAGGCCTTGAGGTCCATGCCGGCGCAGAACGCCTTGTCCCCGGCACCGGTCAACACCACCACCCAGCAGTCGTCGTCGCCGGTCACCTCGTCCAGCGCCGCCGACATGGCGGCGGTGACGTCGCCGTTGATGGCGTTGCGGGCCTCGGGGCGGTTGATGGTCAGGATCTCCACATGCCCGCGGCGTTCACGTTCGACTGCCGACATCGCTGGTCCTCTCTCTCGGCCGGCCGAGGCGGCCGGGCTCACCCTGCAGGTGTCGGGGAGGAGTCTGGCCGCTGTCCGCACCGGCCGGCCACCTGGCCGGCCGGTGCGGGGGTCTCGCCCCGCCCCGTGGCGCCGGGTCCTCAGCCGCCCCGTGGCGCCGGGTCCTCAGCCGCCCCGTGGCGCCGGGTCCTCAGCCGCTCCGTGGCGCCGGGTCCTCAGCCGCTCCGTGGCGCCGGGTCCTCAGCCGCCCCATGGCGCCGGGGTGGGTGGCGCCCGCCGGAGGCGAAGTGCTGCGGGTCCACGGCGATGAACAGCGCCTTGGCTTCGGCGATCACGGTGTCGCCGTGGCGGCCCTCGGCGGCGATGTGCAGCTTGCGGCCCTGGCGTTCCAACAGGCGGGCCCGGAACTCGAGCGGCACCTGCAGCGGGGTGGGGGCGCGGTAGGTGACGGTCAGCCGACCCGTGTAGGCGGGGGTGCCGACGATGGAGAGCACCACGCCCATGGCCTCATCGAGCAGCGCCGCCACCACGCCGCCGTGGGCGCGGCCGGGAGCCCCCTCGAAGGCGGCGCCGAGGGTGGCCGTCAGCACCCCTTCGCGGCCACGACGCTCGACCCGGGCGTCCATCCCCATGGGGTTGGCGGCGCCGGTGACCACGCAGTCGGGGAAGTGCGAGGGCGACGGGCCGTTGGCGGCGGAGCCCGTGAACAGGTCGGTCGGGGCCGGCCGCTGGCGGGGCGCCATGGCCTGGAGGCGGTCGGTCAGCTGGTCGACTCGGGTGGCGATCCGCTCGAGCACGTCATCGGGAACCTGGCGAGCTACCAGGGCGTGGCCGAGGCGGCGCAAGGCGGTGGCCGCCGCCAGCCGGGCGCTGCTGGGGCCGACCTCCGCCGGTCCGACGGCCGAGGCCAGAGTCCCCGGGGCGCCAGGCAGCGGGGCGCCAGACAGCGGGGCGCCAGACACCGGCCTCGGATCGGGACGGTGGGGCTCGACCGGCATGGCGGCGTCGCTCATCGGGTGCCTGCCGCGGCGCCCTTCGGACCGAGCAGCCGTTCGGGGAGCTGGCGCAGCAGCCTCTCGGCGTCGGCCACCATGCGGCGGACGATGTCGCCGGCCGGTTCGACCGTGCCGATGGCGCCGGCGCCCTGACCGGCGGGGTAGCCCTCGCGCCGAGGGTCGACGCCAGGCGTCGACTCGTCGCCGCCGAGGTGGAAGGCCTGGTCCCCGACGGAGCGACCCAACTGGGCCGGGAACGGCTGCAGCTCGTCGGGATGCTCCTCGAAGAAGGTCGTGTAGTCGTTGCGCACCACCCGCATGGTCTTGCCCGAGTAGGCCCGGCTGACGACGGTGCCGTCCTCGGGCGTGGCCAGCAGGGTGTCCTTGTAGCCGGCCACAGCCCGCGCCTCGGGGGTGGCGATGAAGCGGGTGCCGACCCAGACCCCGTCGGCCCCGAGCGCCAGGGCGGCGGCCAGCCCGCGGCCGTCGAAGATGCCACCGGCGGCGGCGACCGGGACGCGGTCGCCGACGGCGTCGACGATCTGGGGGACCAGAGGCATGGTGGCGACCTGGCCGGTGTGTCCGCCGGCTTCGGTGCCCTGGGCCACCACCACGTCGCAGCCGGCGTCGACGGCGCGGCGGGCGTGCGCCACCTTGCCGCACATGTTGACCACCAGCACCCCGTGGCGGTGGCACAGGTCGACCGCGTCGGTGGGGACGCCCAGCCCGGCCACGAGCACCGCCGCGCCGCCCTGGATCAGCAGCTCCACCTGGGCCAGCAGATCACCCGGCATGGCGGTGAGCAGGTCGACCCCGAAGGGTTTGCTGGTCAGGGCCCTCACCTGGGCCATCTCTTCGACCAGCTGCTCGGGGCTCATGGTGGAGGCGCCCAGGCAGCCGAAGCCGCCCGCCTCCGACACGGCCGCCACCAGCCCGTGGTAGGCGACGCCGCCCATGCCGGCCAGCAGCACCGGGTGCTCCACCTCGAGCAGCTCCGTCAGTCGCGTCCGCATGACCCCTCCAACCGGCCTCGCCGTCCGGACCGCCCGCCGGCAGGGCCTCCGCCCGGCGCGGTCGTCTTGACCGAGGAGTCTAGGGGGGTGGGCGGCAGGCGGCCCGGCCGTGCCGCCTGCCACCGGCCAGGT
>JAJZNB010000029.1 GCA_021848085.1 Actinomycetes bacterium
CCGCGCCGGCCCGGTCGGTGGTGGTGGCCGGCTGCGACCCGGCGCTGCCGCTGCTGGCCGAGCCGCTGGCCCGGCAGAGCCCCCCGCTCAGCCTGGCGTGGTGGCCGTGCTCGACCAGCCGGGCGCTGCAGCTGGCGGCCGCCGGGCTGGTGCACGTGGCCGGGGTGCACCTGGCCGCCGGGCCCGGCGCCACCGGTGATCTGCAGGCGCTGGTGGGCGGGCCGCTGCAGGCGGTGGGCGCCGAGGTCATCGGCTTCGCCCGCTGGTACGAGGGGCTGGTGTTCCAACCCCAGCTGGATCCGGAGCTGGACCTGCCGGGCGTGGCCGAGCGGCGCCTGCGGCTGGTGAACCGCGACGTCGGCTCAGAGGCGCGGGCGCTGCTCGACGCCGGCGCGGCCGAGGCCGGCGTCCGGGTCGACGACCTGCCCGGCGCCGACAGCGCCGTCACCGCCCACCTGCTGGTGGCGTCGGCTGTGGCCAGCGGGTTGGGGCAGGTGGGGGTGTGCACCGAGCCGTGCGCCTTGGCTTACGGTCTGGGCTTCAGCGCCTTGGCCCACGAGCACTCCCACCTGGTGCTGCCCGCCCCGCTGCTCGGCACCGTCGAGGTGCAGGGGCTGCTGCGGGCGCTGGCTGCCTCGGACCTGCAGGCCCAGCTGGGCCAGGTGCCGGGCTATGACGCCGGCCCCTGCGGGGAGGCGATCGCCACCGTCGCCCCGGCACCGACGTGACCGCGGCGCGGCCACCTGGCCCGAGCCCGACGCCGGCCGGCCCCCGCAGCCGCAGCCGCAGCCGTCAGCCGCAGCCGCAGCCGCAGCCGTCAGGTGTCAGCCGTCAGGTGTCAGCCGTCAGGTGTCAGCCGTCAGGTGTCAGCCGTCAGGTGTCAGCCGTCAGGTGATGGTGAAGCCGCCGTCGACCACCAGGCTCTGCCCGGTCACATACGAGCTGGCCTCGCTGGCCAGGAACACCAGCGCGGCGGCCAGCTCCTCGGGGTCCCCCACCCGGCCCGCCACCACCCGGGGCAGCTGGCTGTCGAGGTAGCCGGGGGCGTACTGGGCCGTCATCTCCGAGTGGAAGAAGCCCGGCACCAAGGCGTTGACCCGGATGCCCTTGCGGGCGGTCCACTGCTGGGCCAGGTCGCGGGTCAGCCCCAGCAGGCCGGCCTTGCTGGCGCTGTAGGCGGCCTGCGGCAGCCCGGCGGTGGTCAGGGCCAGCACGCTGGCCACGTTGACGATCGAGCTGCCCGGGCGCATCACCGCTCCGCAGGCCTGCGCCATCCAATAGCAGCCGTTCAAGTTGACGTCGATCACCTGACGGAACTGGTCCGGAGTCTCGCGGCTGGCCGGGAAGGCGGTGCCGATCCCGGCGTTGTTGACCAGCACGTCGAGGCCGCCGAGCTCCTCGACGGCGCGGCCCGCCACCTGGCGGCAGTCCTCGGGGCGGGCCACGTCGCACACGGCGACCAGCGCCCGGCGGCCCTGCTCTTCGACCACGGCGGCGGTGTCTTTGAGCCGGTCGGCCCGGCGGGCGGCCAGCACCACGTCGGCGCCGGCCTGGGCCAGGCCCACGGCGAAGGCGACGCCCAGCCCGGACGAGGCGCCGGTGACCAGCGCCACCTTCCCGTCGAGGCGGAACCGTTGGAGCAGCGACATGGTGGGGAGCCTACGGCTGGCGGGCCACCGCGGCGCGCAGCTCGGCCTTCTGCACCTTGCCGGTGGCGGTCTTGGGCAGGGCGTCGACGATGCGCACCTGCTTGGGGACCTGGAAGCCGGCCAGCTGCGTCCGGCAGTGGGCGACGATCCGCCCGGCGGCGGCGGCCCGGTCGGCGGCGGGGTCGGCCAGCACCACCACGGCGGTGACCGCCTCACCCCAGCGTTCGTCGGGCACGCCGACCACGGCGCAGTCGGCCACGTCGGGCGAGCCGAGCAGCACCCGCTCGACCTCCACCGACGAGACGTTCTCGCCGCCGGTCTTCACGATGTCCTTGAGCCGGTCGGTGAACCACACCACCCCCTCGTCGTCGACGTGGCCGACGTCGCCGCTGTGGAACCAGCCGTGGGCGAAGGCCTCGGTGTTGGCCTTCGGGTTGTTCCAGTAGCCGCTCATGGCGTGGGGACCCCGGTAGGCGATCTCGCCGGTGGCGCCGGGGGACAGCACCTGGCCGTCGGGCGACAGGATCTGCGCCTCGACGGTGGCCACCGGCGGGCCCCACGAGGCCGCCTTGGTCTGCTGGTGCGCCGGCCACTGGAACACCGTGGCGGGCACGCACTCGGTCTGCCCCGACCCCAGCAGCACCTGGGCGTTGGGGAACACCTCGGCGATGCGGGCGATGCGCTCGGGGGGCATGGGCGCCATGGCGTAGATGCACAACCGGACCGACGACAGGTCGCGCCCGGCCAGGCTGGGCGAGTCGAGCAGCGCGGCGTACATCATGGGCAGCAGCATCAGGTGGGTGGCCCCACGCTGCTCCACCACGTCGAGCAGCCCCTCGGGGTCGAAGCCGCCGGGGAGGACGGCGGTGCCCCCGGTGAGCAGCAGCGGCAGCAGCAGCGTGTCGAGGGCGGTGGTGTGGAACAGCGGCAGCACGATGGGGAGGACCGAGGCCTCCGCGCCATAGCGGTGGCCGACCTGCAAGGCGTTGGACAAGGCGGCCACGTGGACGGCCAGGTGGCTGGTGAGCACCCCCTTGGGTCGGGCCGTGGTCCCCGAGGTGTACAGGCAGTGGACGATGTCGCGCTCGTCGACGGCGACCCGCAGCGGGGTGCGGTCGGCCCCCACGGCGTCCCAGGTCACCACCTGCCGGCCGGCCACGGCGGCGGGCACCGTCCCGGCGGCGCCAGCCACCACCACCCGTCGCAGGCCCGGCACCTCCGACAGCACCTGTTCGAGCACCCCGACCAGGGCGGCGTCGGCCACGACGGTGCCGGTGCCGGCGTCGGCCAGGATCCAGGCGATCTCGGCCGGGCTCAGCATCAGGTTGACCGGCAGGGCCACCAGCCCGGCCTTGGCGCAGCCGAAGAACGTCGCCGCGAACCGCCACGAGTTGCCCATCAGCAGGGCCACCGGCTGCTGGTGGCCGACCCCGGCCTGCAGCAGGCCTCGGCCGACGCCCTCGGCGGCGGCGTCGAGCTGGGCGTAGGTGTGGTCGCCGTCGACGTCGGCCACCGCCACCCGTCCGCCGAACAGCCGGGCGGCCCGGGTCAGCAGGTCACCGACCACGAAACGGGTGGCGAGGTTGTAGTCGAGCGGGTCGACACCGGACAGGTCGGGGCGCATGGCGGCTCCTCGTACGGTCGCTCGCACGGTCGGCGGTCAGTCTCGCGCCGCGGGCGGCTCGCCGCAGGCTCCCGGTCGGGCAGCGGCCGAGGCGGCCACGGCCGGAGCCGGCCCCCCACAAGGCGGTCGTAGTCTGACCTCGGTGAGCTGCCGACCTGCTGCCTGCTGCTCGTCCCGGCGATGAGCAGCGACTCGTGGCCCTCCCGGGGCGATGTCGGCGGGGCGCGCCCAGGCCCGCGGCCGGCGGCACCGCCCCGCCGGCCGGGTACGGCACGCCGCGGCCGCTCCGCCCGCCACCCCCGCGCCGCACGGCGGGCCCGGGCGGCGCGGGACATGGCCGGGCGGGCCGGGCGCGAGGGGCGGCGCCACCTGGAGCTGGTCCTCGGCGGCCCCGAGCGGTTCAAGGTGGTGGCCCTGCTGGCCTGCGTGCTGGCTCTCAGCAGCGCCGACGCCTCGACGGTGGGGGCATCGGCCACCCAGCTGCGCCAGGCCCTGCACATCCAGAACACCGACATCGGGCTGCTGGTGGCGGTCAGCTCGGTGGTGGCCGCCGTGGCCAGCCTCCCTTTCGGCGTGCTGGCCGACCGGG
>JAJZNB010000220.1 GCA_021848085.1 Actinomycetes bacterium
CCGGCGTTCACCGGCCCACCCAGGTCGGCCCGCCCACCCAGGCCGGGCAGCCCACCCAGGTCGGCCCGCCCACCCAGGCCGGGCAGCCCACCCAGGTCGGCCCGCCCACCCAGGCCGAGCAGCCCGTGGCGGCCGGTGGCGTCCACCCGACCGCCAGCTCGACGACACCGAGAGGAGCGCTGATCTGATGCGCCGGCGCATGATGAAGTCCAAGATCCATCGGGGAACGGTCACCGACGCCGACCTCAACTACGTCGGGTCCATCAGCCTCGATCCGGAGCTGATGCGTCTGGCCGACATCCGCGAGTGGGAGCAGGTCACCGTCCTCGACATCGACAACGGAGCCCGCTTCGAGACCTACGCCATCGTCGGCGGTCCCGGCGACATGTGCCTCAACGGCGCCGCCGCCCGGCTCGTCCACCGCGGCGACAAGGTCATCGTCCTCACCTACGCCGACTACGACGAGTCCGAGCTGCAAGACTTCGCCCCCGTGGTGGTCCACGTCGACACCGAGAACCGCCCCATCGACGAGGAGACGGCCAAGCTCCAGGCCCGGCTCCGCCACGCCGTCGGCGCCTGAGCTCGGAGGCGGGGCCGTGGATCTCGACGTGCTGGTGTGCGGCTCGGGGGTCGCCGGGCTGTCCGCCGTGGCCCGCCTGGCCCAGGTCCCGGGCCTGCGGGTCGGCATCCTCACCAAGGCCGACCTGTCACAGTCGGCCACCCGTTGGGCCCAAGGCGGCGTCGCCGCCGTTCTCGGCGGCGACGCCGACGACTCCACCGACCTGCACCTGGCCGACACCCTCGCCGCCGGCGACGGGCTGTGCGACCTGCAGGCCGTGCGCCAGCTGGTCGACGAGGGCCCCGAACGGGTCCGCCAGCTGATCGCCCTGGGCGCGGTGTTCGACCGCGAGGCCGGCGGGGGCCTGTCGCTGGCCCGCGAAGGCGGCCACTCCATGGCCCGGATCCTGCACGCCGGCGGGCTGGCCACCGGGGCCGAGGTGGAGCGGGCCCTGGTCGCCGCGGTGGTGGCCACCGCGGCCGCCATCCACGAGCAGTGGTTCGCCTTGGACCTGCTGGTCGAGGACGGCCGGTGCGTCGGGGTGCGGGCCGCCGACCCGTCGGGTGCCGTCCACCGCATCGGTGCCCGCCACGTGGTGCTGGCCACCGGCGGCGTCGGCCAGCTCTTCGCCGTCACCACCAATCCGACCGAAGCCACCGGCGACGGGATCGCCATGGCCCTGCGGGCCGGCGTCCCGGTGGCCGACGTGGAGTTCGTCCAGTTCCACCCCACCGCCCTGCACCATCCGGCCATGCCCCGCCCGCTGCTGTCGGAGGCCCTGCGCGGCCACGGCGCCGTGCTGCGCGACGCGGCCGGCGAGCGCTTCGTCGACGAGCTGTCGCCGCGCGACGTGGTGAGCCGGGCCATGGCCCAGCGCATGGCCGACCAGGGGGTGGAGCACCTGTGGCTCGACGCCACCGGCCTGGGCCAGTTCGACCAGCGCTTCCCGACGGTGGCGGCCTCGCTGCACGCCGTCGGCCTCGACCCCGCCACCGACTGGCTGCCCGTCGCCCCGGCCGCCCACTACCTGTCGGGCGGCCTCCTGACCGACCTGGACGGAGCCAGCGCCCTCCCCGGTCTGTGGGCCGCCGGCGAGACCGCCTGCACCGGCGTCCACGGCGCCAACCGGCTCGCCTCCAACTCGCTGCTCGAGGGCATGGTCTTCGGTGCCCGGCTGGCCGAGGCGCTGCAGGCCGGCAAGGACGGCCCGCAGGCCACGGGCGCTCTGGCCGTCGGCGACGGCCACGTGCCGCTCACCGCCGCCGCCGAGGCCGGCGCCGTCGGGTGGAACACGGTCACGGTGCCGCCCGAGGCGCCCGCCGCCGGGCCCGGCCCCGTGAGCCACACGCTCAAGCGGCGCGAGCAGCTGCAGCGGGCCCTCACCGCCGGCGCCGGGGTGCTGCGCTGGCCCGAGTCGCTGCAGGAGGCCGCCGCCGCCGTGGCCGAGACCGCCGCCGCCCTGGGTGCCCCGTCGGCGGACGGCGACGCCGCACCGGCCGCCCCGCCCGGCCCGGCGATCCGCCAGCACGGCGAGCTGGCCAACCTCCTCACCGTGGCTGGCGCGCTGCTGCGCGGCGCCATCCTGCGGGAGGAGACCCGCGGCTGCCACGCCCGGCGCGACCACCCCGGTCCCGACCCGGGCTGGCAGCGCCGCATCGTCCACGGTGCCCTGCCCGCCGTCCGCGGTGGCGCGGTGTCATGAGCGACGTGTTGCCGCCGTCCACACCGACGCCCGCCGGCGCCTCCCACCCCGGTGGTCGGCCCCCCGTCGACCCGCCGGCGGGTGCCGTCATCGACGCGGTGGCCCGGGCGTTGGCCGAAGACCTGCTGCCGTTGGGGGACCTCACCGCCGGGCTGGTCGACGCCAGGGTGGAGGCCGAGGTGGCCGTGGTCTCCCGGGCCACCGGCGTCGTCGCCGGGAGGGCCTGCGCGGTGGAGACCTTCCACCAGGTCGACCCGGCGCTGCAGGTCGCCTGGCATCTGGGCGACGGCGCCGCCGTGACGCCGGGCGCGGTGGTGGCCGAGCTGCGCGGCCCGCTGCGCTCCATCCTCACCGCCGAGCGCACCGCGCTGAACTTCGTGTGCCACCTGTCGGGGGTGGCCACCGCCACCCGGCGCTTCGTGGATGTCGTCACCGCCGCCAACCCCGCCACCCGCGTCCTCGACACCCGCAAGACCCTGCCTGGCCTGCGGGCGCTGCAGAAGGCGGCGGTGCGCGCCGGCGGCGGCTGGAACCACCGGGGCAGCCTGTCCGAGGCCGTGCTGGTGAAGGACAACCACCTCGGCGGGGTGGGGATCGCCGAAGCGGTGGCCCGGGCCCGCCGCTGGTGGCCGGGGCGGATGGTGGAGGTCGAGTGCGACCGCCCCGAGCAGGCGGCCGCCGCCGTCGAGGCCGGCGCCGGGATGGTGCTGCTCGACAACATGACCCCCGACGAGGTCGAATCCTGCGTCGGGTTGGTCCGGAGCCTGCCCGGCGGCTCCCAGGTGCTGGTGGAGGTGTCCGGCGGTGTCACCCTCGCCACCGCCGGCGCCTACGCCGCCGCCGGTGCCGACCTGGTGTCGGTCGGCGCGTTGACCCACTCGTCCCCCACCTTGGACCTGGGCTTCGACCTGCGGGAGGCGTGAGTGCTGCTCGCCATCGACGTCGGGAACACCGAGACGGTGGTGGGGCTGTTCAGCCTCGAACCCGGCGACGAACCGCCCCAGGGCAGCCGCCCGGCGCCGGCAGTCCCGCCCGAGCCGGCCGGGCTCACCCACCACTGGCGCCTGTCGACGGTGCACGAGCGCACCGCCGACGAGCACGCCCTGCTGCTGTCGCAGCTGCTCGACCTCGACGGCATGGACGTCGACGAGGTGGTGAGCGGCATCGCCATCACCTCCTCGGTGCCGGCGGTCACCATGACGCTGCGGCAGATGGCCGAACGGTGGTTCGAGGTGCCCTGCGTGGTGCTCGGCCCGGGGGTGCGCTCGGGCATGCCGATCCTCTACGACAACCCCAAAGAGGTCGGCGCCGACCGGATCGCCAACGCCATCGGCGCCTACGACCTCTACGGCGGCCCCTGCATCGTGGTCGACCTGGGCACCGCCACCACCTTCGACGCCATCTCCGCCGCCGGCGACAACCTGACGTTGACCGGAACCGACACCGTCAACGGCACCATCACGCTCGACGGCCACCCGATCACCCACCTTCCCATCCATCGGCGGGCGCGCATGGGCCTGTCCTATCTGCCGCAGGAAGCGTCGGTGTTCCGCAAGCTGACGGTGGAAGAGAACATCCGC
>JAJZNB010000117.1 GCA_021848085.1 Actinomycetes bacterium
CGCCACCGCCGCTGCGTCGAACGGCGTCCCGTCGCTGAACGTCACCCCGTGGCGCAGGTCGATCGTCAACGTCTTGCCCCGGTCGCTCACCTTGTAGCCGGTCGCCAGGTCGCCCACCACCTTGCCACCCGCCTGCAGCTCGAACAGCTCCCCGAAGATGGCGTCGTTCAAGCTGTAGTCGACCCCGCCACTCGTGTTGGTGAACGGGCTGAGGCCGCCTGACCACGCCACGTCGCTGTTCTCGAGCACCGTCAGGGTGCCCCCTCGACGGGGTGCCGCCGCCAACCCACCGCCGTGGGCGTTGGCCGCACCCCAGGCGCTCCCCGCCCCGACCACCGCCGCCGAGACGACCGATGCCCCAAGGAGCGCTCCCCTGGTCCATCCCCGGGCCCACCGACGCCCCCTTGCGGCCGTCTTCCCCATCTCCCACCCCTGTCTGTTCCACATGTTGGAACTTCGTTCCATATACTGCTGCGGCATGGTGGCGGGTTACCGTCTCGCATGTCAAGTGGCCCGAGGTGACCGAGTGACGAGCACCCAACTCGACGACGGCATCCGGCGCACCGGCGCCGACCGCATCCTGGCCCTGCTGGTGGTCATGGCCGACTACCCCCACGGGGCGCGCCTCCAGGAGCTGGCCGGCCGGTTGGACGCCCCCAAGGCGACCGTCCACCGGGGGCTGGCCACCCTGCAGCGAGCCGGCCTCGTCACCCAGGGGAGCAACGGCCTGTACCGGCTCGGTTGGCAGTTCCTGCGGCTCGCCTTCTCCTTCTACGAGCGCCTCGACCTGGTGGCACACGTCCGGCCCGTCCTTGCCCGCCTTGCCGAGACCTTCGGCGAGACGGCCCACTTCGCCGCCCTCGACGGTGCAGAGGTGGTCTACCTGGCCAAGGTCCAGTCGGCCAAGGCCAAGTTCCAGCTCACCTCGGCGGTCGGCGGCAGGAACCCGGCCCACTGCACCGGGGTGGGCAAGGTCCTCCTCGCCCACCTCCTCCCCGACCGACACGCCGTCCAGCAGTTCGTCGACGCCCACGGCCCCCTGGAGCGGCGGACCGAGCACTCCATCGTCGAGGTGGACCCCCTCCACCAGGAGCTCCAGACCATCCGCTCGCGGGGCTTCGCCCTCGCCTGCAGCGAGAACGAGCCCGGCATCAACTGCCTTGCCCTCCCCGTCTTCATCACCTCCACCACCAGACCGGACGGGGCCATCAGCGTGTCGACGGTGGCACAGCGCGTCTCCCTCGACGACCTCCTCGCCTCCCTTCCCCAGGTACAGGCGATCGTGTCGGACGGCCTCGACAACGACGTATGGCACGCCGTCTCCTCCCCTTACGGCGCCCCACCGCTCCCTTCCGCCCGCCCGTCACCTACCGGCGATCAACCAGCCGGCCGTTCGGCGGCCGGCTCGCCGAGCCCGCCCCCTCGCCGCCCGGTCGGGCGGCAGCCGACCAAGCGCTCGCACGCGCCCCTTCGGCAACCGCCCGTACCTGGCACCCCCTGACCGGGTCGGCCGCCCGCCGGGCGCGCCAGCCGGCTGCTGTCGCATCGCCGCGACGGCCTGTTGGCCATGATCAACCCGGAGCCCGTCCAACCTCCACCTGCCAAACGACCCTGCGCCGACCGGCCGCAGCGGCGCACCATGGGAGCGGGCGGCGGTCGGTCGCGCCACCCACCCGGCCAGGTCGCCACCGAACCCGCCAGCCGAAGGAGGCGCGATGGACAGGTTGCAGCACCGGCATCGCACCGACCAGGTCGTCCGGCACCGGCAACGGCACACGACGGCAGCGGCCATCGCTGCGGTCGCCGTGGTCGCCTCAGCCGCCTCGGCCGCCTTGGTCGCCTTGGTCGCCTCGGCCGCCTCGGCCGCCGTCGGCGTAGGGGGTGCCATCACCACGACGGCGGGGACGGCTGGCGCCACCACCACGGCGTTCAGCATGGCCGCCAAGTCGGGGAAGGCGACGGCACCAGCACGCACCGTGCAGCTGTGGCGGATCCGCACCGGTGACGACGGAGCGTTCGACCGGGTGGTGTTCGACGAGCGGCTCGGCCGGTCGGCGTACACGGTCCTCTATGTGGCCCATCCGACAGCCGACCCGAGCGGGCTGCCGCTGGCCGTCCGCGGACGGGCCTTCCTCGAGGTGGTCCTGCGCTCGACCACGACGGCGGCTGCCCCCGGACGGCCGACCGCCCTACGCACAACCTTGACGACCCGGCTCGACGAGGTGGTCCAGGTGCGCAAGGCCGGCGAGTTCGAGGCGGTGGTGACCTACGTCATCGGGCTTCACGAGCGGCACCCCTTCCGGGTGGTCACCTTGCGCCAGCCCTACCGGCTCGCGGTCGACGTCCGCCACTGACCGGGACACCCGCTGCCGGTGGGCCGTAGCCTGGTGCATTGCCTATGCAGCGACCGACAGCTCGTCGGGCGCCGGCGGCACGCTCCCCGGGTCGGTCCCGCCGCCGTCGTAGCGGAACGGCGGGTACTCGTCACGCAGAAGCGCCGCGTAGGCCACCACCCGATAGCACCACCGGTTGAGCCCCATCGTCACGTCGAACAGCTGCCGCGGGTAGCTGCCGGTGAAGGCCAGCACGACGGCCGAGGCGACGGCCAGGACGGCGATCACCCCACCGCCCCCGACGATCCGCCAGACCCCGTCGGCGTTGAGCCCCAGCCCGCCGGCCAGGACGGCCACGATCAGGTACTGCGGGATGGCCAACAGCCACCACTTGACCAGCACCAGCCCACGCGACAGCCGCTCGGGGTAGTCGACGGAGAAGTCGGCCGGATAGGTCGGGTCGGGCCGCAGGCTGAACGGAGGGTACCGGTCGGTGGCAAAGGCGCTGATCCCGTAGAACTGCACCCGCCACGTCCACCGGAGCACCCCCACGTTGAACTCGAACATCGACCTCGGGTACCGCCCAGTGACCAGGATGGACAGTCCCGCCACGATCGTCAGCAGGCTCAGCGCCAGCCACAGCCCGATCAGGCACAAGAAGTGCGGGATCAGCAGTACCCACTTGACCAGCCACAGCAGCCGGTTCATCGGCTCCTCGATCCGCCCGTCAAGACGAGCCGGATAGGCCACCACGTTTGCCTCCATCTCCATCACCCGCTCCCTTCCTTCACGCCAACCCGCCGGGGTCGCCCCCGTCGGAGCCGATCCCGCCGGCCACCCGACCGCCAACTGCCCGCTTGCCGGCCACCACGCCCTCCCCGTTCACCCGACCGGCGCCCTCTGTCCGCACCTCGAGGCCGAGCAACATCTTGCGAGTGATGAGCCAACTGAACGGATCCACGGCAGCGGTGGCCAACCGTGCGGGGCAGCGGGAGCGGAGGGCGCGGGGGCGGGTAGGGTCGCGGTCGCCGGCGCGGGCGCGGGCGCGGGCGCGGGCGCCAGCCCGTCAGGAAGGTCGAGCGCCCGGGCGGCACCCAGCCGGATGCGGTCGCCGACGGTCAGGTGCTGCCCGTCGCCGGGAACGGCGTCGGCTGGGTGGACGTGCCGCCCGGGCGGGTTGTCCAGCAGGTCTTGGCCGTGCAGCCCGACCCGGTCGTGGCCGAGCGGGGCGAGCCACCGCCGGACGCCGGCAGGAGCTGCCTCGGTGCCGACCGGCCGCGACGTGGTGGCAGACGGCTCCCCGACCAGGTGGTCGCCGGGATCGGCCAACCGGCCATCCACGTTCGAGGAGCGCCCTGTCGGTCTCATCGCCCCGCCTGCAACTCGGAGAGCTACCGCTGCTTCTCAACGTGCCCGACGGGCCGCCGCCACAGTAGGGGCAAACGACCTGCCACCACCGGCCGCCGCCGGATGCCACCGGGC
>JAJZNB010000087.1 GCA_021848085.1 Actinomycetes bacterium
CCCGCCGGCAACCGGCTCGAGCCGGTGCCGACCCCAGCGGTGGACCCGGTCGAGCCGGTGCCGACCCCAGCGGTGGACCCGGTCGAGCCGGTGCCGACCCCAGCGGTGGGCACGCTGGCGGTGGCCGCCCGCCAGGCCCGCACCGGCAGGGCGGCCAGGTTGTCGTAGACGGCGAACCCGCCCTGGCCCGGCACCGCCCGCAGGTCGAGCTGGTGGGCGAGGGCCGCGGCGAGGTGCCGGCCGGCGGCGCCCGCATCAGCGGGCCGGTAGCCGGGATAGCTGGGGGCCAGCGACGTCACCAGCACCAGGTAGCGGATGCCGTAGGGAGCGAGCAGGCTGCCGAGCTGCACGGTGCCGCCGTCGCGGGCCAGCTCCAGGGCATGGGCGACGGCAGCCACCGAGCGGGCCGAAGCCCCGGCGGTCAAGCCGGTCACGTCGGGGACGCCGGCCGCCGAGATCTGCATGGCCTCCCCGCCGGGCAGCGACCAGCCGGCCGCCGGCACCCAACGAGGATCACCCACCCACAGGACCCGGGCGTCCTCGGCGGCGGGCCGGTGCGCCATCCAGGCCACCGCCTGCTGGTAACCCGAGGGCGGCAGTGCCCACCGGCCCCCTCCGGCCGAGCCGACCACCGGCACCACGGTCACCGCCAACGACAGCACCCCGAGTCCGGCCACGGCCTGGCGCCACCCGAAGCGGAAGCCTCGCAGGTCGCGCTCGATGGCCAGCACCCCCATGGCGGCCGACAGCACCAGGCCGACGGCGGCGGGCGCCAGCAGCACATGGGCCGGAGGGGTGATGCCCCCGAGCCAGCCCCGCCCGCCAGCCCATGCCACCAGCCAGGCCGTCGAGGCCAGCGACCAGCCCCGCACCGCCCAGGTGTGGCGCCAGCCGGTCCCGATGACCAGCGGGATGGCGGCCGCCACCACCAGGCCAAAGGCCAGCGCGCTGTCGCCGACGGGCCCGACGGCCAGGCGCAGCAGCGCCGACCAGGGAGCTCCGGTGGCCGGCGCCACCCGCAGCCCGCCCAGCAACGACCAGCGGGCGCCGCCACCCAGCACCCACAGCGACCATGGCATCGACACGGCCACGGCCACGGCCACGGCCATGGCCGCCACCGCCAGCAGGCGGACCACCTGGCGTCCCCAGCCCCGCTCGTGCGACAGGGCCGAGCCGATGGCCAGCCCGACGGCAACCACCGGAACCACCATCCAGGTGGTGGGGGCCCACGAGGTGACGATGCCGACGGCGATGCCCGAGCCGAGGGCGGGCCGCCACAATCCGGCCCACCACCGGCCCGAGACCGCCGGGGGCAGGCCCGGGGCGTCGATCCGCCGGCCCGACCGGAGCGGAGCCAGGCCGCCAGCCCGGGCCAGCACCAGCACGAACCAGGGGGCGACGCCGTAGGCGAGCAGGCCGTCCCAGCGGCCCAGGGCCAGCGCGTCGAACGGCAGCGGCACAGCCAGGTACAACACCACGGCGGCCGCCCGGGCCCACCACGACCCGGCCATCTTGGCCAGCCGGCTGACCCCCAAGGCCCCGACGGGCAGGCAGCCGAGCACCAGCACCTTCTGCAGCAGCCCGACTGCGCCGAACAGCAACGAGCCGAGCAACCCGAGCAGGGCCAGACCAGGCGATCCGGGGGCACCGACGCCGAAGCCGCCGGGCTGCCACGACGACACGAAGCGGCTCAGCATCGTCCCCGCCGAGGGGAACGGCATCAGCTGCCCGACGACGGGCAGGTGCCCGCCGATGACCTGGCGGGAGCCGACCACCAGCACCCCGACCACCGCCACCCACACCACCACCCGGACCAGCAGGGAGGGCGCCCCGGTGGCGCCGGCCCCGACACTGCCGGCCCCGACACTGCCGGCGTCGGCGGTGCCAGCCCCAGCGGTGCCAGCCCCAGCGGTGCCAGCCCCGGCGGGACCAGCCCCGGCGGGACCAGCCCCGGCGGGACCAGCCCCGGCGGGGCCGGCCGTGGCAGTGGCCTGCCGGTGCAGCAGCTCGGGGTCGAGGTGGGCTGACGACAGGCCGTAGGCCACAGCACGTCGGGCGTAGGCGGCGAGCCGGGCACTGCCGCGGAGCTGCAGATGCCGGACCTCGCGGTCGGCCACCCGCCGGCACCCGGCGAGCTGCCGGCGCTTGGCCAGCAGCTCCCGGCGATGGCGCAGGTTCCAGCGGTAGGCGTGCGCCACCGCCTCGGCCCGCTCGGGGTGGCCGGCCACCAGAGCCACCACCATCTCGGCCAGCGACAGCACCAGCAGCTGCGGCAGCACCCGTAGCAGGTGCATCCGGCTGTAGTTGCCGAGCACGGCACGCAGCTCATGGCGCCGCTGCAGCGCCTGCAGGCTGGGGGCGCTCGGCATGTCGGAGCCGGGGGCGGCGACGGGCAGCGGTGCGCTGCCGGCCGCCAGCGTCTCGCGGTGACGGGCTCGGGCGGCGGCGGCCACCACCACCCGGGCGCCGGCAGCGCGCGCCCGCCAGCAGAGGTCGAGGTCCTCCCCCATGGCCACGATGCCGGCGTCGAAGCCGCCGAGCTCGGCGAACAGGTCGGCGCGCACCAGCAGGCAGCCCCCCGGCGCCAAGAAGACCTCCTGGCCGACGTCGTGCTGGCCCTGGTCGATCTCGCCAGGCTCCACCCGGTCGACGACGGCGCCGCCCTTGTCGACCGACATGCCCACGTGCAGCAGCCGCCGGGGGTCGTCCCAGCAGACGAGCTTGGGGGCCGTCACGGCCGCGTTGGAGCGGAACGACTCCTCGACCAGCAGGCGCACGGCATCGGGGTCGGGCGCCACGTCGTCGTGGCAGAACAGGTAGTGGGAGGCTCCCTCCACCATGCCCATGGCCTCGTTGCAGGCCGCTGCGTAGCCGGTACCGGCGGGCAGCCGGCGGACGAAGGCGCCCGGCACCACCGCCGCCACCCGGGCGGAGAGCTCGGGGTCCGAGCCGGTGTCGAGCACCAGCACCGACAATTCGGGGTAGTCCTGTGCCGCGAGGGCGGCCAACGTCTGCTCGAACCAGCTCCCAGGGTCACGGGCGACGATCACAGCGACCACCGGCGGAGCCAAGGTCTCCATCAAGGCGGCAAGGCTAGCGGTCCCCGACCGCCGGACCCACTGCAGTGCGCGCGGACCGTGCCCACCCTCCCCGTGCTTGCATGTGCTTGCTTTTGTTAGCAGCTTCTGGTACAGTAGCTAGCACCACGGCGAAGCGGCCCTGCGCATGGCGGGCCGTCGCCGAGTCCCCCCAACGACCGAACCCCCCAACGACCGAACCCCCCAACCACAAGGAGAGCAATCATGGCACCGCTCAAGGACATCGCCACCGACCTGACCAAGACCGCCCGCGACGCCGCCTACGTGGCCGTCGGGCTAGGCGTGCTCGGGTTCCAGAAGGCCCAGGTGCAGCGTCAGGAGCTGGTGAAGCGCCTGGCCGAGCCCCGCTCGCAGCTCGAGGAGCGCCTGGGCGAGGTCCGCGGCGAGATCATCGAGCAGGTCCGCACCGTCGACGGCACCGTGGAGCAGGCCATCGAGCGACTGCAGGCCCGTCTGGAGCCGCTCGAGGCCAAGCTCCCGCCCCAAGCTCGTGACCTGGTGAAGCAGGCCCAGACCCAGGCCCGCCAAGCGCGCCAGCAGCTGCGCGACCTGCTGCTCAACAGCGCCGCCTGAACAGACCCGGCCGCCTGAACAGACCCGGCCGCCTGAACAGACCCGGCCGCCTGAACAGACCCGGCCGCCTGAACAGACCCGGCCGCCCCAGCAGACCCGGCCGCCCCAGCAGACCCGGCCGGGCCGAGGC
>JAJZNB010000176.1 GCA_021848085.1 Actinomycetes bacterium
TCGGTCCGCGAGGTCGTCGACGCCGAAGGCCTGCAGGTGATCTCCAACGAGATCCTGCGGCCCGGGCCAGACCGTCGGGCCGTGCCCGGCGCCCCGCTGCGCGCCGCCACCCTCGAGGAGCTCGCCGCCCACGGGTTCACCCCCCGCCTGCTGCATCCCCTGGCCGGCACGCGGCCATGACCGTCATCGCCTTCGCCAGCGCGCTCGGCATCGGCCTGGGGATCGCCGGGCTCGTCGCCGCCCTGTCGGGCCCCGCCGCCAGACCCCGAACCCCCCACGCCCGCTCCTCGCCGCACCGCCGCCACCGGTTGGCACCCGCTGCCGGCCGGGCGGTGGCGGCCGCTGTCCCCGTGCTGGCCGTGACCCGATGGCCGGTGGCAGGCGCGGCGGCTGCCCTGGCCGCCGCCTTGCTGCCCCCGGTGCTGGGCCGCGACGCCACTCGCGCTGCCATCGAACGGCTCGAGGCGGTGGCGAGCTGGACCGAGCTGGTGCGCGACACGCTGGGCGCCGCCGCCGGCCTGGCCCAGGCGCTGGTGGTGAGCGCCCCGGTCGCCCCGGCGCCGATCCGACCGGCGGTGGGGCGGCTGGCCGACCGCCTGGTCAACGGCATGCCCCTGGAGCAGGCCCTGCGGGCACTGGCCGAGGATCTCGCCGACCCCAGCGCCGACATGGTGGTGTGCGCGCTGCTGCTGGCCGCGACGGCCCGAGCCCAGCAGCTCGGCGAGCTGCTCGGAGCGCTGGCCGACACCATCCGCCAAGACGTGTCACTTCGCCTCCGGGTCGATGCCGGGCGGGCCTCGGCCCGCAGCGGTGTCCGCACCATCATCCTGTTCTCCCTGCTCTTCGCGGGCGGCTTGCTGGTCGTGGGACGCAGCTATCTGGCCCCCTTCGGCACCGTCACCGGCCAGCTGGTGCTGGCCGTGGTGGTGGCCCTCTACGCCGCCGGGGTGGCCACCATGCTCCACATGGTGCGGCCTCCGGCGCCGCCCCGCCTGCTGTCGCCGGGGCAGGAGCCATGACACCGACCCTGTGCCACCGGTCATGACCCTGGTGCTGCTGACCGCGGTGGGGTTCGCCCTGGGGCTGAGCGGGCTGGCGGCGGCGCTGCGGCCGGAAGCGGCCTCGCTGCGCTCCACGTTGGCGTCGCTGCAGCGTCCTCCCATCGTGGCCCGGCCGCCGGGCTCCCCGGCCGGCCTGGCCGCGCGGCTGCAGCGGAGCGCCGGCGACAGGATCGTCGCCGCCGTGGCGACCCGGGGCGGGTTCCCCGAGTCGCTGCGCCAGGCCGCCGAGCTGGCCGAGATCAGCCTGACCGACACCTGCGGCCGTTCGGCGCTGTGGGCGGTCGGCGCCGTCGTGGTCGGACCGCTGGTGTGGGCGGCCGGCGCCTTCACTGGCAGCCCGCCGACGCTGGTGGTGCCCCTGTGGCTGTCTCTGGCCGGCGCGGCGGTCGGCGCCCTGGTGCCGTGGCTGCAGCTGCGGGCCGCCGCGGCCACCGCCCGCCAGGCGGCGCGGGCGGTGGTCGCCGTCTACCTCGACCTGGTGGTGCTGTGCCTGGCCGGCGGCATGGGTCTCGAGGGGGCCCTGCACCAGGCAGCCGAGGTCACCGAGGGGCCGATGGCCGACCGCATCGGCGCCGCCCTCGACCACGCCCGCCACACCGGGGCCGCACCGTGGGACGCGCTGGCCGACCTGGGGGAGCGGCTGCAGGTGTCCGAGCTCACCGAGCTGGCCGCCGCCGTCAGCCTGGCCGGCATCGAAGGCGCCCGGATCCGCTCCACCTTGGCGGCCAAGGCCGCCGCCATCCGCCGCCACCAGCTGGCCGAGGCCGAGACCGAGGCCAGCACCGTCACCGAGCGGCTCTTCCTCCCCGCCGTGCTGCTGCTGCTCGGCTTCCTCGTCTTCGTCGGCTACCCGGCCTTCGCCCGCATCGTCATCGGCCTCTGACCCCCAGGATCGCGATGCGACCCCACCACCACCGTCACCCGCCCCGACATCACGTCCCGATATCACGTCACCACCCGCCCCGACATCACGTCCCGACATCACGTCACCACCCGCCGCCGCCGGCGGCGGCTCCGAGGAAGGAGCCCTCCCATGCTCTTCGACCCCATGCTGTTCGACATCGACTCCCTGTGGGCCGTGCTGCGTCTGCACGTCACCACCCTCAGGCTCCTGGCCGGCGCCGGCGCTGCCGGCGAGGAGGGAAGTGTGGTGGAGAAGGTCATCTTGACGGCGGTGTTCGCCGCGCTGGCCATCGCCGTCGGGGCCATCATCGTGGCCAAGATCACCGCCAAGGCGACGTCCATCAACCTCAACTGACCATGACGGCTGGCGTGGGACACCTCCGCGACCAGACGGGCAGCACCGTGGTGGAGGCGGTGATCCTGGTGCCGGTGCTGCTGATGCTCGTGCTGGTGGCCGTGCAGATGGCCATCTGGGCGGAAGCGGCCTGGGCCGCTCAGGCCGCGGCCATCGACGGGCAGCGGGCGGCCAGCACAGCGGGGACGGCCCAAGCCGGCGCGGCGGCGGCCGCCTCGGTGCTGTCGGGCAGCGGCTCGGTCCGGAGCTTCGCCGGGCCCCAGGTCCGCTTCGGCCCGTCGGGGACCGTCGGGGTCAGCGTCCACGCCGACGCCTGGACAGTGCTGCCCTGGATCCACCTGCCGGTGGCGGCCGACCGGCGCGGCCCCCTGCAGCGCTTCCGGGTGTTCCCGTGACCTGGCTCCGGCGGCGACCCGCCGCGCCGGCTGGCAGTCCCGGCCTCGCCGCGGGCTGTCCCGGCCTCGAGGCTGGCAGTCCCGGCCTCGCCGCGGGCAGTCCCGGCCTCGCCGCGGGCAGTCCCGGCCTCGAGGCGGGCAGCATGACCGTCGAAGCCGTCATCCTGGCCCCGGTCGTCTTCGTGTTCGTGCTGCTGATCGTCGGCGGCGCCCGCTACGAGCTGGCTCGCCAGCAGGTCGTCGGGGACGCCCGGGCAGTAGCCGAGACGGCGGCGGTGGCCGCCGACGCCTCCGCCGCACAGCAGGCGGCCGGCACCGTCACCTCAGGCTGGGCCACTGCGGGGCCGGGACCGGCGGGGCCGGGACCCGCCCCGGGCATCTGCGTGACCCGGTCGGTGACGGTGAACGTGGCGGACTTCGAACCGGGAGGATCGGTTACCGCCACCGTCTCGTGCCACGTCGAGCTCTCGAGCGTGTTCCTGCCCGGCATCCCCGGCACCTCCGAGTTGGTGGCGTCGGAGACCGCGCCCATCGACCGCTACCGGTCGGTCACGTCCGGCGGCGCGTCGTGACGGCCCTGCCGAGCCGGCCGGCCCGTCCGAGCCGTCTGCCCCCGGCTGGCCGGCGCGGCCAAGGCGGGTCGGTGTCGGCCTTCGTGGCCGTGCTGGCTGTCGCCCTGATGGCGCTGGCCGGCCTCGTCATCGACGGCGGCCGGGCCCTCACCGCCCGCGACCAGGCCCGGGCGGTGGCCGAGCAGGCGGCCCGAGCCGGCGCCGACCAGCTGTCGGTGCCCGCCCTCTACCAGGGGCAGGTGGTGCTCGACCCGGCCCGGGCCGTCGCCGCCGCCCGCGCCTACCTGCAGGCGGCCGGCGCCACCGGCCAGGTCGCTGTGCACGGCCGGCTGGTCGTCGTCACCGTCACCGGCCACGAGCCGACGGTGGTGCTCGACATGGTCGGTGTCCGCAGCATCGCCGTGTCGGCCACGGCCAGCGCCACCCCCGTCTCCGGGGTCACCAAGGAGGACTGATGCGCACCGCAGCCGCCACCGCCGCCCGGGTGTCCGGCGGCATCGGGTCGATCGC
>JAJZNB010000168.1 GCA_021848085.1 Actinomycetes bacterium
GCCAGCTCGTCGGCGGCGGTCACCTCGGCGGCCGGCCGCGCCGCACGCTGGGCCCGCCGGGGGCTCGCGGCGCCCGCCCCGGTGCCCCGGCCGGTCTTGGCCGGGCCGCGGCCGCCGGCGGGGCGCACCGGGGCCGTGCCGCCGGGGCGGATGCGGGCCAGGATGTCGGTGACGGCCTTGCGGACGGTGGTGGGGTCGATGCCGTGCTCGGCGTTGTAGGCCTGCTGGCGCGCCCGGCGGCGCTGGGTCTCCCCCACTGCCACCCGCATGGCGTCGGAGATGGTGTCGGCGTAGAGCACCACCTCCCCGTCGACGTTGCGGGCAGCGCGGCCCATGGTCTGGATGAGCGACGACGCCGAGCGCAAGAAGCCGGTCTTGTCGGCGTCGAGGATGGCCACCAGGCGCACCTCGGGCAGGTCGAGGCCCTCGCGTAGCAGGTTGATGCCGACCAGCACGTCGAGCTCCCCCAGCCGCAGGTCGCGCAGCAGCTCGATGCGGGTGACGGTGTCGATGTCGGAGTGCAGGTAGCGCACCCGCACCCCCAGCTCGAGCAGGTAGTCGGTGAGGTCCTCGGCCATCTTCTTGGTGAGGGTGGTGACCAGCACCCGCCCGTCGTGGGCGACGGCGTGGCGGATGCGCTCCAGCAGGTCGTCGATCTGCCCGGTGGTGGGGCGGATGACCACCTCGGGGTCGAGCAGGCCGGTGGGCCGGATGACCTGCTCGACGACCCGCTCCGACACCTGCAGCTCGTAGTCGCCGGGGGTGGCCGACAGGAACACCACCTGACCGACCCGGTCCATGAACTCGTCGAAGGTGAGCGGACGGTTGTCGAGGGCCGACGGCAGCCGGAAGCCGTGCTCCACCAGGGTCTGCTTGCGGGAGCGGTCCCCTTCGAACTGGCCGTGGATCTGGGGGACGGCGACGTGGCTCTCGTCGATGACGGTGAGGAACCCGGGTGGGAAGAAGTCGAGCAGGGTGTGGGGCGCCTCGCCGGCCCGTCGGCCGTCGAGATGGCGGCTGTAGTTCTCGATGCCGTTGCACACCCCCACCTCGGCCAGCATCTCGAGGTCGTGCTCGGTGCGCATCTGCAGGCGCTGCGCCTCGAGCAGCTTGCCCTGGGCCCGCAGCTCGGCCAGCCGCTCGCCCAGCTCCACCTCGATCGACGCCACCGCCCGCTGCAGCGTCTCGTCGCCGGCGACGTAGTGGGTGGAGGCGAACACCACCAGCTCGTCGAGGTCCTCGCCGACGTCGCCGGTGAGGGGATCGAACCGGCGGATGCGCTCCACCTCGTCGCCGAAGAGCTCGATCCGCACGGCCTGCTCCTCGTAGGCGGGCTGGATCTCGACGGTGTCGCCCCGGGCCCGGAACCGGCCTCGGGCCAGCACCGTGTCGTTGCGGTCGTAGTGCAGCTCCACCAGCCGCCGCAGCACCGACCGCTGGTCGACGACGTCGCCGGGGTGCAGCACCAAGATGCGGCGGCGGTACTCGTCGGGGGACCCCAGGCCGTAGATGCACGACACCGAGGCCACCACGATGGTGTCGGGCCGCAGCAGCAGGCTGCTGGTGGTGGCGTGACGCAGCCGGTCGATCTCGTCGTTGATCGACGAGTCCTTCTCGATGTAGGTGTCGGAGGTCGGCAGGTAGGCCTCGGGCTGGTAGTAGTCGTAGTACGAGACGAAGTACTCGACCCGGTTGTGGGGGAACAGCTCCTTCAGCTCCGAGGCCAGCTGGGCGGCCAGCGACTTGTTGGGCTCGATGACCAGGGTGGGGCGCTGTACCGCCTCCACCGTCCAGGCGATGGTGGCCGTCTTGCCGCTGCCGGTGATGCCGAGCAGGGTCTGGAAGCGCTCGCCGGCCTGGATGCCGTCGCGCAGGCCGGCGATGGCGGTCGGCTGGTCACCGGCCGGCAGGAACGGGGAGACGACCTCGAACCGGGGCATCGTGCGCAGCGTACCGGCCGGCGGTGTCGCCCCCGGGCCGCACCCGACCGCCCGGGGCGCACCGTCGGGCCGCACCCGACCGGCCGGCGGTGTCGCCCCCGGGCCGCACCCGACCGCCAAGGGCGCGTCCCCGGAACGGCTCAGGCGTCGGCGCGGGCCGTGGCCAGCTGGCGGATCTGCTCCCACAGACGGTCGACCTCGCCGCGCAGCTGGTCCAGGTCGCCGCTGTTGTCGACCACCAGGTCGGCTCCGGCCAGGCGCTGCTGGCGGCTGGGCTGGGCCGCCATGCGGGCCTCGGCGTCGGCCAGCGGCATGTGGCGCAGCTCCACCAGCCGGGCCAGGGCCACCTCGGGCGGGCAGTCGACCACCACCACGGCGTCGAGCTCGAGCAGCTGGCGGTGCTCGGGGCGCAGCAGCGGGATGTCGAGCACGACCACGTGGTCGGTGCCGAGCTCGGCCCGGCGGCGCTCGTCCATGACCAGGCCCACCGCCGGATGGGTGATGGCGTTGAGGTCGGCCAGGGCGGCCGGGTCGGGGAAGGCCACGGCGGCCAGCGCCGCCCGGTCGACGGTGCCGTCGGCGGCCAGGATGCCGGCGCCGAAGCGCTCCACCAGCGGACCGTAGGCCGGTCCGCCGGGCTCGACCACCTGCCGGGCGATGCGGTCGGCGTCGATGATCACCGCGCCGCGCTCGGCCAGCAGCGCCGACACCGTCGACTTGCCCGAGCCGATCCCTCCCGTCAGACCGATGGCGAGCACGGCGGCCACCCTACGCGCCGGCGGCGCCCCCTGGGGGCGCCGCCACGCATCGGCCGCCGGTTCCGATCCCCCGACCGGCGCCGGAGGTGGCCACGCCGGAAGCGCAGGTCAGATCTCGGTGTCGGCCCGGGACGTGTCGGGATCCTCACCGGCACCGGGGTCGGCCGCCGCCGCCATGTGGGCGTCGCCCGGCGGCACCAGCCCCTCGGGCAGCACCGTCGTCTCGTCGGGCTGGCCGTGCTCGGCCACGTAGTCGGCCCAGGCCGCCTGGGCCTCGGTCTCGGGGGTGAACTCGGCGTCGGCGTAGTCGTAGCCGATGTAGTTGCCCTCGGCGTCGTAGGCGTGCTCGCCGAACGCCTCGCGGTACTCCTCGGACACCTCGCCACCCTCGGCGGCCTGCTTGATCGACAGGCTGATCCGGCGGCGCTGCAGGTCGATGTCGATGATCTTCACCCACAGCTCCTCACCGGGGGTGACCACCTGCTCGGGCAGGTCGACGTGGTGGGCGGCCATCTCCGAGATGTGGACCAGGCCCTCGATGCCGTCGCCGACCTGCACGAAGGCGCCGAAGGGGACCAGCTTGGTGATGCGCCCGTAGACCAGCTCGCCGACCTGGTGGGTGTTGGCGAACTCCTGCCAGGGGTCGGTCTGGGTGGCCTTGAGCGACAGGCTGATGCGCTCCTTGTCGAGGTCGACGTCGAGGACCTCGACCTCGACCTCGTCGCCCACCGACACCACCGACGACGGATGGTCGACGTGCTTCCACGACAGCTCCGAGACGTGGATGAGCCCGTCCATCCCGCCGAGGTCGACGAAGGCGCCGAAGTTGACCACCGACGACACCACGCCGCGGCGGCGCTCACCGGGCTTCAGGTTGACCAGGAACTCGCCGCGCTGCTCCTTCTGGGTCTCCTCGAGCCAGGCCCGGCGCGACAGCACCACGTTGTTGCGGTTGCGGTCGAGCTCGATGATCTTGGCCTCGATGGTGCGCCCCACGTAGGGCTGCAGCTCGCGCACCCGGCGCAGCTCCACCAGCGAGGCCGGCAGGAAGCCCCGCAGGCCGATGTCGACGATCAGCCCACCCT
>JAJZNB010000246.1 GCA_021848085.1 Actinomycetes bacterium
CGTTCGTAGGCGACGGCCGCGTCGGCCAAGGCGAAGCGCTCGGCGACCGGCACCCGCACCGCGCCCGAGGCGAGCAGGGGCACCACGTGGGCGGCCACCGCCTGCGCCACCAGCGCCTTGTCGACCAGCGACCGGGCCCGCAAGGTGGAGCCGCTGATCCGCAGCCGGCGGCCCATCACCGAGAGCAGGTCGAGCTCCATGCGGGCGCCGGCGCCGACGCCGATCACCGTCACCCGCCCGCCGGTGCGCAGGTTGGCCAGCACGTCGGGGAGGCTGGGGGCGCCGACCAGCTCCAGGGCCACGTCGAAGGGGCCGGCGGTGACGGCCTCGTCGGGTCGGAGCGCCGCGGTGGCGCCGAGGCGGCGCAGCTCGGCGTGGGTGTCGGGGTTGCGGGCCGAGGCGATCACCTCGGCGCCGGCGGCGGCGGCGAGCTGCACGGCGGCGGTGCCGACCCCGCCGGCGGCGCCGGTGACCAGCAGCCGGTCGCCGACGCTGAGGCCGCACTGGCTGAACAGGGCGTCGTAGGCGGTGGAGAAGACCTCGGGGAAGCCGCCGGCTTCGGCCCAGTCCAGGCCGGGAGGGACGGCCATGGCCGAGGTGTGGTCGACCACGGCCAGCTCGGCCTGGGCGCCGCCGGCCACCACCGCCATGACCGTGTCGCCGGGGGCGAACCGGTCGACGCGGCGGCCGGCGGCGACCACCTCGCCGGCCAGCTCGAGCCCGGGGATGTCGGCGGGGACGCCGGGCGGCGCCGGATAGCGGCCCCGGCGTTGGAGCAGGTCGGCAGCGTTGATGCCGGCGGCACGCACCGCCACCAGCAGCTCGGTGTCGGCTGGGGTCGGATCGGGATGCTCGGCCCATTGCAGCGAGCCGTCGACGATGGTGACCGCGTGCATGGGTCCGCAGGGTAGCGGCGCCGGCGGCGTCGGCGCCGACGGCTCACAGGCCGAGGTGGCCTTCCTCCCACAGCTTGATGCCGCCGAGGATGCCCGCCGCGTTGTCGACCAGGTCCATGTCGGGGTCGAGGATGTCGGGCCGGATGCGCTGGGCGTTGCCGCCGCCGATGAAGCAGTGGTCGAAGAACATCAGGGCCCGCATCCGGTCGAGGGCCTTGCGCACCCGGCGGTTCCAGCGGTCGTCGCCGGCGGCCTTGCGGGCCGCGTCGCCGATCTGCTCGTTGTAGGTCTGGCCCTTGCGGAACGGGTGGTGGGCCAGCTCGAGGTGGGGCACCAGCCGCCCTTGGTAGAACAGGGCGGTGCCGAAGCCGGTGCCCAAGGTGACGACCAGCTCGAGCCCTGCTCCGTGCACCACCGCCGCCCCTTGCAGGTCGGCGTCGTTGGCGACTCGGGTCTGGATGCCGAGACGCTCGGTGAGGGCGGCGGCCAGGTCGAAGTGGTCCCAGGCCCGGCGCAGGTCGGGGTCGACGTCGGTGCCGGGGCCGCCCACGGTGACGAAGTGGGGGGCGGACAGGACCTTGCCGGTGCGGACCATGCCGGGGAAACCGGCCGAGGCGCGGGCCGCCTTGGGCAGGGGGGCCACCAGGGCGGCGAGGTCGTCGACGAGCTTGGTCGGCGAGGTGGGGTAGGTGGTGTCGACCCGGACCCGGTCGGCCACCATGGCCCCGTCGGCGTCGAGGACCGAGGCTTTGAGCCCGGTGCCGCCGATGTCGATGGCCAAGGTGAGCGGCGGGGTGGGTCGGTCGGTGGGGGTGGCCGGCGGATCGCCGGCCGGGGGCTGCTCGACGTTGCGGTCGTGCGGCGAGAGGTCCATCGGCAGGATCGTAGTGACTGGCCGCCGGCGGGCTGCGGCGCCTTCGCCGCCCGGCGCGAGATGGCTCGTGTTCCCGCTCAACGGTCTTGCTGGTGCGGCGCCGCCTGGCGGCGCAGCTGCGGGTCGGCGAAGAAGGGGCGCAGCGTCACCGGGACGGGCGGCAGGTGGCCGGCGACGAGCACGCCGCGGCCGGGCGGCAGGCGGCGCAGGGCGTCGGGAGGCAGCAGCCGCCGGGCGGTGGGGGTGGTGGTGGTCGAGGCGGAGCCGTGGCCGTCGTGGGTGACGGCCGCGACGGGCAGCTCGGCGTCGCCGATGAGGCTGCTGGCCTGCTCCAAGGTGGCCGGGTCGGCGATGCCCGACAGGAACAGCTTGGCCCGGTGGTTGTTGAGCACGGTGCCGGCGCGGGTTCCGTAGCGGGCGGTGACCTGGGCCAGGTCTTGCCAGATGGTCAGCAGCTGCACGCCGTGACCCGCCGCGGTGGAGGCCAGCACGTCGAGGTCGGCCAGCGGGGCGACGTTGGCCGCTTCGTCGATCACGACCAGCAGCGGCGGGTGCAGCGGCTGGCCGCCGGCGGCGGTGCGGTCGTAGGCGGCCCGCAGCACCTCGGTGACCAGCCCGGCGAACACCGGACGGAGCCGGCGCTGGTCGTGGGCTGGGGCGCACAGGTAGAGGGTGTGGCTGGCCGACACCACCGCGGCGGGGTCGATGGCGCCGGGGCCGGTGCGGGCCGAGGCGGCCACGGCCGGTTCGGCGAAGACGTCGAGGACGGTCTCGGCGGTGGTGTAGACAGCGCTGCGCTGGCGGTCGTCGCGGGCCCAGGTGGCCTGGGCGGCGGCCAGGGCGGCGTGCTCGCCGGCGCGGTGCAGGGCGTCGGCCACCTCGTCGACCTGCTGCTCGTCGAGCCAGCGAACGACGTCGGCGATGGGGCGTCCTGACACCGCGGCGCCCAGCAGCAGCGGAGCGAGCAGCTTGGCCGCCGTGGCGTACCAGAAGTCGGCGTCGGTGAGCGAGCCGCTGTCGGCTCGGGCCACGGCCACCAGCTCGGCGGCCACCCGGCGGGCGTCGGGCCAGCTGCGGACGGCGTCCAGCGGGGACCAGCGGTCGGCGGGCAGGCCGCTGCTGGCGGTGGGGTCGTAGATCCAGACGTGGCCGTGGCGGCGGCGCCAGGCGGCGGTGTGGCGGGCCAGGTCGGCCTTGACCGAGGCGGCCACCACCGGCCCCTGCCATTCGAGGATGGCGGGGATGGCCAGGCCGCTGGTCTTGTGGCTCTGAGTGGGGCCGACGACCAGCAGCGACTGGCCGGCGTCGACGGCCACCAGGCGCCGTCCGGCGCGTCCGACGGTGAGCCGGCCCGGGGTGGGGCCGGCCACGGCCAGCAGGGCCAGGTCGCGCCGTCCGGCCCAGCGGGCCACGCCGACTCCCAGCGGGTCGCGCCGGGCGGCAGGCGACCACCACCAGGGGCGGGACGTGGGGCGGCCGGCCGGCGGAGGCCGGCGTCGGGCGCCCTCGACCTGAGGCTGGCGGGAGCGGGCGGCATCTGACCAGCGGGAGCCGGCGGCATGGGAGCGGCGGCGGCCGAGGCGGCCCGCCGGGAGCGGTGGGGTCGGACGGCCGGGGCCGGCCCGCAGCGCGAGGCCCAGGGCGGCGGCCAGGGCGGCGGCCAGCAGCAGGTGCGCCATGGTCACGGTCTGCGCCGGGGACGCCGGGGAGAGCTGGCGTCGCCGGGCGGCGACCCGCGAACCACGGCGGCGCTGTGCCCGGCCGGCGCCCCGGAGCCGGTGTGCTATCCTCCGCGGCTTCGAGGTGATGGCGTGGGGCGCGTGATCGCGGTGGCGAACCAGAAGGGGGGCGTGGGGAAGACCACGACCGCGATCAATCTCTCGGCCAGCCTGGCCGCTGCGGAACGGCGCGTGCTCGCGGTCGACGCGGACCCCCAGGCGAACCTCACCTCCGGGCTGGGCCGCAAGGCCCGCGAGGCGCG
>JAJZNB010000015.1 GCA_021848085.1 Actinomycetes bacterium
CGCCGGCGGTCGCGTCACCGGCGGTCGCGTCACCGGCGGCGGGGTCGCCGGCGGTCGCGTCACCGGCGGTCAGTCGCCGGGCGGTCCACCAGTCGGAGCGGGACTCGGCGGCCAAGGTGGCGACGGCGGCCTCGATCCGGGGGCCGAAGCGCCGGGCGTCTTCGCCGGGGGCCGGGAGCAGCGGGGCGCCGAAGGTGACGGTGGTGCGGCCGCGGCGGAGCCGGGTGCTGTCCTTGGGCAGGATCCGCCAGGTGCCAGACAGGTGCACCGGCACCACCGGCCGGCCGCTGCGCACCGACAGGTAGGCGCCGCCGCCGTGAAACGGCTGCATCCACCCGTCGGCGGAGCGGCCCCCTTCAGGGAAGATGATGAGGTTCCAGCCGTCGCCGAGCAGCTCGGCGGCGGTGTCGGCCGAGCGGCGGTTGACCCGGTGGCGCTCGATGGGGACGGCGGCCAGGGCCAGTGCCCACAGGTGGGCCTTCCAGCGCCGGTCGAAGAAGTGGTCGGCGGCCGCGGCCACCACGGTCCGATGCCGGAGCGGCAGCGGCAACACCGACAGCAGCAGCGCGGTGTCGACGTGGCTGGTGTGGTTGGCGACGAAGATGGCCGGCGTCTCGACCAGCTCCAGCAGTTCGGCACCGCGCACCACCGGGGCGGCCATCAGGTGGGTGACCGGGCGGGTGACGTTGTCGAGCAGCACCGCCCGGGCCAGCCGCGCCGGGTAGCGCCGGGACCAGTCTGTGGGGTAGTCGATCCCCAGCCGCCGCTCGGGAGCGGGGCGGGGCAGCGAGTCGGGCCAGGTGGGGGCGGCCAGGGGGAAGGCGGCGCCTCGGCCTCGGGCGGCGGCGGCCAGCTGGCCCAGCAGGGGGCGCGCCGAGCTCATCGGACGTCGGCCAGCAGCAGCGGCGGCGTGTGGAGGTGGGTGAGGGTCGGGTCCGGCCCGACCACGTCGCGGGCCAGCTCCAACGCGTCGGCCATCGTCGAGGCCGGCTTGAAGCCCAGCCGCCGCACCGCGGCCCGGTCGCCGCCCACGACGATCACCGCCCCGAGGTGGGCCAGGGCGTGCGCGCACCAGTACCACATGTAGAACGGATGCACCCCGTGGTAGGCGTGGCCGGTGCGGTACAGGTGGATGTACCAGGGGTCGGTGGCGTAGGCCTCCTCGTAGACGCCGATCTTGGCCGGGTCGGTCGTCTCGGGCAGCACCTGCTCGAAGAAGTCGATGTAGCTGGGGTGCTGCACCGGGTCGAAGGCCCAGGGGGTGGGATGGCTCATGATCACCACGCCGCCCTCGCGCACCAGCGGCCGGCCCCGGTAGAGGTTGAAGAAGTAGCCGAGGCCCAGGCAGGCCACCAGGATCGGGTTCAGGATCGAGTTGACGTTGTAGGGGCTGATGTAGGGCAGGCCCAGGGTCAAGATGTCGCTCTGGCCGTCCACCTCCACCAGCTGCTGGGCGTAGACGTGGCCGGTGGTGCTGGCATGGACCGCCTCCACCTCGCCGGCTTGCACCGAGGTCATCTGGTGCGGCGCCTTGATGGCGTGGAAGACGCTGCGGGCCAGGCGGTCCGGGGTGCGCGACAAGGCGGCGGCCGCCGCCACGTAGCCAGCCCGATCCCGCAGGGTCCACTCCCACTCTCGGCGCTGCAGGAAGCGGAACTGCTCGGGGAACGCGTCGGTGTTCAAGGTGGTCTCGATCTGGAACACCTTCACCCCAGAGGCGGCGATGTGGCGACCCATGCGCCAGTTCGACGAGTGCAGCTCCGAGTGGTGCTGGTCCATGAACGACCGGCTGTGGGCCATGGTGTGGGCGTTGTGGTGGTGGCGGAGGCTGCGGTAGCTGGCCAGGCCGGTGGCCACCGACTTGTGCCCGCCGTCCATGGCCACCAGGTTGATGTTCACGTAGACCAGCAGGTCTGACTGGGCGGCCCGCCGGTTGATCTCCACGTCCTCGCCGAGCTCGGTGGTGCCCAGGTGGACCAGGTTGGCGGGATCCTCGGCGTCGTGCTGCTGCAGCAGCCCGTGGGGGGCGAAGGCGTCGTAGATCCGGTCACCGACGACGTGGCGCAGCTCCGCCTCGGTCAGCCGTCGGTGCAGGGCCAGCGCGCAGATGAGGACCACGTCGTCGACGCCGGCCGCCGCCGCCTGGTCCAGGACCTCTTCGAGCACCAGCTGGCGGGCGTCGGGGCGCCGCATGGGCGGCAGCGGCAGCGACACGTCGTCGAAGGCGATGGTCAGCTTCATCCCCGGCCGCAGCTGGGCGTGGAGCGGCTCGGCGTCGCCCAGGGGGTGGGCCAGCGCCTGGCGGATGGCGGCCACCGGGTCCGACAGCGCCGGGAGCGGCTCGGGCGCGTACACCACCCGGCTGCCCACCGGCAGGCGCTCCAGGCGGAACCCCTCGCCGTGCCAGAACAAGGTGGACGGGGTGTTGCGGTCCACCTCGAGGACGAATCCGGGCCTGGGGCTCATGCGGTCGGTTCCTTTCCGCTGCCGGGGCTGCGCCCGCCGCGGCGAGAAGCGGGGCGCAGGTCGAACACGATCTTGACGGCGCCGCGCCGGCCGGCCGACCCGGCGTGAGCCAGGGCCTCCTCGTAGCGCTCCAGCGGGTAGCTGGCCGACACCAGGCGGCCCAGGCCGGCCGTGGCCACCAGCTCGAAGGCGAGGTCGAAGGTGCGCCGCCGGATGCCGGCGACGTCCTCGGCGCCATAGGCGTAGGCCCCGGCCAGGGTCACCTCCCGGTGCCACAGCGAGGTCAGGTCGACGCTCACCTTGCCTGGCATGCCGACCAGCACCACCCGGCCCCGCGGTCGGACCATGGCCAGGGACTGGGCCAGCGACTGGGCGCTGCCGACGCAGTCGACCACCACGTCGGCCCCGCCGGTGAGCTGGTGGCCGGCGGCCAGCGAGCGGGTCTGCTGGCGCACCGCCCGTACCAGCTGGTCGGGGGGGACCACCGTGTCGGCACCCAGCGCGCTGGCCAGCCGGCGCTGCACGTCGTGCTTGGCCCCGGCCAGCAGCCGGCCCGGGGAGGCCAGGTGGCGCAAAGCGGCGACGGTGGTGAGCCCCAAGGTGCCGGCTCCGACGACCGCCACGGTCTCGCCCGGTGCCACCGCCGCCCGCAGCGCGGCGTGGACGGCGCAGGCGGTCGGCTCCACCAGCACCGCCTCCTCGTCGGAGAAGGCGTCGGGCACCGGGTACAGCTGGGAGCGGTGGGCCACCAGACCGGCGCTCGACCAGCCGCCGCCGGTGTCGGCACAGAAACCGATCTGCAGGCCCGGCGCCAGGTGGCCGAAGGCGACCCGCTCGCAGTTGCCGCTGTGGCCGGCGGCGCAGGCCGGGCACGGGGGGCTGATGGCCCGGGCTGCGCAGCCGAGCACCGGCTCCACCACCACCCGGGTGCCGGCTTCGACGCCGGCGCCGGCGGCGTCGACCGTGCCGACCACCTCGTGGCCGGGCACGAAGGGGAAGCTGACGATGTCCTCGAAGTAGCGCGAGCTGGCGCCGTCCACCGTGTGCAGGTCGGACCCGCAGATGCCCGCGAGCCGCGGCCGGATGCGGTGCCAGCCGGGGCCGGGCAGCGGCGGCGGCCCGACGTCGGCGAGCCGGGTCGGGCCCACGCGCACCCCCGAGCCGGAGCCGGCGACCACCGCGGCCGCGCGGGCGGCGGCGAAGCGGTGGGGGAGGCGCTCGACGAGGACGGCCTTCATCGCGTCACCCCGCTCGCCAGCTCGCCCGCCCGGGCGCCGGA
>JAJZNB010000239.1:0-11096 GCA_021848085.1 Actinomycetes bacterium
GCTCACGCCAGGTGAATGGTTACCTATCTGGGGTCGGCGTGGGCCAAGCTGGTCATCACCAAAGGCCGTGACATCCGCACCATCTGCCATCTCGGGCGGACCATCAACAGCCATCTGCGCTCGGCGTTGGAGGTGCGCGACCCGGTGTGTGTCGTGCCGGGCTGCAACGCCTCGTTGAACCTCGAGATCGACCACATCGTCGCCGTCAACGACCACGGCCCCACCTGCCTCGACAACCTGGTCCGGCTGTGTCCCTATCACCACGACCAAAAGACCTACGACGGCTATACCATCACCCACACCGACGGCCATTGGCACTGGCACCCACCCGCCAACGACCCACCCCGCCGCCGACACTGACCAGCCGCCCCGACCCGGCGCCGGCACTGACCGGCCACCGGCTCGTCGCGCCCGACGACCCTCGTCGGCACCGGCGGGCCGCGTGAGGCGCCGTCGGTCGAGGCGCTCGCCGGCCGGGTCGAGCCAACGCCCACGACGGTGCCGGCTTTCGGACCCGCCTCCGGGTCCGGATACTGCACCTGCGGGCCGGTACCGTCTCGCTCGCGCTGGTCCAATGCGACCTGCTCGGCGGCTCCGCTGTGCTGCACCGCCTGGTGGCTCGAGCGGTGGCGGAGCGCACCGACGTGCCGGTCGAGGGTCTGCTGATCGGCGCCACCCACACCCACATAGCCCCGGGGCAGTTCCTCGGCACCGACTTCTACAACCGCTTCGCCTCGAACCGCCCCGGCTTCGATCCGGCATGGACGCAGTTCCTGGTTGAGCAGATCGCCGGCGGTGTGCTGACGGCCGCCGAGCAGCGGCGGCCGGCCCTGGTGGCGCCGGGCGCCGCCGACGTCTGGGGGGTGACCCGCAACCGGTCCCTCGCCCCCATGTCGCCAACAACACCGTCACCGACACGCGCACCGCAGCCCAACGCCAAGTCCGCCGCCGTCAGGCCCCGCCTGCACCTGGTGCGGGTCGACGTCCGGGAGGCGCAACTGCCGGGCCGCTGGCCGCGATGGTGCTGTCCCGGCCCGACGACCCGCACGGGGGCCAAGTGGGTGCTCGGCTCGCGCTGGCTGCAGCCGCTGGTCCTGCCCCGCCACGGCTTCCCCCGGGTGCTGCCCATGCAGCTGGTGCGGATCGGGGCCCTGGGCGTGGTGGCCCTGCCGTTCGAGATCACGGTGGAGGCCGGCGCCCGCATCGCCGCCGCGGCGCCAGCCCTCTGGGGCTGGGGAATCGTGGAGGTCACGGTGTCCTCGGTCGCCGGCGAGTACGCCGGCTACGCCGCGCCACCGCCGAGGAGTACGCCTTGCCGTGCTACGAGGGCGGCCACACCCTCTACGGCCCGCGTACCGAGGCGTTCCTCGGCGCCCACGCCCGCTCGCTGGCCGCGGCCCTCGCCGCCGCAGGCTCCGAGGCGGGCTCCGCGCTGCGCGACGCCGACACCCGGCGCTTCGACCTGCGGGTCCACCGCTACCTGCCCGCCGTCGCGGCGTGGGAGACGCCCCGGCCGCTCGGTGCGGCTGTCTTCGCCGATCCCGCCAGCACCAACGACGCTACTGGGAGCTCTGGTGCCACGCCGGGCCCCCGATGTCCCTGGTCTGGCATCAGCCGCTGGTTCGTGTCGAGGCGCGTCAGGCTGACGGCGGCTGGCAGCCGGCCCGGTGCCGAGGGGCGCCCGTCGACGACAGCAGGTGGGACGTCGAGGTGCTCCACGGCGGCCCCGAACGGGGCCAGCCCGGCACCCACCGCTACCGGGTGCGCTGGTACGACCCGGCCATCGGCGCCGGACGGGTCCACCGGATGGTGCTCCTCGGCGGCAGCCACCATCCCGACGTGGCCAGCGAGCCGTTCGACTGATGTGCCGTTGCGGCGCCGGCCGCGGCTGGGGCGACGGCGCGGCTCAGGCTCCCTGACCGCGGGCGCCGCCGCCGACCACCGGCAGCGAGCCGGCTTCCCGGCGGCTTCCGTCGCGCCGGACCACGAAGGCGCTGTAGCCACCGCGCAGCACGAAGTCGACCCCGGCGTCACCGGCGGCGAACAGGGCGGTGGCCATGGCGTCGGCCAGGGCCAGGTCGGCCCCCACCACCGTGGCCGACAGCAGCGAGGCCACGACGGGCACACCCGAGTGCGGATCGTAGATGTGCTCGCCGCGCTCGTAGGTGCCCGAGGTGGCGACCGCCGCGTCGCGCACAGCCAGCACCCGCACCACCTTGCCGGGCGCCGACGGATGCTGGATCCCCACCAGCCACGGCGCCCCAGGCTCCGGTTCGCCCAGGCAGGCGATGTCGCCGCCGCCGTTGACCATGGCTCCCGCCACAGGCCCGCCGCGCAGCACGGCGGCGGCTCGTTGCAGCGCCCAGCCCTTCACCAGACCCGTCGGGTCGAAGCCGCCGGGCGCGGCCCACGGGTCGAACCACCCGTCGGTGGCCTGCCGGGCCCGGCGGCAACGGTCGATCACCTCCGCCATGTCGGGCGGGCAGGCGGCCTCGGCCAGCTCGCCGCGTCGGAGACGGCTGGCCACGCTGTCGGGCTTCCACAGGCTGAACACCTCGTCGGCCCGGTGCAACCCGGTGCAGGCCTCGTCGATCAGCGCCTCCACCGCCGAGGCGGACGCGTCAGGCCGCGGCCGCACGTCGAAGGACACCACCGTGCCCATCACCGGCTCCACGCGGTGCAACGCCCCCACGGTGCTCTAGCTTGCCCGTCGCCACGGCCCCGAGGGGCGAGCGGCCATCATGGGCCTGTGCACGAGCTGCAGGAGCCGCCGGGGTCGGCGCCGGGGTCCCAGGAGCCGCCGGGGTCCCAGGAGCCACCGAAGCCGCCGGAGCCACCGGAGCGGCCGGAGCCACCGGAGCGGCCGGAGCCGCCGGGGCGGCCGGAGCCGCCGGGGTCCCAGGAGCCACCGAAGCCGCCAGAGCGGCCGGGGCCGTCGGAGCCACCGGGGCTGCCGGGGCCGTCGTCGAAGCAGTCGGGTGTGGCGCCGCCAGAGCACCTCGACGAGGGGACCGAGGCGCCGGTCGAGGACGTCGTGGTGCGGCGGCTGCCCATCCGCCTGGGCCAGCTGCTGAAGCTGGCCGGGCTGGTGGGATCTGGCGGCGAAGCGGCCGCCCGGCTGGGGGACGCCGAGGTGTCAGTCAACGGCACGGTCGAGACCCGCCGCGGGCGGATGGTGCATCACGGCGACGTGGTCGGCTTCGCTGGCCGCTCGCTGCGGATCGTCGAACCGGGATCGCCACCGCCCCCTGCGGCCCGGCCCTGACCCAATCCTGCCGTCGGGCTTCGCCGTCACGGCGCCCGACGTCGCCCGTCGCCGGTGGCCGGTGGCCCGTCGCCGGTGGTCGGTGGCCGGTGGTCGGTGGTCGGTGATCGGTGGCCGGTGGTCGGTGGCCGGTGGTCGGTGGTCGGTGATCGGTGGCCGGTGGTCGGTGGCCGGTCGACTGTCGCCGCCGACTCCCCGGCTCAGGGAGCGGTCGGCTGTCCGCCCAGGTGCGACAGCAGCCGTTGCAGCAGCTCCACCTGCGCCGGGACCAGGCGGCGGCGGGCCTCCTCGGGCGTCACCCATTCGGCCCGGTCCACCTCCGGGAAGCTCCGCAGCGTCCCCGAGCGTGGCGGCCAGTGCAGCACGAGCTCGTTGCTGTGCACGGTGGTGGTGTCGAAGTCGCCTTCGACGGCCCAGGCCCGCACCAGCTTGCCGCCGGCCTGCCGGATCTCCCCGAGATCCACCCGCTCGCCGCCCGGAGCTGGACGTCCCAGCTCCTCGGTGAGCTCGCGCTCGGCGACCTGCAGCGGATCCTCTCCCGCTCTCAGCTCCCCCTTCGGGATGGACCACGCCCCGGCGTCGCGCCTCGCCCACCACGGACCGCCCGGGTGGACCAGCAGCACCTCCAGCTGTTGAGCCCGGCGGTACAGCAGCAGTCCGGCGCTGCGCCGCGGCATCGCAGATCAGCAGGCGCCGGTGCGTCGGCGTCGGTTCACGCTCGCAGGTCGGCGTCCGCGGGATGGCGCCGCAGGTAGGCGTCGACGAACGACCAGGCCGGCACCACCCGCAGGCCACGGTACCGCCCGCAGGCCACGGCGGCAGACGTCGGCCAGCGTGGCGGCCACCAGGCGGTGGCCCAGGCCTCGGCCGCCGAGGGCGGGGTCCACCTCGGTGTGGTGGGCAACGACGGTGTCTCCCACCAGGCGGGTGGCGAGACGTCCCGCCGGCTCCCCGGCCACGGTCAGCACCCACGACTGCTGCTCGGCGTCGTGGTGGACCTCGACCCGGCCCGGTTCGGCCGCCTGGCCACCAGGTGTGGCCGCGTCGGGGCCGGCCGGCGAGCCGGCGGCCTGGGTCACCGCCGGCACCGCCTGCCTGGAACCGGGCGACGGCACCGGCCACGGGTGGATCGGCGACTGGCGTCCACGTGCACGGCTTGAAGCGTACCCAGCCGCCGCCCCAACCCCTCCCGGGGGGCTGGGCCTCGCCGTGGGCACCGGTGTCGAGTCCCGCGGTGCGAGCCCGTGACAGCACCGCGGGCCTCGTGGACGCCGTCGGGCTCCGCGGCACCAGCCGACACGGCCTCATGGTGGAATGGAGCGATGCCCGGAACCCCGTCGTCTGGTGGACGTGGTCACCTCGACGGGTTCCACCCCGCCGTGGCCGCCTGGTTCGACCGCCGGTTCCCCGACGGCCCCTCCGACGCGCAGGTGCAGGGCTGGGCCTCCATCCGCCGCGGGGCGGACACGCTGATCGCCGCCCCCACCGGCTCGGGCAAGACGCTGGCCGGGTTCCTGGTGGCGATCGACCGTGCCTACCACGCGGCGGGCGAACCGCCGGGCCGCCGCAGCGCCGCCGGCGAGGCCGTCGACGGCGAGCCGGCCGGCACCGATGCGACCATGGCCGACGCCGCCGTGCTCGACCCGGTTGACGGTGGACGAGCCGGCGGCGCGCCGGGGTTGGGTGCAGGTGATCGGCCAGCCGAGGATCCGCCGGCGGCGCCCGGCGTCGAGGTGGTCTACGTGTCGCCGCTCAAGGCGCTGGCCGTCGACATCCACCAGAACCTCGAGCTGCCCCTGGCCCAGATCGCCGAGGTGGCCGACGAGCTGGGCTGGCCGGTGCCGCCGATCACGGTCGCGGTGCGCACCGGTGACACCCCGGCCGCCGCCCGCACCGCCATGGTGACCCGCCCGCCGCGGGTGCTGGTCACCACCCCCGAGAGCCTCTACCTGCTGGTCACCGCCGAGCGCAGCCGCGCCGTGCTGCGCCGCGTGTCTACCGTCATCGTCGACGAGATCCACGCCTTGGCCCGCGACAAGCGGGGGTCGCACCTGGCGCTCACCCTGGAGCGTCTCGACGCCTTGCAACAGGGTCCCCGCCCGCAGAGGATCGGCCTGTCCGCCACCCAGCGGCCCATCGAGCTGACCGGCCGGCTCCTCACCGGTGACGGCCCCGACCGTCGGCCACCGGCCATCGTCGACTGCGGGCACCGGCGACGGCTGCACCTGTCGATCGAGCTGCCCGGCACCGAGCTCGACGCCGTCGCCTCCACCGAGCAGTTCGGGGAGATCCTCGACGCCATCGCCCGCCGGGTGGGCGAGCACCGCACCACGCTGGTGTTCGTCAACACCCGACGCATGTCGGAGCGCCTCGCCCACCAGCTGGCCGAGCGCCTCGGCCCCGACCGGGTCTCCGCCCACCACGGCAGCCTGTCCAAGCAGCGACGGCTGCGGGTGGAGGAACGCCTGCGTGCCGGGGAGCTGCAGGCGCTGGTGGCCACCGCCTCTTTGGAGCTGGGCATCGACATCGGCCCGGTGGAGCTGGTGTGCCAGGTCGGTTCGCCCCGCTCCATCGCCACCTTCCTGCAGCGGGTGGGCCGGTCCAACCACAGCCGGCACGGGGTGCCCGAAGGGATCCTCTACCCGCTGACCCGCGACGAGCTGGTCGAGTGCGCCGCCTTGGTGGCCGCGGTGCGCTCGGGTCGCCTCGACCGGGTCTCTTCCCCCGAAGCCCCGCTCGACATCCTGGTCCAGCAGGTGGTGGCCGAGGTGGCCGCCCGCGGCGCCTGCCATGAAGACGAGCTCTACGACCTGGTCCGCCGGGCCGCCCCCTACGCCGCCCTGCCCCGTACGGCCTTCGACGAGGTGCTCGACCTGGCGTCCGACGGCATCACCACCGGCCGCGGCCGGCGCATGGCCCATCTGCACCGCGACCGGGTCAACGCCATGGTGCGACCGCGCCGGGGAGCGCGGCTGGCCGCCCTGACCAGCGGCGGTGCCATCGCCGAGGCCGGCGACTACCGGGTGGTGCTCGACCCCGACGACACCCCCCTCGGCACCGTCAACGAGGACTTCGCCGTCGAGTCGATGGTGGGCGACGTGTTCCTCCTCGGCACCCACGCCTGGCGGGTCCGACGGGTGGAGCAGGGCGTGGTGCGGGTGGTGGACGCCGAGGGAGCGGCGCCGACCGTCCCGTTCTGGGTCGGCGAGGCGCCCAGCCGCACCGCCGAGCTGTCTGAGGAGGTGTCGGAGCTGCGCCGGGCCGTGGCCCGCCAGCTCGACGGCCCCGGCCCTGAGGCGGCCGTCGACGAGCTGCGCCGCCGCGGCGCGCTGGACGACCACGGCGCCCGGCAGGTCGTCGACTACCTCGCCGCCGGCCGCGCCAACCTGGGCGTCATCCCGACCCAGCACGACGTCGTCTTCGAACGGTTCTTCGACGAGTCCGGCGGCATGCAGCTGGTCGTCCACGCCCCCTACGGGGGGCGGATCGCCCGGGCCCTGGGTCTGGCGTTGCGGAAGCGGTTCTGCGCCTCGTTCGACTTCGAGCTGCAGGCGGCGGCCAACGACGACGCCGTGGTCTTGTCGCTGGGCCCCCAACACAGCTTCCCCCTGACCGACGCCGCCCGGCTCCTGCGGGCCGGCACCGCCCCCGATGTGCTGGCCCAGGCGGTGCTGACCTCGCCGATGTTCACGGCCCGGTGGCGGTGGAACCTCAGCCGGGCCCTTGCCATCCTGCGCTTCCGCGGTGGGCGCAAGAACCCGCTGCCGGTGCAGCGCATGGAGGCCGACGACCTGATGGCGGCGGTGTTCCCCGCCCTGGCCGCCTGCCAGGAGAACACCCCGGCAGGTCCGGTGGTCATCCCCGACCACGTGCTGGTCCGCCAGACCCTCCACGACTGCCTCCACGAGGCCATGGACGTCGACGGGCTCGTCGACCTGCTCCAACGCCTCGAGAGCGGTGCCGTCCGCACCCACTTCGTCGACAGCTCCGAGCCGTCGGTCTTCGCCCGTGAGATCCTCAACGGCAAGCCCTACACCTTCCTCGACGACGCGCCCCTCGAGGAACGCCGCACCCGGGCGGTGGCCGCCGGCCGGGGGCTGCCCGCCGTCCCCGAGGGGCTGGGACAGCTCGACGCCGACGTGGTCAGGCAGGTCCGCGACGAGGTGGCTCCCCACCCCCGCGACGCCGAAGAGCTTCACGATCTGCTGTGCGCCTTGGTCGTCACCCGACCGCTACCCGGTGCCGACCCCTGGTTCGCCGCTCTGGGCGTGGCTGGCCGGGCCGCTGTGGTGCACCCGCCGCCCGAGGCCGCCGGCCCCGACCGCCTGTGGTGCAGCGCCGAGTCGCGCCCGGCGGTGGAGCAGCTCGTGCCCGGCGCCGTCTTCGACCCCGACGTCCGCGCTTCGCGCCTCGCCGGCCGCGGCGACCCCCTCGACGCCGACGTCGCCGCCGCCGACGTGGTCCGCGGCCATCTGGAGGTGTCGGGCCCGGCCACGGTCGGCGACCTGGCCGCCCGCAGCGGGCTGACCGCCAGCCGCGTCCGGATCGGCCTCGGCCGCCTCGAAGCCGAGGGCTTCGCCCTGCAGGGCTGCTTCGATCCCGACGTCGGCGAGCCGCAATGGTGCGCCCGGCGGCTGCTGGCCCGCATCCAGCGGGCCACCAGGACCAGGCGCCGTCGTCAGATCGAGCCGGTGACGGCCCAGGACCTCATGCGGTTCCTGCTCCAGTGGCAGTCGGTGACGCCCGGCTGGCAGCGCCAGGGCCGGGCCGGGCTGCTGCAGGTCATCGACCAGCTCCAAGGCTACGAGGTGGCCGCCGGAGCCTGGGAGGAGAACGTGCTGCCGGCCCGGGTCGAGCACTACCAGCAGCAGTGGCTCGAAGAGCTCTGCCTGTCGGGCACCGTCACCTGGGGCCGCTTCAGCCTCCGCGGGGACGACTCCGGTGGCGCCCGACGCGGGGCGGCCACCCCTTCGCGCACCACCCCCCTCACGTTCGCCGTCCGCGAGGACCTGCCGTGGCTGCTGCACGCCGCCCGAGGCGGCGGCACCCCGGGCGAACCTGCCCACGGCGCGGGGCGCGACGTCCTCGACCTGCTGCGCCGCCACGGCGCCCTGTTCCATCCCGAGATCGGCGCCCTGAGCGGCCGGCTGCCGGTGGAGGTCGAAGAGGGCCTGTGGGACCTGGTGGCCCGAGGTCTGGTCACCGCCGACGGCTTCCAGGCGGTTCGCTCGCTGCTCAGCGCCCGGGAGCGCTGGAACCGGCGCCACCGCCAGCAGGTCCGCAGCCGCGTGGGCCACCGCCGTCCCGTGGTGGCACGCCGGGGCGGCGAGGGACGTTGGGCCCTGCTGCCGGCCGCCCCTCTGGTCCTCGACGAGGAGGAGCTGGCCGAAGCAGTCGCCGGCCAGCTCCTCGCCCGCTGGGGCGTGGTCTTCTGGGACCTCAGCCGCCGTGAGCACCTGGCCGTGCCGTGGCGATCGGTGTTGCGGGCCCTTCGCCGCTTCGAGGACCGCGGCCTGGTGCGCGGCGGCCGCTTCGTGGCCGGCTTCGTCGGCGAGCAGTACGCCCTCCCCGAAGCGCTCGACGCACTGCGCCAGGTGCGCCGCCAGCCACGCACGGGACAGGTCGTGCAGGTCAGCGCCGCCGACCCGCTCAACCTGGTGGGGATCATCGTGCCAGGGCGCCGGGTAGCGTCGTTGCGGACCAACAGCGTCGTCTACCGCGACGGGCTGCCGCTGCTGCCCGGTTCCAACCCCCACCTCGTCGGCGGCCCGCCCTCGACCACCGACCGGGCCAGCGGCCTCTGACCGGCGCCATCTTCGCGCCGCGGCGGCGGGTCTGCCGGCGGCCCCAGCACCGGTTGCATCAACGCCGGCCGCCGCGGGTAGGTATTAGCCCATGCTGCCGATCGTTGCGCTGTCGGCCCATCAGCTGACGCGATGGCCGTGGCTGCTGCCCGTCGGCGCCGTCGCCGGCATGGGCGCCATCACGTCGCTGCTGCTGGTCCACCGGCTCGAGCCGTCAGCCGGCAACGCGGCCGACGCCACGGCCGGCGCCGGCCAGCCTCGACCCGACCCGCGATCGCGTCCCGCGGCGCCGGCATCGGCGCCCGCCTTCAACGCCGCACCGGCTGGCGTGCCGAGGCAGGTCCCGACGGGCTCAGCGGCATCAGGCCGCCCCCCGTTGGCACCGCCGCGCCTGATGAGACCAGCAGTGGCCCATGCGTCGTGGCGGGCGGCACTGCCCGGCCCGTCACGGCTTGCCGGCGGCTCGCAGCCCGGGAGTCAACCGGTCACGGCCGGTGCCCCGGGTGCAGCCGACGGCCCTGGCTGAAGCTGTACTGGCCGGTTCTCTGCCCGGCTCCGCCGTCGACCGGCGCCAGCAGAAAGCCGCAGTGGTCCCCGAAGCGATACGACTCCAAGACGTCGCCCTCCACCCAGGCGGCACAGTCGCCGAGCACCGGCGCGCCGGTATGCCCCCAGCGCCACGACACCGCGGCGAACTTGTCGGCCATGTCGCCCGTCTCCTCGCCGAACAGCGACGCCAGGTCGTCCTGGCTAGCGCCGAGGAGATGGACAGCCAGTGCCTGGGCCCGCCGTGCCACCCGGTAGGTGTGGTTCTTGTCCGACAGGCAGGCGAGCCAGCGCGGCGGGTTGATGCTGCACTGGGTGGCGAACCCCACCAGGCAGCCGCTGGGCTGCTCGTCGACCGCCGCCGTCACCACGAACAGGGGATAGTCGAGCGCCGACGACAGCGAAGACAACGGGTCCAGAGCGCACCTCCGAGCTACGCCACCGTGCCTAGCACCCTTGGCCGGCCCCTGCCCACCCGTGGCCGGCCCCTGCCGGGGAGTCCATCAGCACCCCGTGGCGGACCCGGCCGGCGCTCCGGTAGCGGAGCCGACCGGCGCTCCGGTAGCGGAGCCGGCTCGGCGCCAGGGCGCCTCCGGGGGCAGATCGCCGCGGGTCCCGCCAGCCGGTGTGAACCAGCCGGTGTGAACCAGCCGGTGTGAACCAGCCGGTGTGAACCAGCCGGATCCGGCCATCTCCGAACCCGTCCGCGCCCTCGGCAACGGGAGCCGCCGTCCTGGACTGATTGAACCGTCAATGATCTGGGAGGTGGTCGCTATGCTGCAAGCCATGGACGGGCGCGGCGCTCGGTGGCTCGACGACCACGAACAGCGGGTGTGGCGGACCTACCTGCTGGCCACCCGGTTGCTCGACGAGCAGCTCGAGCGCGACCTGCAGCACCACGCCGGCATGCCCTTCCACTACTACGACGTGCTGGTCCGCTTGTCAGAGGCGCCGGGCCACAGCCTGCGCATGAGCGAGCTGGCCGACCGCTCCCGATCGTCGCGCAGCCGCCTGTCGCACGCCATCGCCCGCCTGCAGCGGGCCGGCTGGGTCGAGCGCCGCAGCTGCCCGACCGACGGGCGCGGTGCTCTGGCCGTCCTGACCGAGCATGGCATGGCCGCGCTGCACGCGGCAGCGCCCCGCCACGTGGAGAGCGTGCGGAGCCTGCTCTTCGACGCCTTCAGCGACCACGAGATCGCCGAGCTCGGTCGGCTCAGCCTCCGCCTGGTGGAGCACCTGTCGAGCCTCGGGTTGCTGTGCCCCGAGCTGGCCGTCGCCTACGGCGTGGATCTGCTTCCGGGCGACGAGCCTGCCGGCCGGGCTGGCCACGCTCGTTCCGGCAGCCCGCCGGCCGGCGGTCTTCGCCGCGACGGGCCTGCCCGTGGGGCGGGCCGCCCGGCCCCGTCCGCCACCAGCTGACGAGGTCCGGCCCACTCACACCCACCGCAGCTGAGACCGGTGGGCGCGTCGTCGGCAGGTCA
>JAJZNB010000239.1:11106-17471 GCA_021848085.1 Actinomycetes bacterium
GTCACCGGCCCTGTTCACCGGGTGCGCGAGCCAAGACCAGGGCCGCCCGCCATCGGCCCGTCGCGGTGCTGCGACGGCAGCCGCCCGGCGCCGTGGGTGGAATACGCCGCCCACGTCACTGGTTGAAGACTCAACTAGCTCGTGTCGGTGTTGGAGCCGAACCTGGAGGATGCCGTGGCCGATCTCGACCAGACGCTGACCCTGCCGTTGCTGCCGTTGCGATCCGGGGCGGTGCTGCCCGGCATGGTCTTCACGCTCGCCCTCGAGAGCGCCGAGGCACAGGCCGCCGCCGAAGCGGCGGGCGTCAGCCGCATCGCCCCCGGCAGCACGCCCGGGGCCGCCGCCGGGGCCGACGCCCACCGACCCGCCGGCTCCGACGCCCACCGACCCGCCGGCTCCGACGCCCACCGACCCGCCGGCTCCGACGCCCACCGACCCGCTGGCTCCGACGCCTCGCCTCGACCCACCGACGCGGAGGCGGGCGCCAGCGGCCGGCTGGTGCTGGTGCCCCACGTCGATGGTCGCTACGCCAAGGTGGGCGTGGTCGCCGACGTGCTCGAGGTGGGTCAGCTGCCGGGCGGGGTGCTCGGCATGGTGGTGCGCGGCCGGCGTCGGGTCACCATCGGCACCGCCGTCCCCGGCACCAGCCGGGCGCTGTGGGTGCAGGTCGAGGCGGTGGTGGAGCCCCCGCCCACCCCCGAGGTGGTCGCCCTGGCCCGCGAGTACCGGGCTGTCCTCGAGAACATCCTGCTCAGCCGGGGTGCGGAGCGGATCGCCGAACGGCTCCGTGACGTCACCGACCCCTCCGCCATCTCCGACGTGGCCGGCTACTCCCCCGATCTCGACCTGCAGCAGAAGGTGCAGGTGCTCGAGACCGTGGACCTGGAGCAGCGGCTGCGCCTGGTCCTGGGTTGGGCCCGTGAGGTGCTCGGCGACCTGACCCTTCGCCAGCAGATCAAGTCGTCGGTGGAAGAGGGCATGGAGCGCACCCAGCGGGAGTTCCTGCTCCGCCGCCAGCTCGACGCCATCCGCAAGGAGCTGAGCGAGATCGACGGCGGCGCCGACGAGGGCGGGGCGGCCGGCTACCGTCGGCGGGCTGAGGCAGCCGACCTGCCCGATGGCGTCCGCCAGGCCGTCACCCGCGAGATCGACAAGCTCGAGCGCACCGGTGAGCAGAATCCCGAGCACGGCTGGATCCGCAGCTGGCTCGACACCGTCTTGGAGCTGCCCTGGGGCGTCGAGTCCGAGGACCGGCTCGACGTGGCCGAGGCGGCCCGCATCCTCGACGAGGATCACGACGGGCTGGACGAGGTCAAAGAGCGCATCATCGAGCACCTGGCCGTGCGCAAGCTGCAGACCGAGCGCGGCCTGGTTCCCGTCGACGGGCGCGGCGCGGGAGCCATCCTGGCCCTGGTCGGCCCGCCCGGGGTGGGCAAGACGTCGCTGGGCGAGTCGGTGGCTCGCGCCCTCGGGCGCCGCTTCGTCCGGGTGGCCCTGGGCGGTGTGCGGGATGAGGCCGAGATCCGCGGCCATCGCCGCACCTACGTCGGCGCGCAGCCCGGGCGTCTCGTCCGGGCGCTGCGCGAAGCCGGCACCATCAATCCCGTCATCCTGCTCGACGAGGTCGACAAGGTCGGGGCCGACCATCGCGGTGACCCGTCCTCGGCGCTGCTCGAGGTGCTCGACCCGGCCCAGAACCACACCTTCCGCGACCACTACCTCGAGGTGGAGCTCGACCTGTCGCGGGTGCTGTTCCTGGCCACCGCCAACGTGCTCGACACCATCCCCGGGCCGCTTCTCGACCGCTTGGAGGTCGTCCACCTCGACGGCTACACCGAGGAGGAGAAGGTCGCTATCGCCAGAGACCACCTGCTTCCCCGCCTGCGCCAGCAGGCCGGGTTGCAGCCCGGCGAGGTGGGGCTCAGCGACGAGGCGCTGCGCAAGGTGGTCGGCGACTACACCCGCGAAGCCGGGGTGCGGGCCCTCCAACGCGAGCTGGGCCGGCTGCTGCGCAAGGTGGCCACCGCCTTCGCCTCCGGTTCGGCCCGCGCTCCGCTGGCCGTCGACGCCGGTGACGTCCGCCGCTGGCTGGGCCGCCCCCGGGTGCTGTGGGAGCGGGCCGCGGCCAGCGCCGTCGCCGGCGTGGCCACCGGCCTGGCTGTGACCGGAGCGGGCGGCGACGTGCTGTCGGTGGAGGCCACCGCCATGGACGGGCCACCCGGGCTGACCATCACCGGCCAGCTGGGGGACGTCATGCGGGAGTCGGCGGAGATCGCCCTCTCCTACGTCCGTTCCCACGCGCCGCACCTCGGCATCACCGCCGACGCCTTCGAGCGGGCCCGTTTCCACGTCCACGTGCCGGCCGGCGCCGTGCCCAAGGACGGCCCGTCGGCGGGGATCACCATCACCACCGCCCTGGTGAGCCTGCTGCTCGACCGGGCCGTGCGTCCCGAGGTGGCCATGACAGGCGAGGTCACCCTGCAGGGGCGGGTGCTGCCCATCGGCGGCGTCAAGCAGAAGGTGCTGGCCGCCCATCGGGCCGGGATCACCGAGGTGGTGCTGCCGGCCGCCAACGGCCCCGACCTCGAGGACGTCCCCGACTCGGTGCGGTCCCAGATGACGTTTCACCTGGCCAGCGAGGTCGGGCAGGTGCTTCACGCCGCCTTGGCCGACACGTCGACAGCCACCGCCCCGGCGCCGGCGGCCGAGCCCGGGCAGGCGGCCTGAGGTCACTCTGACCGGCCTGCCGCAGTGGCGTCATCTCCGGCGCGCCCAACCAACGTGCCTCGAGTGGCTGGCGCCCGGCGGGCCGGCGTTGTCGCTGGCCGCTGGCCGCTGGTGGCTGTGCCCCCGGGCGTCTGTGGCGCCGGGTGGCTGTGTCGCCGGGTGGCTGTGTCGCCGGGCGTCTGTGCCGCCGGGCGCCCCGGTGGCCCCGTGAACGGGTGGTCCGAGGCCCGGAGGCCAGGTGGCCGGATGGGCGGTCCTACCCCCGGCCGAGCTTGTGGGTGGGGGTGATCTGCACGATCACCCGCACCTCGCCTTCCTGACGGAACGGGTAGCGCTCAGCGCCCAGGTACTTGTGAGCCAGCATGTCGATGTGGGGATCGGCGCCCTCCTCGATCAGCTCGGCGGTGCCGGCGACCCACAAGGTGCGGTAGTCGTCTTGGCGGTCGACCACCGACACGGCCACCGCCGGGTTGCGGACGAGGTTGTTGTACTTGACCCGCCCCTTGGCGGTGTTGCACAGGATGTGCTCTCCGTCGGTGTCGACCCACACCGGGGTGACGTGCGGGGTGCCGTCAACCTGCACGGTGGCCACGTGGGCCAGCTGGGGTTCGCGCAGGAGCGTGATGTCGTCGTCGCTCAGGATGCCCATGGCCCCGATGCTAGGGGGGCGGCGGCCCCAGCCGTGGCGCCACGGCTGGCTGGCCACGGCCGGTGCCTCCGGCTGGCCGGCGCGCTGCCGGCCGCCGCCCCCGATGACCGGCCGGGGGGCGCCGGCTTGGTACCGTCGCAGGCCATGAGCGCCAGGCACCAGCGTCCACCCGAGCCGGCGGCGGTCCCCGGCACAACACGGTGAGCGGCGGCTGGGATCCCCATGCCGGCATCCTCGCCGGCCCCGTCGGAGGGCGGGCCAAGGCCACCGCCATCTATCCCGAGGTGGAGGCGGTGGCCGGCCTGGTGGTGGTCCACCGCGCCTCGGGATTCACCGGCACGGTGCTGCGCATGGCGCGCGACGGGTTGGTCGAGGTGCGGGGCCGCACCGGCCTCGACAAGGCCTTCGCTGCTCGCCCCGGCGCCTTCGCCGTGGAGGGGCGGCCGGTCACCTTGATCCGCCCTCGACGCCGTCCCCCGGCGGCCCCGGCCATCACGGCGTCGGGATCGCTGTCGGTCGGGCCGGCCCCGGCCAAGGTGGCCAGAGCCAGCCGGATCCTGGTGGAAGGGGTCCATGACGCCGAGCTGGTCGAACGGGTGTGGGGTGACGACCTCCGCGTCGAGGGGGTGGTGGTGGAACGTCTCGACGGCGTCGACCACCTCCGCGAGGTGGTGGCTCGCTTCGCGCCTGGACCCGGCCGGCGTCTCGGGATCCTGGTCGACCATCTGGTCCAGGGCAGCAAGGAGGCGCGGGTGGCTGTCGCCGTCCGCGACCCCCACGTGCTGGTCACCGGCACCCCCTACGTCGACGTGTGGGAGGCGGTCAAGCCATCGGTGCTGGGCATCGAGCGCTGGCCCGACATCCCCCGCGGCACCGACTGGAAGACCGGTGTCTGCCAGGCCCTGGGCGCCGACCACCCCCGGGAGCTGTGGCGGCGCATCCTCGCCTCGGTGCGCAGCTACGCCGACCTGCAACCGCCCCTGGTCGGCGCCGTGGAGCAGTTGATCGACTTCGTCACCGAGCCGGCCTTCGGCGGCTGAGTGTCACCGAGCCGGCCTTCGGCGGCTGTGTGGCACCGAGCCGGCCTTCGGCGGCTGTGTGGCACCGAGCCGGCCTTCGGCGGCTGTGTGGCACCGAGCCGGCCTTCGGCGGCTGTGTGGCACCGAGCCGGCCTTCGGCGGCTGTGTGGCACCGAGCCGGCCTTCGGCGCTCAGGAGCCGAGCGGCGGGTCGCCGCGGCGACGGGCCTCGCCCTGGGCCGTCACCGAGGCGATCTCGTCGACGAACTGCGGCCACAGGGGGCGGGGAAGGTCGTGGCCCATGCCGGTGAAGCCGACGAAGCGCGAACCGGGGATGTGGCGGGCCAGCGACAGCCCGCCGCTCACGTGCACCAGGGGATCGTGCAGGCCGTGGAGCACCGCCGTGGGGACCTGCACCCGGCACAGCTGCCGGCTCCGGTCGCGCTGGCCCACGCAAGCGGCCAGCTGGCGCAGATAGCCGTCGGGGTCGAAGGCCCGGTCGTAGCTGCGGCCGGCCACGTCGCGCAGGTACGCCTCGTCGAAGGCGAACCCACGCGATCCGATCAGCCGGAAGGTCTCGACCACCGCGTCGACGGCCGCCGATCGGCTGGCCACCGCTCGCCGCCGACCCAGCTGCTGCACGATGCGGGGATGGGGCCAGCCCACCAGCCGCGAGCCGGTGGAGGTCATGAACAGCGTCAGGCTGCGGACCCGGGTCGGGTGCCGCACGGCCAGCGTCTGGGCGATGAAGCCGCCCATCGACGCTCCCACGATGTGGGCGTCGTCGAGGCCGAGGGCCTCGAGGAGGGCGGCGGTGTCGTCGGCCATGTCGTCGATGGTGTAGGGCGGGCGCCGCGAGTGCAGGGCCAGGTCCCGCAGGGTCGGTGTCGGCAGGTGCGACAGATGGGTCGACAGGCCGGCGTCGCGGTTGTCGAAGCGGACGACCCAGTGGCCCCGCCGGGCCAGCTCCTCGCACATGGCGTCGGGCCAGCCGATCATCTGGGTGGCCAGACCCATGATGAGCAGCACCGGCGGGTCGTCGGCCGACCCGAAGGCTTCGTAGGCGAACGTGAGGTGGGCGGCCTTGACGGTGCGGGTCTCGACGTCGGGCATCGACCCCACTCTCCCGCACCGGCGGGTCGTGGCTCCAGTCGTGTTCGACCAGCTCAGGGCGCGGCGCCGCCCATGCCCGTGCCGCTCTCCTCGCCTTCGATGTCGGACAGCTGGACCAGCCGGGGCACGTGGCGCCCCCCGTCGAAGTCGGTGGTCAGGAACACCTCGAGCAGCTCGAGCGCCAACGGCACGGCCACGATGCGAGCGCCGAGGGCCAGCAGGTTGGCGTCGTTGTGCCGGCGAGCCAGGCGGGCCGTGGTGACGTCATGGCACAAGGCGGCCCGGGCGCCGTGCACCTTGTTGGCCGCCATGGCCTCGCCCTGTCCGCTGCCGCCGATCACCACTCCCCGGTCGGCATGGCTTCCGACCACGGCCCTGGCCGCGGCTGCACACAGCGGGGGGTAGTCCACCGGTTCGGTGGAGTGGGTGCCCAGGTCCACCACCTCGTGCCCCTGCCCGCGCAGCGCCTGGACCAGGGTCTGCTTCAGCTCGAACCCGGCGTGGTCGGCGGCGATGGCGATGCGCATCCACCCAGCCAACACGGTGCCGCCGGCTCCCGTCCATCTGTCGCGCCGACCTCCCCAGAAACATTCACCACGCGACAGCGCCTCTGCTGCCGGTGCCTCCTTTGGCCTCGGCGCCACCCGGGTAGGTCGCGGCCATGGCTCACGATCAGCGATCGCCGCACCAGCCCACGCGCCCGTCCGCGCTCCGGTCCACCGGCGACGACGCCCGTCGCTCCGCCGGCCGGGCCGAGCCGGGTGCCGCCGACGACGGCCGGTACCGGCTGCGCCACGGCGCCGCCCGGCCCGGGACGGGCCGCGGCGCCGACGCCTACGCCGACGAGGTCGGATGGGA
>JAJZNB010000239.1:17481-22769 GCA_021848085.1 Actinomycetes bacterium
GCTTCCCGGCCAGCGATCCGCCCGGGAACTGGTCCGGACCGCCGACCTGAGCCGCCCCCGGCGTCTCCGATGCCGATGTCCGCCGCCCGGCGGGGGTTGCCAACCGGTGGCGGGGTGTCCAACGGCGCCGCCGCCCACCGCCGCCCACCGCCGGCCGGCCGGTCGGAGCTCATCCCCCGGCGGCGGCGAAGCGCGGGGCGTAGGCCAGGATGCCGTCGACGTACTGGCGGGTGGCGGGAGCCATGCCGTGGAGCTCTACCGAGCGCAGCCCCTGGTAGTAGCCGGCCAGGGCCAGGTCGGGCCGCTGGCCGGTGCTGACCAGCAGCCAGTGCAGGTAGGCGGCGGCCATCTCGATGTTGTCGCTGGGCGAGGCCGGGTCGAGGGCCGCCCCAGGCAGCAGCACGGTCCGGACGAAGTCGACGGTGGCCGGCTCGAGCTGTCCGATCCCGTAGGCGTCGGTGGGGGAGACGACCCCGGCCTGCCAGCCCGACTCCCACCAGCACAAGGCCTCGAGCAGCGAGGACGGAACCTCCTCGGCCGCGGCCCAGCTGCGGAACAGCGGCAGCAGCGTCAGCCGGCCGGGATGGGCCAGCAGCTTCGCCGGCAGGCCACCTGGCGACGCCGGGCCGGCGGCCGGTGGCGCCGGGGCGGTCAGCGGGGTGGCCGACGCCGTCAGCTCGATGCCGGTGGCGGGAAGCACCAGGGACGTGCCGGCCAGCAGCCGGTTGGGGTCGCTCAGCCCGTTGAGCGAGGCGAGGGTGCCCACCGGCACGCCCAGGCGCTGCGCGATGCCCCACAAGGTGTCACCAGGGGCCACCACCAGGCTGCCGCCGGTGGACGGCGCCGTGCCGCCGGGCGCCGGCACCACCAGCACCGTGCCCGCCACGATGTGGTTGGGGTCCGCCAGGTGGTTGGCGGCGGCCAGCGCCGCCACCGAGGTGTGGGTGCGCGCCGCGATCGACCACAGCGTGTCGCCCCAGCTCACCCGTAGCGTGGGTGCCGCTGCCGCCACCGAGCCCGCCAGCGGTCCGACGGCCAACATGGCCAGACCGGTGCCGCTCAGCGCCCAGCGCCGGCGTCGCCTCCCGGTGCCGCCTCGCGTCAGCGGCTCGTCCCCCACCAGCGACCGGCGCCCCACCAGCGACCGGCGCCCCACCAGCGACCCGCCCCGTAGCGGCGGCCGGCGCCGCCGCAGCAGCGGCCCATACCTTGGGCTGCTCGCCCGCCCCGTCGGACCGTCCATAAGGCCTCACCCGCTTCATCGGTCACGTCAGCAACTTCTGCCTCAGCAGGCACAAGCCTGGCCCAAGGTGGGGGTCGTCCACAAGGGGTGGCTTCCACGGCGGTCTCGGCGGCCGCGCCTGTGGCCTCGACAGCGTCGGAACGACCGGCGTGCGCCCGACGGATGGCCCCCGGGGCTTGATCGAGCCCGGCACGCTCCACACGCCGAGGTCGGCTCCGGACGACACCCGGCGTCGGCGGCGCCGGGTGTGTGATCGAGCCCGGCACGCTCGACACGCCGAGGCCGACTGCCTCCGGGCGCCGAGCGCGCCGAACCAGGCGACGACCAGCTCCGCCACGGTGGCCTCGCGTCGGCGCCGGCTGTGGTCGGCGCCATCGATCCACCGGTGGGTGACGGGGCCGGGGATGGCGGCGGCGGCCTCCTCGACCTCGTCGGGACGACCGAACGCGTGGCGGGTTCCCGACACGAACCGGCATGGCACTGCGAGCGCCGAGAAGTGCGCCACCCGGCGTCGCTCGGGTCGCCCCGGGGGATGCAGCGGGTAGCTGAGCAGCATCAGCGCCGCCGCCGGACAGCCGTCGGCCACCGCCAGCCAGCAGATCCTGCCGCCCGTGGAGCGGCCGCCGAGCACCAGGCGCTGCGGCGCCACCTTCAGCTCGGCGGCCAGCTCGGCCTGTGCCTGGTGCACCGCCTGCAGCAGCACCGGAGGCCGATCCGGCACCCGGCGTCCGGCCAGCACGTCGGGGAAGTCCATGCGCCGCACGGCGAGGCCCGTGGCCGTCACCGCCTCGTCGATGGCGACCAGCCCTGGTTGGTCCCGGTCGGCACCGGCGCCGGGAGCGAGCAGCAGCCCGGCCGGTGCCGGTGCCGGTGCCGGCGCCGGTGCCGCCACCTGCCCCCGGCCTCCGGTCCGCGGTCAGCGCCTCGCCTCGCCACCTGCCCCCGGCCTCCGGTCCGCGGTCAGCGCCTCGCCTCGCCACCTGCCCCCGCCCTCCGGTCCGCGGTCAGCGCCTCGCCTCGCCACCTGCCGTCACCCGGCCGCCGTTTTGGGTGCTGTCAGCGGGGGTATGTCCACAGCGGCCCCCGACGGAAGGGGCCCGCCCACACGGGCTGCACTCGGAGGTGTCCTGGCCATGCCCGGCATCGGTATCAGTGTCTTCCTGATCGCCATCGGAGCCATCCTCGACTTCGCCGTCACCATCAACACCACCGATCACGGCGTCAACCTGAACACCGTAGGGCTCATCTTGATGATCGTCGGCGCGGTCGGTCTCGTGCTGTCCCTGGCCTTCTGGGGCGGCGGGGCAGCCGGCTGGTACGGCCCCCGCCGTCGGCGCACCATCGTCGACGACGGGCGCGGCAACGTCGTCCGGCGCGAGGACACCTACCGCTGATCGCAGGTCGCACCAGCGGACGCTGCTGCGCCGGATGCCGGTGTCCGAAGGTGTCGAGGTCTCCGGTCCTGACCGGTGACCTCGAGGTCGCCATGGGGCGTCGTCGGGGCTCGTGATCGCCGGCGACGCCCCATCGCCGCGCTGGTCGGCGGGCGCCCGGGCGTGAGACGCCCGCTGGCTGGGCCCGCTGCCGCCGGCTGGGTGGCGGAGCGCCGGCGGGGGCGCCACAGCCGCTCGATAGCGTGGCAGCGTGGTTCGCTCCGCTTGCTCTGGACCGGCCGTCTTGGGCCGCGGCGCGGTGGTGGCCGCCCGCCAGAGCGTTCCCGAGCCGTGGGCGGCGGCACCCGTGGTGGAGGTCGGTGACGGCCACCTGACCGACCCGGTCGCCGTGGTGGAGCGGCTGCACCGCCTGTGGCTCGAGCGGCGCCCGGTGGTCGTGCGCCTGAGCGCCGACCCCGAGGCGCTGCGCGCCCCGGAGATCTGTCAGGCCGCTCCCTACACCCTGACACCGTCGTTCGACCTGTGGCGCGAGCGGCTGCAGTTCCTGGTGTGGGCCAACAACTACGACGCCCGGCGCCAGGAGCTGATCTGGTGGCATGGCCGCCGGGCGGCTCGACTGCTCGCCGCGACAGGCGCCGTGGCCGGCGGCCCGGCCGACCTGGTGCTCGGCGACGGCACCCCGGTCTACGTCGACGGGGGCCCCGCACCGGCTCCGGCCATGGCCGACTCGACCGCCGTGCTGCACCGCACCAACGTCGACGTCGGATCGTCGCGCCTGGCCGGCCCGGCCGCGACCGTCGGGGCCCTGTCCGGCGCCGCGGCTCACCTCGGCGGCCTGGCGCCCGACCAGCTGGCCGCCGTCACCCACCGGCCCGGCCCGGCCCGCATCGTGGCCCCGGCCGGTTCGGGCAAGACCCGGGTGCTGACCGAGCGGCTCCGCCACCTGCTGCGCGATCGGGGGGTGGATCCCCGGGCGCTCACCGCGGTGGCCTTCAACACCCGCGCCGCGCAGGAGCTGCGCGACCGCTGCGTCGACGTGGCTGACCGACCCGGACCGCACATCCGGACCATCCACAGCCTGGCCTTCAGCATCTGCTCGGCCGCTGTCCCGGGGCTGCGGGTGGCGCACGAGCCCGAGGTGCGCGAGGTGCTCGACACCGTCTTCCCCATCCGTCACCAGCGCAACACCGACCCCGCCGCCACCTACCTGCAGGCGCTGGCGCTCGTCCGTCTCGGGCTGGTGGCTCCCGACGACGCCGAGGCGTCGATTCCCGAGGCGGCCGGGCTCGCCGCCGGCTTCGAGCGCTTCCGGGCGGTGCTGGCCGAGCGGCGAGCCGTCGACTTCGACGAGCAGATCTACCAGGCGGTGGAGCTGCTGCTGCGCCAGCCCGATCTGCGCCAGCGGGCGCAGCGAAGCTGCCGGTTCCTGCTGGTCGACGAGATGCAGGACGTCAACCCCGCCCATCTGCTGCTGCTGCGCCTGGTCAACGCCCCGGGCTTCGACTGCTTCGGCGTGGGCGACGACGACCAGGTGATCTACGGCTATGCCGGCGCCACCCCCGAGTTCCTCATCCACTTCGACCGGTACTTCCCCGGCGCCGCCCACCACCAGCTGCACACCAACTACCGCTGCCCGCCGGCGGTGGTGCGCGCCGCCATCGAGCTGCTGCGCCACAACCGGCGCCGGATCCCCAAGGAGATCACCGCCGCCGGCACCGCCCACCCCGAGGACGCCGCCGACGCCCTGCGGACGCTCGTCGCCCCCGCCGACCAGCTCGCTCCCACGGCGCTGTCCGTCGTCGAGGGCTGGCTCGCCGAGTCCCACCCGCCCTCGGCGATCGCCGTGCTCGCCCGGGTCAACGCCGCCCTGCTGCCGGTGCAGGTGGCCTGCTCGGTCGCCGGCGTCCCCTGCGAGCAGCCGCTGGGTCCCGAGGTGCTGCAGCGCACCGGCATCCGCAGCGCTCTCGCCTACCTGCGCATCGGCGTCGATCCGGGGCGCATCGCCGCCTCGGACCTGCTCGAGACGCTGCGTCGGCCGTCGCGGCGCCTGGCCCGCAACGTGGTGGAGATGCTGACCCGGCGGCGCTTCACCTCGCTGGCCGACGTCGACCGGCTGGCCAGCCGGCTCAGCGGCGGAGACGTCGACAAGCTCCGGTCCTACCTGCACGATCTCGAGGCCGTGGCGGCCGCCTGCGCCCGCAGCTGCGGCGAGGCGCTGCGGCTGGTGCGCGACCAGATCGGCCTCGGCGAGGCGGTCGACGCTCTCGACGCCTCGCGGCCGGGTGTGGAGCGCTCCTGCCACGGTGACGATCTGGCCGCCTTGGCCTCGGTGGCGGCGCTGCACCCCGAGGCCGCCAGCTTCGAACGCTGGCTGCGTCAGGTGCTGGCGCCGGCGTCGCCGCCGTCGGCGGCGGTGACGCTGTCCACCGTGCACAAGATGAAGGGCCGGGAGTGGGACCGGGTGCTGGTGTTCGACGTGTCCCAGGGCGTCGTGCCGCACCGTCTGGCCGACGACCTCGAAGAGGAGCGGCGCATCCTCCACGTGGCGCTCACCCGGGCCCGTCGCCAGCTGGTGGTGCTGAGCGACGTGGCGGCGCCGTCACCGCTGCTCGACGAGCTCCTCGGTCGGATCCCGGCCGCCGGTTCAGCCC
>JAJZNB010000202.1 GCA_021848085.1 Actinomycetes bacterium
GGCACCACCGGCCGGCCCAAGGGCTGCCAACACTCGACCGGCGGCTACCTGGCCTACGTGGCGGGAACCTCGAAGTACTACCAGGACATCCACCCCGAGGACACCTACTGGTGCGCGGCCGACATCGGCTGGATCACCGGGCACTCCTACATCGTCTACGGGCCGCTGTCGCTGGGGACCACCAGCGTCCTCTACGAGGGGGTGCCGACCTACCCCGACCCGGGGCGTCCGTGGCGCATCGCCGAGCGGCTGGGGGTCAACATCTTCCACACCGCCCCCACCACCATCCGGATGCTGCGCAAGCTGGGGCCCGAGGAGCCGTCCCGGTACGACTACCACTTCAAGCACATGACGACGGTGGGCGAGCCCATCGAGCCGGAGGTGTGGCGCTGGTACCACGACGTGGTCGGCAAGGGCGAGGCCGTCATCGTCGACACCTGGTGGCAGACCGAGAACGGCGGGTTCCTGGGCAGCACCCTGCCGGCGCTGCAGCCGATGAAGCCCGGCAGCTGCGGGCCGGGGGTGCTCGGCGTCTACCCGGTGATCTACGACGAGGAGGGCAATGAGGTGGCAGCGGGCAGCGGAGCGGCCGGCAACATCTGCATCCGCAACCCGTGGCCCGGGATCTTCCAGACCATCTGGGGCGATCCGGACCGCTTCGTCTCCACCTACTACGAGAAGTACTGCCGCGACCGTCGGAGCACCGACTGGCGCGACTGGCCCTACTTCGCCAACGACGGGGCCATGCAGGCCGCCGACGGCTACTTCCGCATCCTGGGGCGGGTCGACGACGTCATCAACGTGGCCGGGCACCGGCTGGGGACCAAGGAGCTCGAGTCGGCGGCGGTGCTGGCCGAGCAGGTGGCCGAGGCGGCGGCCGTCCCGGTGGTCGACGAGGTGCGGGGCCGGGCGGTGGAGATGTACGTGTCGCTCAAACCCGGGGTCGAGGCCAGCGACGAGGTGAAGCGGCGGGTGTCGCAGGTCATCGCCACCGAGATCGGCAAGGTGGCGGTGCCCAAGAACGTGTGGATCGTCCCCGACATGCCCAAGACCCGGTCGGGCAAGATCATGCGCCGGGTGATCGCCGGCATCTCGAACTTCACCGACGTGGGCGACATCACCACCTTGGCCAACCCCGAGGTGGTCGACCAGATCCGCCAGCAGGTGCAGAGCGAGAAGCGCCAGCGTGGCGAGGTCCCCACCGAGCTGTCGGCCGAGGAGCAGAAGGAGATCAGCGGGTTCGGCCAGGTCGACTGACGCCGGCTGTCCGGCCGGGCCGGCGACCCGGCGGGGGCCGGCTCCGGCCGGGGGTGGCGCCGGCGGTAGCTAGCGTGGCCGCCATGGAGACCGGAGTGGCGATGTTCCCCACCCACGACGCCATCGACCCCGGGTCGCTGGCCCGTCTGGTGGAGGCCCGGGGTCACCAGTCGCTGTTCTTCCCCGAGCACACCCACATCCCCGCCTCGCGCCTGAGCCCCTACCCGGGCGGCGGCGAGCTGCCCCGGCGCTACGTCCACACCTACGACCTGTTCGTGGCCATGACGGCGGCGGCGGTGGCCACGACGCGGCTGCGCGTCGGCAGCGGCATCTGCCTGCTGATCGAACGGGACCCGATCGTCACCGCCAAGGAGGTGGCCAGCGTCGACGTGCTGTCGGGCGGCAGGGTGGACTTCGGGGTGGGAGCGGGCTGGAACCGCGAGGAGATGGAGAACCACGGCACCGACCCGCGCCGGCGCATGGCCGTGCTGCGCGAGCGGGTGGAGGCGATGAAGGCGATCTGGACCGACGACGAGGCCAGCTACCACGGCACCCATGTCGACTTCGACCGGATCTGGTCGTGGCCCAAGCCGGCCCAGCGCCCCCACCCACCGGTGCTGGTGGGCGGCAACGGCCCGACCGTCACCGATCGGGCACTGGCCTTCGGCGACGCCTGGATGCCCACCTACACCGGCGGTGGCGACATCGTGCAGCGGGCCGTGCAGCTGCGGCACCGGGCCGAGCGGCCCATCGAGCTGATGGTGATGGGAGCGCCGGCCGACCCCCGCGTGCTCGACCGATTCGAGCGGGCCGGGTTCCGCCGGGCCATCCACTGGCTGCCGTCGGCTCCCCGGGGGCCGGTGGAGGCCGCCCTCGACCGGTACGAGGCGGCGGTGGCCGAGCTGCACGGCGAGTGACCCCGGCCGAGGCCCGGCGCCGCTTCGGCGCCGCTCGGGTGGCCCGTCTGGCCACCGCTGACCGCGCCGCCCGTCCCCACCTGGTTCCGCTGGTGTTCGCCGCCGACGGCGACACCGTGGTCAGCGTGGTGGACCACAAGGCCAAGCGCACCACGGCGCTGCGGCGGCTGGCCAACGTCGCCGTCAACCCGTCGGTGACGCTGCTGGTGGACCACTACAGCGACGACTGGGAGCAGCTGTGGTGGGTCCGGGCCGACGGGCGGGCGGCGGTGCTCGACGCCGGCTCGGCCTGCGCCGAGCGAGCCGTGGACCTGTTGGTGGCCCGCTACGCCCCGTACCGCCGGCGGCGGCCGACCGGGCCGGTGCTGGCCGTCACCGTGCAGCGCTGGTCGGGCTGGTCAGCCAGCGGCGACTGACCGGCGTTCAAGACCCGGTCCGCCAGGCCGGCGCCCCGCCCTGGCTCGCCGGTCACCCTCCGCCACCGATCCCGGCGAACCGCCGCCCGGTCTCCGGGGGCACACCCGGGGCGCGACACTGGCCGGGATGGCTCACAGCCTCCTCGACGCGCTGGCCCGCTACGCCCGGCGCCTGCACGCCTGCGCCGGCGACGGCCACCACGTGGTGTCGCCGCTGGGGGCGTGGCTGGTGCTGGCCCTGTGCGCTCCGCTGGCCGGCGGCGGCAACGGGACGCTGGACGATGCACTGGGCCTGGCCCCCGACGCGGCCAGGGCCGCCGCCGCCGCCCTGCTCGACCATCCCCACCCGCTGGTGGCGGCCGGGGCGGCGGCGTGGACCGATCCGCAGCTCCAGGCCCGGGCCCTGCGGCGCTGGCTCGATGACCTACCCAGGTCGGTGACGCGGGGGACGGTGCCGACCCCGGCGGCCATCGACGCCTGGGCCCGGGAGCGGACGCTCGGGTTGGTGGAGCGCTTCCCCTTGGTGGCGGCGGCGGACGCAGCCGTGGTGCTGGCCAGCGTGCTGGCCACCAAGGTGTCGTGGGAGCAGCCCTTCGAGGTGGTCGATGCCGCCGAGCTCGGGCCGGGCTCGGCGTGGGACGGCCAGGTGCGGCGGGTGCTGCGGGCTCCGGTCGACGACCCACGCCACCTGCAGTACCTGACCGACACCCCCGAGGCCGGGCTGGTGGGGGTGCACCTGGCCGTCGCCCAAGGTGGGCTGCTGGTCGGCTCGGTGGTCGCCGCCGACACGGCGGCCCCCCAAGCCGTGCTGCAGGCGGCGCAGCGGGTGGTGACGGCCGAAGCTCGCCAGCGGCGCAGCGTGCCCGCCGTGTCGCTGTTCGACCTGTCGCTCGGCGACGGGCCGATCTGCAGCATCGTCGACGAACCGGTCCTCACCGCAGCCCGCAGCGGGCGCGAGGAGCGGCTGGTGTCGCTGCTGCCTGCCTGGTCGGCGACGACCACCGTCGGCCTCGGCGACGAGCGGCTCGGCTTCCCGGCCGCGGCGGCGGCGGTGGCGGCGGCGGCGGACCGCGATCGGATCGGGTACGGAGCGGCCCAGACGACCACCGCCAGCTACGGTGCGACCGGCTTCGAGGCGGCCGCCGCCACCGGCCTGTTCGCCACCGTCAGCGCTGTGGTCCCCAAGGCCGGGCGGCGCCGCACCGCCACCGTCCGCTTCGCCCGCCCCTACGCGGTGGTGGCCGCGGTGGACGGCGCGCCGCGTCGCAGCGACGAGACGGAGCATGGGCGGTGGGAGGGGCTGCCGGTGTTCTCCGCCTGGGTCAGCCGACCCGAAGACGCCGCGGCTGCTGCTTCGCCCTAGCCCCAGGGCCGTCGAGGGCGGGCGCCGGGTCGCTGGTGCGGGAGACGACCAGCTGCTGCGGGGCGGCGACCGGCTCGATGATCGCCTCGGAGGCGGGGCCACCGCAGCGGCACGGGGGAGCCTCGGCCCGTGAGCGATGAGATCGACGGTTCGCGGGGCGCCGCAGGGGCACGGGACAACCCCTTGATCTCCGCGTCATCAAGTGTTTTACTTCACCTTTATTGCGCTCGTCTATGTTTATGGAGGATGTCGTGATGGGTGGACACCTCGGAGGGGTGGCCCGCGCCGTGACCGGCGCCGGCAGAAGGCGCCCGGCGCGGGCTGCGGCGGTGCTGGCCCTGGCGGCGGGGCTCGCCCTCTCCGCCTGTAGCTCGTCGTCGGCGAACCCGGCCGGCCGCTCGTCAGGAAGCGGCAAACCGTACGTGATCGGCGAGATCGAAGACCTGACCGCGGGCCTCACCTTCCTCGACGTGCCCTGGCACCAGGGTCTGGTCGCCGCGGTCGACGGCGTGAACGCCCGCGGCGGGATCAACGGCCACAAGATCCAGCTGATCTCGCTCGACAGCGCGGGCAGTGCGACGACCGCCGTCACCGAGTTCCACCAGCTGGTGTCGGTCGACCACGTCTCGGCTGTCGTCGGGCTCGGAGACAGCATCGTCGACGCGGCGCTGCTGCCGCTGGCGACGGCGGCACACATGCCGCTGGTCGCCGTAGCTCCGCCCTCGAGCGAGGTGTTCCCACCCGTGGCCGACATGTACGAGTACAGCCCGTCCACGACCGCCGAAGCCGACGTGCAGCTGGCCTACCTGAAGGCCCTGCCCGCTGAGCCGCACCCGGGGCGGGTGGCCATCTTCGGCTACGACACCCCTCAGGGTCAGGACTTCAGCTCGGCGGTCAAGGGCGACGCGCACAAGTTCGGCTTCAGCGTGGCCGGCACCTTCCTGGTGTCTCCCACCGCCACCGACTTCAGCACCCAGGCGGCGCAGATCGCCCAGTCGCACGCCACCGCCATCTTGTCGGCCGTCGCCGGGCCGAGCGTGGCCACGCTGATGAAGGACCTGAAGGCCGTCGGGATGCCCACCACCACGCCCATCACCGCCTTCGCCGGGGTGGCCGTGCCGTCGGCGCCGTGGGGCTCGTTCGCCGTGGTGGCCGACTTCCGCACCACCGGCAGCGAAGCCGGCGTCGTGACCTACCGCCACGACGTCACCGCCGCCGGCTACGACCCGTCCTCGCCGACGGTGGTCGAAGGCTACGCCGGCGGCTTGCTCGTCTCCCAGGCGCTGGGCCGCTGCGGCTACCCGTGCACGCCGACGGCTCTCCAGCAGGCGTTGAACCGCACCAACACCGACCTGTCGGGGCTGGCCTTCGGACCGGTGGTGTGGTCGAAGACCTTCCACGGCGGGCCGACCGTGTTCTCGTCGCTGACCTACAGCTCGTCGGGACAGCCGCAGAGCTACGCCAAGCCCGTCACCGTCTACGGCCCCGGGAGCTACTGAGCGGTCGGCGCCCTCTCGAGCGGAGGGATGATGAGCGGCTCGGAGCTCGTCGACGTCCTCGCCAGCGCGGTCCAGCTGACCGCGGTCTACGGCATCGTCAACATCGGGTTCGTCTATCTCTACCGGACGACCGGCGTCATCAACTTCGCCCAGGGCCAGATGCTGATGCTGGCCGGCTTCCTGGTCGCCACCGTGCAACCGGCCATGGGTTACGGCGGCGGGATCGCCTTCAGCGTGGTGGCCATGCTCCTGGCCGGAGTGGTGGTGTACTACGGCATCGGCCGCCTGCTCGGTGGCAAGACCGAGCTGACCAAGGTCACCGTCACCTTCCTGCTGGCCCTCGGGCTGACCCAGATCGCCGGCATCGCCTGGGGATCTGGCATGCGGTCCGTGTCGATCCCCTCCGGCGGGTACCTGCACCTGGCCGGAGGCCGGGTGCCGCTGGCCAGCATCGTCAGCCTGGTGGCAGCCGCCGTCCTGGCCTTCGTGCTGGAGCGGCTGCTGCGGCGCACCTCGGTCGGCATCCAGATGCGAGCCGTCGCTGAGGACGAGGCGCTGGCCGCCTACCGGGGGATGCGCCGCAGCGCCCTGCAGGCCGTCGCCTGGGCGGTGGCCTTCGTCTGCGCCGCCCTGGCCGCGGCCGTCTACATCGAGCGCGGACCGGTGGTCCTCACCATGTCCGACGTCGGGTTGAGCGCGTTCCCCGCCGCCGTCATCGGCGGGATGGACAACGTGGGCGGAGCCTTCGTCGGCGCGGTCGTGGTGGCGCTGGTGGAGTCGTTCACCGCGGTGGCGCTCGGCGGCGCGGCGGCGCAGGCGCTGTCGTATGGTCTCATGCTCGTCGTCCTCGTGCTGCTGCCCTACGGCCTGCTCGGCCGGCAGCCCTCGATGAGGCTGTAGATGGTGGCGCCGACCCTGGCCTCGTGGTGGGCGACCGCCCGGCAGCCAACCCGCCGACGCAGCGCCAAGAACCAGGCCGTCGTCGTGGCCCTGGCCGCCATCGTGCTGGGCGCGACGTTGGCCAGCGGTTCGGCCTTCCTCGTCACGCTGGTCACCGCCGTCGCCATCGAAGCCATCGCCGCCATGTCGCTCACCGTCCTGGTCGGCTGGGCCGGGCAGGCCGCGGTCATGACGGCCGCCCTGCTGCTGCTCGGCGGCTACGCCGCCTACATCGTCCCCGCCAGCCTTCCCGGCTCGCTGTTGTTGGGCGTGATGGTGGCGCTGGTGGCCGGTGCCGTCCTGGGCGTCCTGTCGGGGCTGCCGGCGCGCCGGATGACCGGGATGTACCTGCTCCTGGGCACCCTGGCCGTCCAGTTCGCCTTCACCGATCTGGCCGGCGACGTCCAGAGCCACCAGCACGCCACCGCCGGCTACGCACCGGCGCCACCGAACCTGTTCGGTGTTCACGTCGCCGGCAACACACCTTGGCTGTGGGTGAGCGTGGTCGCCGCCGCGCTCACCTACAGCTTCTACCGCTACCTGGCGGGCACCCGCCTCGGCCGCAACCTGCAGCTGGTGCGGGCCAACCGGGCTGCCGCCGACATCAACGGGATCCGCAGCTTCCGGACGCTGCTGGTCACCTTCGCCCTCACCTCGGCCGTGACGGCGGCGGCAGGGGCCTTGCTGGCCGACAACACCGGCAACGTCTCCTACGACGGCTTCGGAGTGCTGGTGTCGATCTCGTACTTCGTGATGATCGTCATCGGCGGGCTGGGATCCCTCGGTGGGGCAGTGTTCGGGGCTGCTTTCGTGGTCAGCGTCCCAGCCGTGTTGAACCTGGTGCTCAGCCAGGCGGGTCCGGGCAGCGCCGAGCTGCTGGCCTACGGCGAGGTGCTGGCCTACGTGGTCGTGAGCGCGGTGCTGCTCCTGGCCGCTCCCGGCGGCGCGGCCGGCATGGCGAAGGCGCTCAGCCGGCGTCTCGGCGCACGGTGGCGGGCGCCCGACGTCGCCGCGACGTCCTCTGAGGCGAGGGGCGACCCGACGCCGGCGAGGATCGTCGTATCGACACCGGTCGTCGCCGCTGAGCCGGCACCCCCGGCGCTGCTGACGGTGCAGGACGTGTCGGTTCGTTACGGCGCCGGGCAGCCGGCGGTGGAGGCCGTCACCCTCGAGGTGCGACAGGGGGAGTGCGTCGCCATCGTGGGACGCAACGGCGCCGGCAAGACCAGCCTGCTGCACGCCATCGCCGGCTTTCCCCCCGCAAGCACCGGACGGATGGTGAGCGGATCGGTGCAGCTGCACGGAAGGCGCCGCACGCCGGTGGAGCTGTCGGGACTGGCCTGCGAGGCTCGCGCCCGGCTGGGGATCTCGCTGGTGCCCGCCGAGGACAAGGTCTTCGCGAGCCTCACCGCCCACGAGCACCTGAGCGACGCGCTGGCCCGTCGCCGGAGAAGCGGGCTGGCCGCCGCCTTCACCCTCTTCCCCGATCTCGAGGGGATCCTGGACCGGCGCGCCGGGGTGCTGAGCGGCGGACAACGTCAGCAGCTGGCTCTCGCCTGCGCCTTGCTGCGCGAACCGGCCATCCTGGTGGTCGACGAGCTGTCGCTCGGGCTGGCCCCCGTTGCCATCGACCGCCTGGTGGCACGCCTCGCCGAGCTGCGCCGCCAGCGGCCGGTCACCATGCTCGTCGTCGAGCAGAACGTGGGTGTGGCCCGCGGCCTGGCCGACCGCTTGGTGCTCATGGACCGCGGCCGCTTCGCGGCCGAGGGGGCCGCCGGCGCAGCCGAGTGGGAGCAGGTCGCCCAGCAGGCCTATCTCGGCGTCGACGCCAGCACCCGGTCCGGCGCCGGCGTGGCCTTGAGGGTCGGGCCCGATGGAGCGAAGACGTCGTGACGGCCGTGGCGGTCGAGCTGGCCGATGTCGGCGTCCGGTTGGGCAGCGTCACCGCCCTCGAGCAGGTGTCGCTCACCTTCGACGAGGGGACGCGGGTCGGGATCGTCGGCCCCAACGGCGCGGGCAAGACCACCCTGGCCAACGTGATCTGCGGCTACCACCACCCGACGGCCGGCCGGATCTCGATCTACGGCACCGACGTCACCCGGGCGGCTCCAGCCCGCATCGCCAAGCTGGGCGTGGGCCGGAGCCTGCAGTCGGTGGGACGCATCGGGGGCATCAGCGCGGTGGAGTTCCTGTCGCTCGGGCTCGAGACCCGCTGGCCGGTCAGTCTGGTCCACACGCTGCTGGGCACCCGCGCCGCACGCCGGGCCGAGCGCTGGGCGCGAGGAGCGGCTACGGAGCTGCTCGACGAGATGGGGCTCGGGCGCTACGGACCGGTGGCGCTGGAGCACTGCCCCTACGGCGTGCGCAAGTACGTCGACGTCCTTCGAACCCTGGTCGGCCACGCCCGGCTGGTGATCCTCGACGAACCGACGTCCGGGCTCTCCACCCACGAACGCTCCGAGCTGCACGAATTGTTGGACCGCTTCACCCGCGCGTCGCCGACCACGCTGCTGCTGATCGACCACGACGTCGGCTTCGTGCGCAGCCTGTGCCCCACCAGCGTGGCCTTGGATGCCGGCAAGGTCATCTCCGCCGGTGCCACAGCGGACGTGCTGGCGGACCCGAAGGTCATCCGCTGCTTCACCGGCTGAGCCGCGACGCGCCGCGGTGGGCTCGGGTTCGCGACCGGTGGCGGAGCCGTCGACGGGGCCGCCGAGCTGCCCCTGGCAGATGGGGGGATGAGCCCGATCCGCCGGGGAATCCCGATCCACCGGGAGTCACCGGGAATGCAGTGGCCGCGGCCGCGGTTGGGATCGGGTCATGAGCGACGCCACGGCCGCCATCGACACCGGCCGGGGTCGCGTCCTCTCCAGCGAGCACGGCAGCGCCAGCCGGCGGCTCCTCGGCCTCACCTGGGCCCACCTGCTCAACGACGGTGCAGCCAACTATCTGCCTGGGGTGCTGCCGGCGGTGCTGGTGGCGGTGCACGAGAACGTCGAGATGGCCGGCGTCCTGGTCGCCGCCCTGGTCGTCGGCCAAGGCCTGCAGCCGGTGGTCGGCTGGCTGGCCGACCGGATCGGGGGTCGAAGCCTCATCGCCCTCGGCCTGCTGCTCAGCTCGCTCGGTGGCGGCCTGCTGGCGGTGGCGCACAGCATCGGCCTGCTGATCGCCCTGCTGCTGCTGATCGGGTTGGGCAGCGCCCTCTTCCACCCGCAGGCCCTGGCCGGGGTGCGCAGCATGCTGCAGGGCCGGCGAGGTCTGCTCACCTCGGTGTTCCTGGTCGGCGGGGAGCTCGGCCGAGGCCTCTGGCCCACCGCCGCCAGCCTGGTGGCCGCCAACCTGGGGCTCGGCGCCCTGTGGATCATCGCCGTGCCCGGCCTGGCCACGGTGGCGTTCATCTTCCGCTGGGCGCCGCCGCTGGCGCCCAAGCACCACACCGGCAGCGCCATCCGCTGGAAGGAGCACGCCCGCCCCCTAGCCCTGCTGCTCGCCTACCGCGGCCCGCGGGCGCTGGCCACCTTCGGGCTGGCCACCTTCATCCCGATCCTGTGGCACGTCCGCGGCGGGAGCCTGGTGGCCGGCGCCTCCATCATCACCACGATGATCACCGTCGGGGTGGTCGGCAACCTGTGGGGCGGCCATCTGGCCGACCGGCTGGGACGGCGGCCGGTGCTGGTCACCTCCGCCTTCGCCACCACCGCCCTCATCTTCCCGGTCGCCTACCTCCACGGTGCCGCGGTGTGGGTGGCCGGCGGGATGCTGGGCATCGCCTTGTTCCTGACGGCGTCGACGACGGTGCTGATCGGCCAGGACATCTTCCCCGAGAACCGCTCCATGGGTTCGGGGATCGCCCTGGGACTGGCCAACGGCATCGGCGCCCTGCTCGTGCTGGTGATCGGCTTGTTCGTGCACGACAGCGACGTGGTGACCGTCTTCTGGGTGATGGCTGGGCTCAGCCTCGTCGGCGTGCTGCCCGCTTTGGCCCTGCCCGAACGGCTGCTGCGCTGACGCGGGCCGGCCGCGGCTCGCCGTCATCGGCGGCCGCACCTACAGTCAAGTCTGTGGCAGGAGTGGCGGCCTCCATCGGCGCGGCGCTCAACGACGTCACCCGCGTCGATCGCCGCGAGCTGGCCGTGGCCGTGGCCCTGCGGGCTGCCACCGGCATGGCCGTGGTGCTGGTGGCCGGGCTGGCCAGCGGTCACACCCTGCAAGGTGTCACCGCCGCCATCGGTGCCCTGGCGGGAGGGTTCGCCTCCCGCCAGGGCACCTACCGCAGCCGGGCCACCGCAGTGCTAGCGGCCAGCTCGGGCATGGCGGTCTCCGCCGTCGTCGGCGGGCTGCTCGGCCATGTGGAGGGCCCCGACATCGCCCTCAACATCTGCTGGGGGCTGGCCGCCGGCATGCTCACGGCCTTCGGCCCGGTGGGCACCGTCGTCGGGGTGCAGTCGGTGGTGGGGCTGGTCGTGTTCTCCCAGTTCCGCTTCACGGTCCCCGTGGCACTGGAGCAGGGGCTGCTGGTGCTGGCCGGCGGGCTGGTCCAGACCCTGCTGGTGGTGGTGGTGTGGCCGCTGCGGCGCTTTCCGGCCGAACGTCGGGCCTTGGGCGGCGCCTTCGACCAGCTGGCCGCGGCGGCCCGGGCGGTGGCCAGCGGGGGCGGGCTGCCCCCCGCCGACGTGTTCGCCGGCCTGACGCCAGCCTTGGCCGACCCTCAGCCCTTCGCCGGTGAGGCCCGCCTCGGCTTCTACCGGGCGCTGGCCGACCAGGCCGAGCGGTCCCGGCTGGAGCTGGCCGCCTTGGGCCGCTCCCAGCGGCGCCTGCTCGACGCTGGGGCCCGTCGGCCGAGCGCCACGGTGGCCGATGTCGCCCTCGCCGCCGCCGAGGGGTTCGCCGAGGTGGCCGAGGCCCTGCGCCAAGCCCGACCGCCGCGGCGTTCGGTGCTGGCCGCCCTCGACCAGGTGCTTCGCCGCCTGCCCCCACCGCCCCCGCCGCACGGGCTGTCTGAGCCGACCCCCCTCGACGAGGCGGCCCAGCGCTGCCGTGCCCTGGCCGGGCAGGTGCGGGCCGCGGTGCGCCTGGCTGCCGGACCCGCCGGTGCGGCGGACACGCCGGCGGCGTCGACCTCGCCCGCGGCGCCCGGCGCGCCGCGCCAGTCGCGGCTGGGAGAGTGGCGGGCGGTGCTGCGGGCCAACCTGTCGCTGTCGTCGCAGGCCTTGCGCCACGCCGTGCGCCTGGCCCTGACCCTGGGGGCGGCGGTGGCCGTCTCGCACCTCGTTCCGCTCGGCCACCGCTACTGGCTGCCGATGACCGCCATGATCGTGCTGAAGCCCGACTTTCGCACCACGGTGGTGCGGGGCCTGTCCCGGGTGGCCGGCACCTTGTTCGGAGCCGGTCTGGTCACCCTGGCGGTGGCCGAGCTCAAGCCGGACCAGGTGTGGCTGACGGTGGCGGTGGTGGTGCTCTACTTGGCGGCGGTCAGCCTGTTGACCGCCAACTACGCCATCTACAGCGCCTGCATCGCGTCGCTGGTGGTGCTGCTGCTGGCCTTCGTGGGTGAACCGGCGGCGTCCCTTGCCGCCGACCGGGCCCTGTACACCACCGCCGGTGCGGCCATCGCCCTGGTGGCCTACCTGGCCTGGCCGACATGGGAGGCGTCGACGTTGGCGGCGCGGCTGGGTGGGCTGGTCGAGACCGAACGGGTCTACCTCGGCGCCGTGCTCGGGGCCTGGGTGGCGCCGGAGAACGCCCATCCGGCCCGGCTCCAGCGCCTGCGCCTCGACGCCCGCCTGGCCCGCATCAACAGCGAGGCGGCGGCCCAGCGGTGGAGTGCCGAGCCGGCGCATCCCAGCGCGCTGAGTGCCGCCCAGGTGGACGGTCTGCTGGCCGCGGTGCGGTCCCTGATGCACAGCGTGCTCACCCTGCACGCCTGGCTGCCAGCCGACCCCGAACGTGCCCGCCGCCTCGGCGGGGCGGGGCGGCCCCAGCTCGCCGCGCTGGCCGACGCCTTCGACCGTGCCTTGGCCGCGGTGGCTGCGCTGCTGCGAGGCGGCGGTACGCCCGGCGGCACGCTGCCGCCGTTGCGCGACCTGCACGCCGAGCTGGCCGCCCTGAACGCCGAGCCGGCGGCAGCAGGGAACGCCGAGCCGGCGGCAGCAGGGAACGCCGAGCCGAAGGAGACAGCCGCCGAGCCGAAGCTCGGCCCCGAAGCGGCGGTGCTGGTCGAGGAGACCGACCTGCTGGTCAACGCCGTCGACACCTTGGGCCACCTGGTCGGCCTGCGGCGACCGGTCAATGCTCGGCCGCCAGCCGGGCCGCCTGGCTGAGCCCTTCGCGACGCTCACGCGCCGTTCCGTCACGCGCCGTTCCGTCACGCGCCGTTCCGGCGGTGGGTTCCCGTGGGACCGCCGGAGGTCGACGAGGCGCCCCGGTACGCTGCCGGCATGGCCTTGGATCCCGCTTCCTGGAACGAACGCGCCGCGGAGCAGGGCCCGGAGCCGCCCGAGGCGGGCGCTGATCCCAAGTGGTGGACGCTGGCGGCCGTCTGCCTCGGCACGTTCATGCTGCTGCTCGACATCTCCATCGTCAACGTGGCCTTGCCGACCATCCAGACCGCGCTGCACGCCAACCTGGCCGCCTTGCAGTGGGTGGTCGACGCCTACGCCCTCACGCTGGCCGCCTTGCTGCTGACCGCCGGTTCGCTGGCCGACATGTACGGCCGACGGCGGCTGTACGTCATCGGTCTGGGCATCTTCACCGCCGCCTCGGGGCTGTGCGGAGCGGCCCAGTCGTCGCTGATGCTGGAGCTGTCACGGGGGCTACAAGGTGTCGGCGGCGCCGTCATGTTCTCGGTGTCGCTGGCGCTGCTGGCCAACGCCTTCCACGGAAGAGAGCGTGGCGTGGCCTTCGGGGTGTGGGGGGCGATCACCGGCATCGCCGTGGCCATCGGCCCCATCGTCGGCGGCGTGCTGGTGACCGGCTTGTCGTGGCGCTACATCTTCTTCGTGAACGTGCCCCTGGGGCTGGTGGCGGCGGTCCTCAGCGTCACCCGGGTGGTCGAGTCGCGCGACGCCCAGCCTCGGCGCCCCGACTGGCTCGGCTTCGTCACCTTCACCGGTGCGCTGGCCGGCCTGGTCTACGCCTTGATCGAGTCGGGTGACGCCGGCTTCGGCGCTCCGTCGGTGCTGGCCGGCTTCGCCGTGGCCGTCGTGTTGCTGGTGGCCTTCGTCGCCACCGAGCACCGCGGCGACCATCCGATGTTCGACCTGTCGCTGTTCCGCCTGCCCACCTTCTCCGGCGGGGCCATCGCCGCCTTCGGGGTGTCGGTCGGCGTCTTCTCGATGCTGCTGTACCTGGTCCTCTACCTGCAAGACGTGCTGGGCTACAGCGCCTTGCAGACCGGCCTGCGTCTGCTGGTGCTGTCGGGAGGCATCCTGGCCGTCAGCGGCCTGGCCGGCCGGCTGTCGGCCCGGGTGCCGGTGCGGGCCCTCATCGGACCGGGCCTGGTGCTGGTGGGCGCCGGGTTGCTGCTGATGCGGGGCCTGACGGCCGGGTCGTCGTGGACCCATCTCATCGCCGGTCTGGTCTTGTCGGGCGTCGGCATCGGGTTCGTCAACCCCCCGCTGGCCTCCACCGCCGTCGGAGTGGTGGAGCCGCACCGCGCCGGGATGGCGTCGGGGATCAACTCCACCTTCCGCCAGGTCGGGATCGCCACCGGGATCGCCCTGCTCGGCACCTTGTTCAGCAACCGGCTGGTCAGCGCGGTCAGCGCCTCGACCCGGGGCACCGCCCTGGCCTCACGGGCCGGGGCCATCAGCGGCGGCTTGAAGAGCGGGGCGGTCCCGCAGCTGCTGCGCAGCGTGCCGGCGACCCAGCGGCACCTGCTCGGGCTGGTGCTGCGGGGCGGCTTCACCACCGCCCTCGATGAGATCCTGCTGGTGGCGGCCATCTTCAGCGTGGTCACCGGCGTGTTGGCCTTCGCCTTGATCCGCAGCCGGGACTTCGTCGCCAGCGGGCCTCCGGGGCAACCACCCGCCGCGGCACACTGAGGACCAGCGGCGGGTCCTTCCAACGCCGCCACCTGGCCCGTCCCGTCGTCTTCGACCCGGGACAGCCGCGACCGGGGTCAGCTCGGGAGGGGATCGTCGAGATCGATGCCGAGCTCGGCCGCCCGTACCTTCGCCTCGGCCGGAAAGATGTTCTTGACGACATAGGGGTCGGCGGTGATCGAGTACTCGGGCGCCAGGTGCTTGGTGTAGCGGTCGACGTACAGCAGCTGCTTGGCGATCAGCACCAGCTCCCGGGGCAGCGCCGCGCCGTAGCCCTTGAGCAGATCGAGCGAGCTGTTGACCAAGGCCACGATGTCGATGCTGCCGAACCCGTCGACCAGCATGGATCCGAGCACGCCCCGCATGAAGTCGGCCAGCTCCTCGTCGCTGCCGGCCCCGGGCGGCAGGGCGCCCACGCGCCGGTAGGCGGCCGCCACCCGTCGGAAGTCCTGGTCGAAGGCACAGGTGTAGAACAGGTCCTTCAGGACCTGCTTCCAGTCGTCGGGCAGCTCGCCCATGATGCCGAAGTCGAGGAAGCAGGTCCGCCCGTCGTGGAGGGCCCAGATGTTGCCGGCGTGCATGTCGCCGTGAAACGGGCCGTGGACCATGACCGCCTCGGCCCACACCTTGGCCCCCCGGCGCAGCACCGCCTGCCCGTCGACGCCGCGGCCGTCGAGCTCGTCGAAGCGGTCCATGGGGATGCCGTGCACCCGCTCCATGCAGATGACCCGCGGCCCGCAGAAGCTCCAGTAGACCTCGGGTGCGGTGACGGCGACGTTGTCGCCGAAGAACCCGATGCGCTGGCGGAACTGGTGTTGGCGCCAGGCCTCGAGGGCTGGGGTGAGCTCCTCGAAGGTCCGGGCGTGCAGGTCCCGAACGATCTCGCGGGCGTTGGTGCTGGCCCCCCACCGGGTGCGCTCGAACAGGCCGGCCAGGGCGAACCCGACCCGCAGGTCGGTGGCCATCAGCCCGCGGATGCCCGGACGCTGCACCTTGACCACCGCCTCCCGACCGTCAGGGAGGGTGCAGGCGTGGACCTGGCCGATCGACGCCGCCGACAGCGGAACCTCGTCGAAGGAGGCGAACAGGGCGTCGACCGGCGCGCCGAGGTCTTCTTCGACCGTGCGGCGCACCTCCTCGCCGGGAAAGGGGGGGACGGCGTCGAGGCAGCGCCGGGCGGCGGCGACCAGCGGAGCGGGGAACAGCCGACCCGAGCTGGCCACGATCTGGCCCAGCTTCACGTGGGTCGGCCCGAGCCGGATCAGCGCGTCGACCAGGCCGTCACAGGCCGCCGCCGACAGCGCCCCGCGCCGGCGGGCGAGACGTCGGCCCAAGGCGGCCAGCACCGACCAGGTCACCACCACCAGCACCACGACCAGCCGATGCAGGTCGCGGCGACGCAGCTGCTCCAGCGGCGGGGCCTCGACCACCAGCGCTGCCGGCGGCGGCCCGTGGCGGAAGGGGCCGCCTTCGAACCCGCCCGCCTCCACCACCGTCACCATCATGCAACATGTTTGCAGATCTGTTGCAGCGTTGTACAGTTGAGGTGGCGAGACGACCAGGGATGGAGGTCACGGTGGTGCAGCTGGTCGGCGCCCGGCCGGACGCGGGAACAGCAAGCGGCGGCCTGCCCCCTCGCCCCGACCCGGCCCTGTGGCCATACCTCGACGCCGCAGCGCGCTGCATCGAGCGGTTCGGCCTGACCCGGACCTCGGTGCGCGACGTGGCGGCGGAAGCCGGCGTGGAGCGCACCACCGTCTACCGCCACGTGGGGTCGATGGAGCACATCTTCGGCCTGCTGGTAGCCCGGGAGCTGCACGCCTTCATGGAGCAGGTGCCGGCCGCGGTGCCGGCCGGCCGCGACGGGCCGGACTTCCTGGTGGAGCTGCTGGCCACCGCCATCGAGCACGCCCTAGCCCATCCGGTGCTGGCCAAGGTGCTGGCCGACGAGCCAGAGGTGGTGGCCCGACTGCTGTCGAGGGGCCTGGGGGACCTCGTGCAGCGGGTGGCCGCCACCCTCGAGCCGCTGCTGGCGTCGGCCATGGACAGCGGCCTGGTGGCCCGCCGCGACCCGAGAGTCGTGACCGAGTGGGCGACCCGGGTCGGCCTGTCGGTGCTGGTGGCGGCGCCGCCGGGCGACCTGCGCGGCTTCCTGGGCGAGGTGCTGCGCCCGGTGCTGGCCGTGCGCTGACCGTCACCGGTCGGCGCTGCGGCGCCGTCCGCCCCCGCGGCGGACCCCGCTTCGGCGCCTCGAGCCAGACTCGGAGGCGACGCCGCCGAGCATGCGGTCGAACGCCGCGGCCACCCGGATGTCGAGCTCGTCGACGGAGATGCCCATCTCGGTGGCGAAGGCGTCGCGGTACAAGACGTAGCCGTAGACCAGCGACACGCCAGCCACGTGGACGGCGTCGAGATCGACGCCCTCGTGCAGCTCACCCTGATCGACGTCGCGGCGAAGCAGCGCCAAGGTGTCATCACGCAGGGGCATGGTGCGGAGCTCCCGATCGCCGTCGCAGATCAGCAGCGTCGCCAGCCGCACAGCTCGGCGATGCCGGATCATGGTGTGCAGGAAGTGGACCATGCGGGACCGGAACGGTTCGGCCGACGCCTGACGCACCTCGCCGAACCGGTGGCGGGCCCCGTGGCGCAGGGCCTCCCGCAGCAGGTGTCGCCGGGAGCCGAAGTAGTGGTAGACCAGCCCGCGGTTGACAGCGGCCTCGGCGGCGACCTCCCGCAAGTTGAGGCCGGCCAGCACGCCGTCACGCTCCAGCAGTCGGATGGCCGCCTGTTGCAGGGCCCGCTCCGTGGCGAGCCGGCTCCGCCCGCCGGCGATGGCGGGTGCGGCAGCCGCCGCCGCGTCGACCTCGGCATCGAGCTCATCGCCCCCGTCGACGCCGGACACGTCGACCTCGGGACCGTCGACCTCGGGACCGTCGACCTCGGGACCATCGACCTCGGGACCGTCGACCTCGGGACCGTCGACCTCGGCACCGTCGACCTCGGCACCGTCGACCTCGGGCCCGGGCTTGGCAGCGCCGTCGTGGGAGCGCCCGCCGGTGGCAGGCCGCATCCGGGTCACCTCCTGGTGCTCAGACACCTGACCGTCGCCGTCTCAGCATGGCCTGGTCCGAGCGATCTGGACCCCGTCCGGCACCCGCCGCTGGGCCGAGTCGAAGGCGCTGCGCTGGTGGTTGGTCCACCGGTTGTCCCATGCCACCAGGTCACCCTCGACGGGGCCGGCCAGGCCCACGCCGGGAACCCGCCGCTGGGCCCGATGGTGCGGGGCTCGATGGTGATGGGCACGGTGCGAGCCATGCGTCCCCCTCCGGTGGTTCTCCCCCTGCTGACACCGCCCCCGCCCTGCCACCCGGCGCCAGATCGGCGCCGGGTGGCGGTGGACGTGCCTGGGCGCACCCTAGCCCAGCTGGCACACAGTGTTGACGTTGTGTCAACCATCAGGGCAACCCCCCCGCTGTGCCGGGCGCGTCTCTCCCGCATCGGCCATCCAGGGCCACCGGGCGCCCGACGGCCCTGGGCCCCTCGGCGCTGGTCGGACCGGCGGCCTCCCCGTTAGCGTGGAGGTGTGGCGACCAACGACGGCTTCGGCTCGTGGCGCCACCTGGCCGGACGGTTCTTCGGAGCGCTGTCTCCCGTCGGCCCGGCGCCGACTGACGAGCGCTGGGCTCTTGACCGGCTCCTCCCCGAGGAACAGGCCCTGTGGCGCCGCATGTCGGGACCCGACCGCCGCCATGCCGTGGCCGTCGCCCGCGACACCGTCGGCCGGCTCGGCCCCGGCCGCGCCGGCCGCGAGGTCGTCGCCGCCGCCCTGCTGCACGATGTCGGCAAGGTGGAGTCGGGGTTCGGGGTGCTGGCCCGGGCGTGGATCACCTTGGTGGCCGTGGCGGTCGGCCGGAGCCGGCTGCTGAGCTGGGCGCAGCGCACCGATGCGGCGGGCACATCGTCGATCCGGGCCCGGGTGGGTCGCTACCTGGCCCACGACCGCATCGGCGCCGACCTGCTGCGCCGAGCCGGCAGCGCCACCTTGACGGTGCGGTGGACCGCCGAGCACCATCTCTCCCCGGAGCGCTGGACCGTCGACGGCGACGTCGCCGCCGCCCTCAAGGCCGCCGACGGCGACTGACCGGTGGAACGGGCTCAGTCTGCCGGTGAGGCCTCGGCGGCCGGTGCCGCCCCGGTCGGGCCGGTCACCGGGCCGCGCACCACGACATGGCGGGGTTGGCGGTGGCGGGTCGGGGCCGGCGGCCCGGCCACGGCGCGGGCGATGACCGTGCTGGCGCCGTCGTCGACCCCGCCGAGCGCGCTTCGGGCCGCCTGGCCGCCGTAGGCCGGCGCGCGGCCGGCGAGGTGGCGGCCGCGGGGAACTCCTGAGGTGGCCGCCTTGTAGGACCGGTACCGGTGGTAGATGACGGCGGCCAGAGCCAGCACCGCCAGCACCGCCAGCAGGTAGCCGGCGTCGCTGAAGCCGTGCATGACCGTCTTCCAGCTGCCGCCGACCCCGTAGCCGATCAACGCCATGGCTGCGTCCCACAGGAGGCTGCCGAAGAAGGTGAGCACCCCGAAGCGGCCGAGGGGGACCTCGGCTACCCCGGCGGGCAGGGCAACGAAGTTGCGGATCACCGGGAGCAGCCGGCTGCCGAACACCCCCCACCGACCGTGGCGCTGATACCACGCTTCGGCGCGGTCCAGGTCGGCGTGGGTGAGCAGCAGGTAGCGGCCGAACCGGTCGACGAAGGCCCGGCCGCCGGTGCGGCCGATGAGCCAGGCGATGTAGGCACCCACCAGCTCGCCCAGCACTCCGGCGACGACCGCTCCCGGGAGGCTGAGCTTGCCCTCGGCGGCCAGCACGCCGGCGAAGCCCATGGTGAGCTCCGACGAGGTGGGCACGCAGCACGACTGCAGCACCGACAGGATGAAGATGGCGACGTACCCCGACGACGAGACGAAGCCCGTGGGGTTGAGCAGGGCGAGCATGGTCAGCTCCTACGAGTCACGGGCCCGGGTGGGGCTCCGGCGGTGCGGCCACGGCGGTGCCAGGACCCGCTCAGTGTAGGGCAGCAGCCGACCCACCTGGGAGGCGGACCGCCGCGGAGCAGGTCAGACCGCCGGCTCCGGGCCCGCCCGGCGGCGCCCGGCGGCAGCCCGGCGGACGACCTCGACCTGTGTGTCGATCGAGCACGCGAAGCTCAGCGCCACACAGCCGTCGGCGCGGACGGCTCCGGGGAGAACCTGGCCCGCCAGAGGCGGGCTGGTGGCCTGGCCCGGTGCCGGGGGCGGCTGCTCCACCACCACCGCCACCCGGGGATGGAGCCGGCGGATGGCCCGGGTCGGCGCCGTGTCCTGCTCCGGGCCCTGCAGCACCACGTCGGCGGCGGCCACCGCGGGGCACGGCACCCCTCGCAGCAGCGGGCAGCCGCCGCGCCCGGCGCCCGGCCCCAGGCACAGCGACACCTCGAAGCCGGCATCCTCGAAGCACCGCAGGTCCGAGACGGCCAGGACCGGATCGCCGCTCTCCACCAGCAGCCGGGTGGGGACAACCGCCGAGTGCGACCAGTGCCACGGCCTCGGCCGCAGGTCTGGACCCATGGGAACCTCCTCTCGGCGCGACCTGAGCCGGCGCGCACCGACCTGAGCTGGTGCGCACCGACCGCAGCGGCGCGTTCCGCTGCTTCAGTTGGCGCGTACCGGCACCGCGTCCGACAGGGCCGGAGGTCCTTCGCGCCCGGACCGGCACCACGACCCCGCCCCGGCGCTGCCCGTGCTGGTGGCAGCAGGGCGGGCGGCGCGGCGCCCCGGCGAGGCGGCGCTGGCCCTTCCCGGCAGCTTCCTGTGGCTGATGGCTGTCGGCACCGCCGCCTTCTCGGCGGGGATCGGCACCGCCCGTCTGGGCTGGAGCCCGGGGAGGCCACCAAGGTGCCGCCCGCCGATCGAGCCCGCCGGCCGAGCGACGGCGCCACCATCGTGGTGGCACAGGACGACTCCGCCAGACCACGGCTGGTGCTGCAGCCTGAGGCGGACACGCCCCACACGCTCCTGGCCGTGCAGGGCCCCCTCGACCACCGCTTCGACGACGTGGTCTGCTCGCCCCGACGGGCGCTCTGCGGCGGTGGTCGACTCCGAACGGCGCCTGCTCATCGTCGACACCGTCGGGGCATCGACAAGCACCCGGCTGCTGGTCGGCGACGCCGGCGCGCCGGCCTGGTCGGAGACCGCGGTGCCGGGCTGGTCCGCCTCAGCAGCGCGCTTCGCCGAACGGGGCCTTCCATCGCTGTGAACAACGTGCTAAAAGAGTGAGCCACTGGGGTTGGGCTCTCCCCGGCGCGAAGCACCGGCGGAGAGGGCAGATGGGGGAGGCAGCTCTATGGCAGTCACGGCACCGCGTGCGGCGGAACCGATCCCGAGCGGTCGCGGCTCGTCGAGGTTCAGCCTGTGGAACCGGACCCTCGACCACTATCCCGACACGGGACCGCGCGTGTTCTACCTGGCCATCGTGGTGCTGGCCACGATCATTCTGTACTACGAGCTGTACGTGGCGGGGGCGGTCGGACCGCAGATCATCGCCCAATACCACATGTCGTTCCGCTACTTCGTCTACATCTCGGTGGTGTCCAACGCGGTGGGGGCGTTCTCCTCGGTGATCGCCGGGCTGGCCGACCGCTGGGGCCGGGCCAACCTGGTGGTGTGGGGGCTGCTGCTGACCGGGCTGCTCGTCGCCTTCGCCGTCCCGCATGCCGGCAGTGCCTTCGTCTTCGCCGCGCTGGTCGCCCTGGTCGGGTTCGTCGAGGGCATGATCCTCGTCGCCACCCCGGCGCTGGTGCGAGACTTCTCCCCCCAGCTGGGACGGGCGTCGGCCATGGGCTTCTGGACCCTGGGGCCGGTGGTCGGCAGCCTGGTCCTGTCCGAGGTGGCATCCCACACGCTGCCCCACCTCCACGCCTGGCAGGACCAGTACATGATCTGCGGCTTCGCCGGGCTGGGGGTGTTCCTGGTGGCCCTCTTCGGCCTTCGTGAGCTGTCCCCGAACCTGCGCGACCAGCTGATGGTGTCGGCACGCGACCGCGCTCGCATCGACGCCCCGGCCAAGGGCATCGACGTCGAGGACACCCTGCGCCACCCGTGGCGCCAGATGCTGCACTTCGACATCGTCGGCTCGGCCTTCGCCGTCAGTGTCTTCCTGCTGATCTACTACGCCGCAGTCGGGTTCTTCGTCGTCTACTTCACCACCACCTTCGGGTTCACCGAAGCGCAGGCCAACGGCATCGGCAACTGGTTCTGGGGCTTCGACGCCCTGGCCCTGGTGCTGGTGGGTCTGGCCTCGGACCGGCTCCGGGTGCGCAAGCCGTTCATGATCGTCGGCGGGCTCGGCGCGGCGGTCATGACCATCGTGTTCCTGTCGCGGACCCACGACCCGCACACCGGCTACTACACGTTCGCGTGGATCATCACCGTGTTGGCCGTGTTCCTGGCCATCGCCTATGCCCCGTGGATGGCCAGCTTCACCGAGACGGTGGAGCGGCGAAACCCGGCGCTGACCGCCACCGGCCTGGCCGTGTGGGGTTGGATCCTGCGGATCGTGGTCGCGGTGTCCTTCTTGATCCTGCCGATCGTGGTCAGCGCAGCCACGCCGCTGGTCACCTATGGACCTGAAGCTCAGGCCATCGCGGCCAAGTACCCCCAGCAGATCCAGACGTTGAGCACCGTCGACCCGGCCACCTTGCAGGCGCTGGCCAAGAACCCGCTCGACACCGCCGCGTTGGCCAAGGCGACCACCGAGCTGCACGCCGCGCTGGGCACCACGCCCTCGCAGGCCATCACCCGGCTTCTCGCCTTGAAGAAGGTGCCGGCTGCCGACATCGCCTTCCTGCAGGCCCACGGCGCCCAGCTGACCGCCGCCCAGAAGAAGAACCCGGGCCAGTGGCAGACCTGGTGGTGGGTGTGCGTGGCCGGTGAGCTGGTGTTCCTCCCGCTGGTGCTGGTCATGGCCGGCCGCTGGAGTCCGGCCAAGGCCAAGCGCGACGCCGAGGAGCACGAGCGGCAGGTGGAAGAGGAGATGGCCCGGCTGCGGGAGGCCGGCGTCGCCTGACCCCTCCGGCACCCCGGTGCCCATCCGGGCTCGTCCGCTGGCGGTGGCGGGAGCGCAGCCGCCATCGAGGTGCTTGCCGTCGTTCTCGGCGGATGCGACGATCCCGCCCATGGTGACGTTCGAGCGGCGGCCCCTCCTCCACGCCGGCTGCGAGCTGCGACGAGATGCAACACGCCCGTCATCG
>JAJZNB010000165.1 GCA_021848085.1 Actinomycetes bacterium
GGTGACGACATAGTTGTGGAACGAGTTCCAGAGGTTGTAGGCCAGCGGATAGCCGGTGATCACGACCAGCACGATGACGGTCGGCGCCACCAGCGCATAGCCGAGCCGGCGGTCCGAAGCGAGCATGGTGGAGCCCTGCCTGCCCCTTGCTGCCCGCGGTGCTCCCCGCTCCTTGGCGGGTGGCACCGCAGGAGCGGGGAGTGGTTTCGCTGTCAACCTCCGGTTGCCGCCAGCTGCTTCACGACTGGCGCTGTCGCCGCCAGTCCCGCAGCAGGGCTCTCCTGGCCGGTGATGACTGACGAGATCAGGGTCTGCATCTGACTCGAGATGGACGCGTAGACCGGAGTGACCGGTCGGGAGACCGCTGCGTTGTATACCGCCGGCTCCATCTTGAAATAGGGAGCCTTGGCGAACAGGGTGGAGTTGTACGCGGACTTCACCGACGGGGGATCTCCACTGAGCACAGCACGGGCGATCTGCGCGGTGTTGCTGGTGAGATAGGAGATGAACTTCCAGGCCGCTGCCTGGTGCACGCTCCTGGCGTTGATCACCAGGTCCGAGCCGCCGAGCGAGGCCTGTGGCGGCCCACCCGAGACGTTCGGGAACGGCACCCAACCGGTCTTACCGGCGACGATCGAGCCGCTGGCCTCCGAGAGCTGGACCAGATATGGCCAGTTCAGGGCAAACGGCGTCTGCCCCGCCAGCCACGCGCTCTGGACGTTGGGCTCCTCCCAGGTCGACGCCGCCGAAGGGGTGATCTTGTACTTGTTCATGGCGTTGTACTCGAATTGCAGCACAGCCCTGTTCGCCGGCGTGTTGAGGTTGGACAGGTTCGACGCGGTGAACTGCCCGCCCATGCTCTGGAAAGCGGTCACGGCCCCCTCGTACTTGGCCCCTTCGAATGCCAGCCCCATCTTGAGCGACGGGTCTACCGCCATGGCATGCTTGGCATCGGCGATGAGCTGGGAGATCGTCTTCGGTGGCGTCTTGATCAGATCGGTCCGGTAGAACAGGCCCTCGGCGTTCATGAACCAAGGAATCGCGTAGACCCCACCCTTGTACTCACCTGAGGCCATCTGCCCCGGGAAGAACTTTGCGGTGTCCGGATGGAACTTGTTGAGCTTCAAGATCCACCTGGGCTTCGCGTACTCGGCCGGCCGGATGACGTCGACGTTCAGCACGTCCGGTGTGCTCGCTCCTGCCATGAAAGCCTGCTGCTGCTGCTCGAGCGCCACGTTCGAGCTCGATGACAGCGTCTGGATCCGCACGGTGATGTTGGGGTTCGCCTTTTCGAAAGCCTTCACCGCTGCTTTCGTGGCCTGGCCCTCCAACCCCAACCCCTGGGTCGAGAACACGATCGTCTGCTTGGCGCTGAGCGGCACCTGTGAGCTCGCGCTGGCGGCAGTGCTGCTGCTTCCGCACGCGGTCGCGACCAAGCCGACGCTCGCTGCAGCGACAAGGGCCGACCTCCTCTTTCTGCGCGCGGGAGGCCCTTGGGGCCGGTCAGTGCGCTCGTTGGGTTGCCGGCGTCGGCTCCGCAGGTGCATGCACCCTCCTCCTGCCATTGGTCGGTGCCCATCCGCCAGGTACCGAGCCCTCCGAACATGGGCCCTCCGAACATGGGCCCTCCGAACATGGGCCCTCCGAACATGGGCCCTCCGAACACGGGCCCTCCGAACACGGGATGGTCGGGTCGGCTCGACGTCCACCGCCGCTGGCCCGGTTCGCGGCGCACCTAGCTCCTACAAGCAGATCCCCCTCATGGACCGAGCGGCGCAACCGCCGATGGGAGTCATCGCCACCCAAGGTGCTCGGGCCCGCAGGCCGAGAACACATCGACCACCCACACTCCGCTCTAGGCACGAGGCCCAGCAAGCAACTTGGAGCTCCCGGAGCACACCTCGCTGCGGCAACCGACGCTCACAAGTGAGGTCATCGTCCGTAGGCTAGAGGCATCGACCTGCTGCGGGGCAGACCTCTCCGTCCAATTTTCTGACAATGACGCAGGATCCGAGCTGCTCGCCTCCCGGAGGAGGTCGGGCCCGGGGAGCCGGCTGAGCGGCCGACCGGCACCAGGCCTGGCGGCGGGCGTCACACCCGGGCCCCGGCGCAGGAGACCTGGTTCGGACAGGGCGTCGCCGCGCCCGTAGACTGAGGCGGCGACCACCCGGCGGCTGGCGTGGCCGGCCGCCCCGCCCCCGGAGGTACCCATGCCCGGTTCCGTCATCCTCGCAGGCGCCCGAACCCCCATCGGCAAGCTGTCGGGTGCCCTCGCCGGCTTCAGCGCCATGGACCTGGGCGGCTTCGCCATCGCCGCCGCGCTCGAGCGCGCCGGGCTGCGCCCCGAGCAGGTGCAGTACACCTTCATGGGCCAGGTGCTGCAGGCCGGACAGGGCCAGATCACCGCCCGCCAGGCGGCGACCAAGGCCGGCATCCCCATGGACATCCCGGCCACCACCGTGAACAAGGTGTGCCTGTCGGGCCTCAACGCCATCTACCTCGCCGACCTGATGATCCAGGCCGGCGACGCCGACGTGGTCGTCGCCGGCGGCATGGAGTCGATGACCCAGGCCCCCTATCTGCTGCCCGGGGCCCGCGCCGGATACCGCATGGGTGACGCCACCGTGGTCGACTCGATGATGTACGACGGCCTCTACTGCCAGTTCGACCACTGCGCCATGGGGCTGGGCACCGAGCAGTACAACCGCAGCGCCAAGATCTCCCGGGAGGAGCAGGACGCGGCGGCAGCCGCCTCCCACGAGCGGGCCGCGGCGGCCATCAAGGACGGCCGCCTGGGTGAGGAGATCGTGGCGGTGCAGGTCCCCCAGCGCAAGGGCGACCCCGTCGTGGTCGACACCGACGAGGGGGTGAGGCCCGGCACCACCGTCGAGTCCCTCGCCGGGCTGCGCCCGGCGTTCGCCAAGGACGGCACCATCACCGCCGGAAACGCCAGCCAGATCTCCGACGGGGCGGCTGCCGTGGTGGTCGTGTCGAGGGCCAAGGCCGATGAGCTCGGGGTCACCCCGCTGGGCGAGATCCTCGCCTACGGCCAGGTGGCCGGTCCCGACGCCTCGCTGCTGTACCAGCCGGCCGCCGCCATCGAGCAGGCGCTGGGCAAGGTGAGCATGGCGGTGTCCGACATCGACCTCTTCGAGCTGAACGAGGCCTTCGCCGTGGTCGGTCTCGCCTCCTCGCAGCGGCTGGGCATCAGCGCCGACGTGGTCAACGTCAACGGCGGCGCCATCGCCCTGGGACATCCCGTCGGCATGTCCGGCACCCGCCTACCGCTGACGGCGCTGCACGAGCTGCGCCGGCGCGGCGGCGGCACCGCGGCGGTGGCCCTGTGCGGCGGCGGCGGCCAGGGCGACGCCATGATCCTGCGCAGCCTGGCCTGAGGATCGACCGTCGCCAGGTGCCGGACGACGCCCGGCACCGGCGGCGACGGGCGTGCCCGACCTGCGCACCACCCTCACCGAGCTCGGCACCGCCTTGGCATGGTGCCCGGCCCGGGCCCGCCGCTGACCGAGTGGACCGCCGGCCGCCGGACGCCCGGTGACGAGGTGGCACCGGTCGACCGGCGGTCGACCACGTCTACCTGGTGAGCTGCAAGCACCTGTCGCTCACCATGGCCAACGCCTCGCCGGCCCGGGTCTTCGACGGGCTGCTGGCCACCACCGGCGACTGGGACCGCAGCGACTGGGACCGCAGCGACTGGGAC
>JAJZNB010000005.1 GCA_021848085.1 Actinomycetes bacterium
CGGGACATGAGCAGCGCCGAGGCGGTCGAAGGCATCGATGTGGAGCGGGTCACTGCCTGGTTCGCCGGCCACGTACCGGGGGCGGTGCCGCCGCTGGGCTTCACCCTGATCGCCGGGGGGCGCTCCAACCTGACCTACAAGGTGTCCGACAGCGCCGGGCACCAGTGGGCGCTGCGGCGCCCACCCACCAGCCACGTGCTGGCTACCGCCCACGACATGGCCCGCGAGCACCGGGTGATCTCGGCGCTGGGCCCCACCCCGGTGCCGGTGCCGCGGACCATGGGGCTGTGCACCGACGAGGCGGTCAACGGCAGCCCGTTCTACGTGATGGAGCTCGTCGAGGGCCACATCGTGCGTGACGCCGAGGCGGTGGAGGCGGCGCTCGAGGAGCCGGCCCGCTGGCAGGCGGGGATGTCGTTGGCCGACACCCTGGCCGCCTTGCACGCCGTGGACGTCGACGCCGTGGGGCTCGGCGACTTCGCCAAGCGCGACGGCTACATCGACCGGCAGCTGCGCCGCTGGTACACGCAGTTCAACGACTCGCAGGTCCCCGGGGCCGACACCGCCGGCATCGTCGGCGCCGTCCACCAGCGGCTGGCCGCCACCGTTCCCGAACAGCTGGGGACGTCGATCGTCCACGGCGACTACCGCCTCGACAACACGGTGCTGGGCGACGACGGGACGGTGCGGGCCGTGCTCGACTGGGAGATCTGCACCTTGGGGGATCCGCTGGCCGACGTGGGGCTGCTGATGGTGTATTGGACCGAGCCGGGCGACACCGCCGCCCTGACCGGGGTCGCCCCCACCGCCCTGCCCGGCTTCCCCCGGCGCAAGGAGGTCCGCGACCGCTACGCGGCGGCGTCGGGGCGCGATGTGGGCGCCCTCGACTTCTACGTCGCCTTCGGCTACTGGAAGCTGGCCTGCATCCTGCAGGGGGTCTATGCCCGCTACGTCGGCGGCGCGGCGGCCGGGGACCGCAGCAGCGTCGACGGGTTCGCCACCAGCGTGGTGCAGCTGGCCGAGCAGGCCATGGCCACCTTGGAGCGGGTGTAGGCGGCGTGGCTCTCTACGACCTGCACGGCGCCCGGGCGCTCAGCGACCCGGTGCTGGTGGTCGCTCTCGACGGCTGGGTGGACGCCGGGCTGGGCGCCGATGGGGCCATCTCGTCGCTGCTGGCCGCCGAGGCCACCGAGCTGGTGGCCACCTTCGACGGGGAGACCCTCATCGACCAGCGGGCCCGGCGGCCGGTGGTCCACCTCGTCAACGGCGTCAACGAGGGGCTGACCTGGCCGGTGATCCAGGTCCGGGCCGGCGCCGACCGGGCCGGGCGCGACCTGTGCTACCTGGTGGGTCCCGAGCCGGACTTCCGCTGGGGGCCGTTCACCGCCGCCGTGGTGGAGCTGGCCCGCAGCCTGGGGGTGCGCCTGGTGGTGGGCCTGGGGGCGTTCCCGGCGCCGGCGCCGCACACCCGGCCGGTGCGGCTGGCCGCCACCGCCCCCGCCGAGTCGGCCGAGCTGATCGCCCGGGTCGGGGTGATGCAGGGCGCCATCGAGGTGCCCAGCGGGGTGTGGGGCGCGCTGGAGCTGGCCTTCGGGCAGGCCGACATCCCGGTGGTGGGACTGTGGGCCCGGGTGCCGCACTACGTGGCCGGCATGGCCTTCCCCGCGGCCAGCGCCGCGCTGGTCGACGGGCTGGCCCAGATCGCCGGGCTGACCCTGGACTCGAGCACGCTGCACACCGCCGCCGACGCCTCGCTGCGCCAGGTGGACGACCTCATCGCCCGCAGCGCCGAGCACACCGACATGGTGCGCAAGCTCGAGCGCTCCCTCGACGACGTGGAGGGCAACCCGCTCGACGTGGAGGGCCAGCTCCCCACCGGTGACGAGCTGGCCGACGAGCTGGAGCGCTACCTGCGCGAGCAGCGCGGCCCCGGCGACAGCGGCGGCCGGTAGCAGCCGGCGGGCGGCGTCTGGGTCCGGGCCGTCCCCGGCCCCGCGCCGAGCCCCGAGGGCTGGGGACGGACCCGGCCTGCCAGCACCACCCCCAGGATCACCAGCACCACGAAGACGACCACCACGAACACCAGGGCGGTGAGCCGCCGGGTCCGGCTGGCCGAGCGCCGGGGGGTGCGGCCGCCAAGAGGCATGTCCAGGACGATCTGGCGCATCTCGTCGACGGCGGTGGCCTGCTCCAGGAGGCCGAGGCGGTGCTCGTAGTCGTCGGAGCTGAGCAGACCTCGTTCGAAGGCGTTGAGCACCAGCTCGATGTGCCGGTCGCGTTGGCCGTCGAGCTCCCCCAGGGGCCCAGCCTCCCCGGCAAGCCCAGCCTCCCCGGCAAGCCCAGCCTCCCGGTCGTCCCCCGTCCCCCCGCCGTGTCCCGTCCCGGTGCCGTGTCCTGTGCCCGTGCCGTGTCCTGTGCCGGTGCCGTGTCCCGTCCCGGTGCCGTGTCCTGTGCCGGTGCCGTGTCCTGTGCCGGTGTCGTCCACCGTCACGGTATCGACCCGATCGGCGCCGATCTGCAGCTGCGGCCGCCACGGTGGCAGCCGCCGGCTGCTGGGGGCGGCAGCCGCCCCGGCTAGGTTGGCGCCCATGCTGGTCGATGGAGGCATGGGGTTCGACCCGGCCGACGCGGTGGGGGCGGCGATGCGAGCCGAGGAGGACGGGTTCGACGGGGTGTGGTGCCCCGAGACGGCCCACGATCCGTTCCTGGCGCTGGCGCTGGCCGCCGAGCGCACCGAGCGGGTGCAGCTCGGGACCGGCATCGCCGTGGCCTTCGCCCGCAGCCCGATGACCACCGCCGTGGTGGCCAACGACCTGCAGCGGATGTCGCAGGGTCGGTTCCTGCTGGGACTGGGGTCGCAGATCAAGCCCCACATCGAGAAGCGCTACTCGATGCCGTGGTCGCATCCCGCCGCCCGCATGCGGGAGTACGTCCTGGCCCTGCGGGCCATCTGGTCGGCCTGGCAGGACGGGACCCGGCTGGCGTTTCGCGGCGAGTTCTACCGCCACACCCTCATGACCCCCATGTTCTCCCAGGCGCCGCACCCCTACGGCCCGCCCCCGGTGCTGCTGGCTGCGGTGGGCCCGAAGATGACCGAGGTGGCCGGCGAGGTGGCCGACGGGCTGCTGGTGCACGGCTTCACCACCGAGCGCTACCTGCGCCAGGTGACCCTTCCGGCGCTCCGTCGCGGCTTCGCCGCCGGCGGGCGCAGCGGGGAGGGCTTCGCCGTGTCGTACCCGGGGATGGTCGTCACCGGCGGTTCCGAGGCCGACATGGAGCAGGCGGCCCGGGCGGTGCGGGCCCAGCTGGCCTTCTACGGGTCGACCCCGGCCTACAAGCCGGTGCTCGACCTGCACGGCTGGGGCGAGCTGCACGGCGAGCTGAACCGGCTGTCCAAGCAGGGCCGCTGGGACGAGATGGGCGACCTGATCGACGACGAGGTGCTCACCACCTTCGCCGTGGTGGGCTCCCCCGAGGAGGTGCCGGCGCTGGTGCACCAGCGCTTCGGCGACCTCGTCACCCGCTTCTCCTTCTCCACGCCCTACCCCATGGAGCGCTCACGCTGGCAGGCGCTGCTGGCCGGCGTGCGCCAGCCGCGCTGACCGCCGATCCGCCGGGGGCCCGGGCCGGGCCGTCCGGGGTCGGGTTCGGCCGGGGTGCGCCGGCCGGGCACGTGATCGCGAGGATGGTCCCCCGGCCCGCTCGTACGCCCGACC
>JAJZNB010000018.1 GCA_021848085.1 Actinomycetes bacterium
AGCCGGCGTCCGGCGGACGGCGAGCCGGGGGAACCGGCGGCGGCTGTTGCCCGGTCCGCCGCCGGGCGGACGTTGAGCGCCCGGTCCGCCGCCGCCGGCCCCACCTCGGGCGCCTCGCCGTCGGACCCCTCGAAGGCGGCGTCCACCACGAAGGCGGCGCTGACGGCGGGGATGAGGGCCACGGCCTCGTCCACCACCACCTGCATCAGGTCGCGGATGTCGAGCTGGGCGGTGACGGCACGCCCCACCCGCTCCAAGGTGGTGGCCAGGCGGTTCGCCGTCTGGAGGCGGTGCTGCAGCTCGTGCCGTTCGGTGACGTCGCCGGTGACCCCGGTGAGGGCCAGCACCTCCCCGTCGGCGCCCAGCACCGGCACCCCCACCGCTTCCATCCAGCGGACGGTGCCGTCGGGCCGGATGATGCGGTGCTCGAGCTCGAATCGGCTGCGGCCGGCGATGCGGTGACGGATCTGGTCGAGGGCGGCCGAGCGGTCGTCGGGGTGGACGACGCGGACGGCGGCTTCCAAGGTGCCGGCGAATTGGCCGGGAGCCAGGCCGTGCAGGCGTTCCATCACCGCCGACCAGCGGATGGTGTCGTCGCCAAGCTCCCAGGTCCAGGTGCCGAGCTGGCCGGCTTCGAGAGCCAGGTCGAGACGGGTGAGCTCGGTGTCGATCCGGTCGAGCAGGTCGAGGTGGTCGGCGGCGGCTCCAGCCAGATGCCCCACGGCCACCAGAGCCGCCCGTTCGGCTGGCCCCGGCCTGCCCTGCACCGTCATGCTCCCCACCGTGTGGCCTCGGCGGTCCACCACTGGGATGTGCAGCCCTCCGGCGACCCTCGGGGTAGCGACGGGTGTGCCCTGGCGGGCGGCGACCGGTGCGGGGAACAGCACGACGTCGGCCGGCGCGCCGGTCAGCCGGGCGCTGATGCGGCGGACGGCGGCGAGCAGCTCGGCGGTGCTGCGGGCGGCGGCGACAGCCCGGGCGGCGTCGTCGACGGCGCCGGCCACGTCGAACGCCGACGCCTCCCCAGTCGCGTCGGCCGAGGCGCTCGCCGCCCCGTGGTCGACCGGCGGCGGCAGCGTGACGGGACGGCGACTGCCGACCCGGGCCCTGGTGCTGCGGCGGGCGTCGACGACGGGGCAGCGCCGGGGCTGCTGGTGCAGGTCGAGCTGGCGGCCGGCCTCCTCGGCGTACCAGGCCAGCAGCCGCTGGCCGGCCCGCCCGACCGGCAGGGTGAGCAGCAGACCCCGACGGCACAGCTCTTCGGCCTGCCCCACCAGGGTCTGCAGGGCGGCGAGGTCGGCGACGCCGCCGGGCTCCACCCGGAGCTCCACCTCGGCGTGAGGCGAGCCGTCGTCGTGGGCGGCGCGCAGCGCGTCGTCCATGGTGGCCCGCCGCAGGCGGTGACGCTGCAGCAGACCAGGCAGCCGCCGGCGCAGGTCGGGCGGGACCTGCGGCGACGAGCCGGCCAGGTGCAGGTCACGGGCCAGGTCGTCGAGGTGGACGTCGAGCTCGAGGGCCAGGGCGACCGGCACGTCGGTGAGCACCACCGAGACGCGCCCACCCCCCGGCGCCGACCCGGCGCCGGGGGGTGGGTCGGGGGCGCCGACCAGCCCGGGCGGGCCCAGCTCGAACCAGACCGTCTTGCCGTCAGCGTCGACCTGCTCGCCGCAGCGGTCGGCCACAGCCGACACGATGAGCAGGCCCCTGCCGGTCGCCGAGCGGGGCCCTCCGTTGCCGCCGCCGAAGGCAGGTGCCGGGTCGGCGTCCGACACCTCCACCCGCAGGCGCCGGCGGTCGCCGAGGATGCTGAGCCGCACGGGAGGCTGGCCGTGGAGCACGGCGTTGGTCACCAGCTCGCTGGCGCACAGCTCGGCCTCGGCGGCATGGTCGCTGCCCAAGCTGGTCAGCAGGTCGCCGAGGAATCGCCGGGTCTCGGGCACCGCGGCCGCCTCGGATCCCAGCTCGAGGTCGCGGATCTCGATGTCGGAGTCGCCGGTCACGTGCTGCTCGCTGAGGTTCTCCCCGCAGGCGCCGGATGTCTCGGCGTCATCTCGACCTTAGATGGTGTCGATGACCACCGGGACGTGGTCTTGGACCGCCGGCGGCGGAGGCACCTCGGGTTCTACCGACAGATGCGGCAGGATGCGGTCGAGCCAGCGGGGGAACCACCAGTTGGAGCGCCGCAGCAGCTGCATGAGGGCGGGCACGATCGCCATGCGGATGACGAGGGCGTCCACCAGCACCCCGCCGGCCAGCCCGATCCCGAACTCCTTGATGATCCGCATGCCCCCCAGCAGGAACGAGGCGAACACGAGGATCATGATGAAGGCGGCCGCGGTGATCGTCTTGCCGGTGGCCGCCAGTCCGTTGTGGACCGCCATCTGGTTGTCGTGGCTGGTGAGCCACTCCTCGTGCATGCGGGTGACCAGGAACACCTCGTAGTCCATGGACAGCCCGAAGAGGATGGCGAAGAGCATGACGGGCAGGAAGGCGTCGACCGGACCGGGTTGGTCGGCGCCGATGAGGGTCCCCAACCACCCCCACTGGAACACCGCCACCACCATGCCGAAGGCGGCCGCGATGGACAGCAGGTTCATGACCGCCGCCGTGACCGGCACCATGAGGCTGCGGAACACGGCGGCCAGCAGCACGAACGACAGCAGCACCACCACCCCGATGAACAGCGGCAGCTTGGCCGACAACGCGTGGGCGAAGTCGACGAAGATGGCGGTGGCGCCTCCGACCAGCACCGTCGTCCGGCTGCCGCTCAGCACGGCGGGGATCGTCTGTTGGCGCAGGTGGGCGATGAGGTTGCTGGTGGCCGCCGACTGCGGCGAGGTGGTCGGGTAGGCCAGCACCAGCTCCAGCCCGGCGCCGTCGCGAGTCGGGATCGGTAGCGGTGGCGCCACCCGGGCCACCCCCGGCTGGGCCCGCAGCGCGTCGACCAGCCGGGTCACCACCGCCGGGTCGATGGGACCCTGGCGCGTGACGACCAGCTCCAGAGGGCCGTTGAAGCCCTTGCCGAATCCCCGAGCCAGCATGTCGAACGCCTGGCGGGTGGCGGTGCCGCGAGGGTCGTTGCCCTGGTCGGAGGTGCCCAGGCGGATGCTCAGCGCCGGGACGGCCAGCGTCACGATGGCGGCGGCGGCGGCGATGGCCGGCAGCAACGGCTGGCGCTGCACCAGGTCCGACCAGCGCGCCCAGAAGCCGCTGCGGCCGGTGCCGACGATCGCCGGGCCCTGCTCGGCCAGCATCCGCCTCTGCCTGCGGCTGAGGATGCGGGGACCCATGAAGCCGAGCAGGGCGGGCAGCAGCGTCAAGGCGGCGATCATGGTGAAGCCGACGCCGATGGCGGCCGCCACCGCCATGCCGTACAGGAAGGTGATGCCCAGGGCGAACATGCCGAGCAGGGCGATGCAGACGATGACCCCGGCGAACAGCACGGCCCGGCCCGAGGTGTCGACGGCGGTCACGATGGAGTCGGCCACGGCGCGCCCGGCGATCAACCCCTGGCGGTGGCGGGTGACGATGAACAAGGCGTAGTCGACGCCCACCCCCAACCCGATGAGCAGGACCAGCTGGGTGGAGAAGTCGGGCATCTTCATGGCGTGGCTGGCCAGCCCGATGATGCCGACGGCGAGGTCACTCGAAGCCGCCTTCTGGTGGGACACGACG
>JAJZNB010000052.1 GCA_021848085.1 Actinomycetes bacterium
GCTGAGCCGCCCACACCGGTCGGGGGTCATTGCTGCTGGCGGGGGATTTCTCCTATGTCGATAGTAACAACCTCGGCACCCTGGGGCGAGCAGCCCGGCTCGGTCTGCCAAGATCGCCTTGATGGAACCTTCCCTGCCGGAGCTCTCTCCCACCCCCCCGCGAGCCTCCCGGCGGCCGACGGTGCTCCAGACCCACGGCGACCGCCGGGTCGACGACTGGTTCTGGCTGCGCGATCGCGACGATCCCGCCGTGCTGACCCACCTCCGGGCCGAGAACGCCTACACCGAGTCGGCCACCGCCCGGCTGGCCGACTTGCGCGCCCGGCTGTTCGAGGAGATCCGCAGCCGGATCGTCGAGACCGATCTTTCGGTGCCCGTGCGCAAGGATGCCTGGTGGTACTACAGCCGGACTGTCGAAGGCCAGGACTACCCGATCCACTGTCGGCTGCCGGTCCACGGTCCTGGGCGCGACCCGGACGTTCCCCCCCTCCCGTCCGCCGCGCAGGGGCCCCTGTCGGCCACGCCGGGCGAGCTCGATGGCGCCCCCGGGGTGGAGCGCAGGGGCTCCGACACCGCCCCCCTCCAGGGGGAGCAGGACCACACCGCCCCCCTCCAGGGGGAGCAGGACCACACCGCCCCCCTCCAGGGGGAGCAGGACCACACCGCCCCCCTCCAGGGGGAGCAGGACCACACCCCCGTCGGGACGCCGACGGCGGCGGCTCCAGGCGGCTGGCCCGACGAGCAGGTGCTGCTCGACGAGAACGCCCTGGCTCCCGAAGGTGGCTATCTCGACGTCGCCAACCTGACCGTCAGCCCGGCGGGTGGGTGCCTGGCCTTCGCCGTGGACACCACCGGCGACGAGCGCTTCACCCTGCAATTCCGGCGCCTCGACGGCGGTGAGGACCCGCCGGAGCGGATCGAGGGCACCTCCTACTCGGTGGCCTGGGCCGACGACGAGGTGGTCTTCTACACCCGGCCCGACGAGGCCAACCGGCCCCACCAGCTGTGGCGACATCGCCTGGGCACCGATCCCGCCGACGACGTGCTGGTGCACCAGGAGCCCGACGAGCGCTTCCACCTGGGGGTGGGCCGCACCAAGGACGGGACGTACGTGGCGTTGCACCTCCACTCCAAGGTGACCTCGGAGATCCACGTGCTGCGCAGCGACAACCCCGAGGGGGCCTTCCGGGTGGTCCTCCCCCGCCGGCAGGGGGTGGAGTACTCCTTGGAGCACCACAGCGGCATGCTGCTGCTGGTCACCAACGACGCGGCGGAGAACTTCCGGCTGCTGGCAGTGCCCGCCGACGACCCCGCCCAAGCGGCGGTGGAGCTGCTGGCGCACCGTCGCGACGTCCGCCTCGAGGGGGTCGACGTGTTCGCTCGCCACCTGGTGGCCTACGAGCGCATCCGGGGAGAGGCCCGCATCCGGGTGCTGCCCTTGGGGGAGGCGCCGCGCTGGGACGCCCCGCTGGGCGAGGGCTGGGTGGTGCCGGCCCCCGAGACGCCCTCCACCTCGTGGGGCGGCCCGAACGTCGAGTTCGAGTCGCGGCTTCTGCGCTACGAGTACTCCTCGCTGGTGACCCCGCGGACCGTGCTCGACCTCGACCTCGATCTCGCCAGCGCCACGGTGCGCAAGCAGCAGCCGGTGCTCGGCGGCTACGACCCGGCGGCCTACCGCACCGAACGGCTGTGGGCCACCGCTCCCGACGGCACCGAGGTGCCGTTGTCGGTGGTGTGCCGGCGCGACACCCCCCTCGACGGGTCGGCCCCGTGCCTGCTGTACGGCTACGGCGCCTACGAGCACAGCATCGATCCGGTGTTCTCGTCGATCCGTCTCAGCCTGCTCGACCGGGGCTTCGTGTTCGCCATCGCTCATGTGCGCGGCGGCGGTGAGCTCGGCCGCCGCTGGTATGAGCAGGGCAAGCTGCTGGCCAAGCCCAACACCTTCCACGACTTCATCGCCTGTGCCCGGGCGCTGATCGACGGCGGGTGGACCCGCCCCGAGCGGCTGGTGGCCCGGGGCGGGTCGGCCGGCGGGCTGCTGATCGGTGCCGTGGCCAACATGGCCCCCGAGCTGTTCAGGGCCATGGTGGCCGAGGTTCCCTTCGTCGACTGCCTCACCACCATCCTCGACGAGACCCTGCCGCTCACGGTCATCGAGTGGGAGGAGTGGGGAAACCCTGGTGCTGATCCGGAGGTGTACCGGGTCATGAAGGGCTACACCCCCTACGACAACGTGCACCCCGGGCGCTATCCGGATCTGCTGGTCACCGCCGGCCTCGAGGATCCCCGGGTCGGCTACTGGGAGCCGACCAAGTGGGTGCAGCGCCTCCGTGCCGCCGACCCCGCCAACACCGTGTTGCTGAAGGTGGAGCTGCAGGCCGGCCACGCCGGACCCTCGGGGCGCTACGACGCATGGCGCGACGAGGCGTTCGTCCTGGCCTTCGTGCTCGACGTGGTGGGACTGGCCGACCGCTGAGCCCGCCGGCGGTACGCACTACCGGGAGTTGCGCCGGGCGGGACCGCGCCGCCGGTCGCGGGAGGTGGCGGGGACCGCCCCGGCCGGATCTCAGGACCGGGTCACGAAGGTGATCAGGTACGGCGCCTGGTAGGACCGGGAGATGGCGATCGGCTTGCCGTCGAGGACCACCGATGCGCCCGAGGCGCCCAGCTGCAGGGTGGCCTTGCCCGAGGTGCGGATGGTCTGGCGGGCTCCGGCCGGCATGGTGCCAGCCCAGACCACCTCGCCGGTGGCGGCGTCGGTGGCCTCCACCCAGCAGTCGGCGGTGGTCGACACGACCACGGTGTAACCGGAGCCCGGCACCGTCACGGTGGCGGCGGTCGCCGACACCGTGGTGGGCTGCACCGACGACCGGTTCGAGGTCGTGCCGGTACCAGGGGTCCGGGTGCCGCCCGCCGGGTGGGAGCCGGCCGTCACCGGGGTGTGGCCGGCTCCGACCGCCGTCGACGCTGAGCTGCGGTGCGACGAGGCCAGGTCGACGGCCACGAAGACGGCCACGCCAACCGCCACCACGGCGGCCGCCACGACCAGCACCAGCGCACGCCGGTCCCAGGCCCCCTGGTCACCTCGGCCCTGGCGCCCGGTGCCGGCCCGCCGCCCCCGCCAGGCCGCCGGTGCCGCAGCAGCCGGTGCCGCGACAGCCGGTGCCCCGCCTGCCGGCAGGGCCGGCTCGGACACGCCAGTGGTGGCCGCGCCTGCCGCCGGCGGCAACGCCGATGCGCCGCCGTCGCCACCCACGTCGCGGCCAGCGGGCGCGGCGGGAGGCGGGCCGCCGGCAGCGGCCAGATCCACCTGCTGGGTCGGGGCGTCGGCAAGGATGCGCGGGTCGAAGCCCAGCACCGCCCGACCCAACACCTGTGGCTGCTCCTCTCGGGAGGAGGGATCGTCTTCGTCATCCTCGATCCGGGGCAGCCGCCCGGGCGCCAGGCGCGAGCGCCGCCGCCGGGACGCAGCTGCACGGGTCGCCACCGGTGCCGGCCCGGAACCCGGCGACAGCGATCCCGGCGACAGCGATCCCGGTGACGCCAGACCCAGCGACGCAGGCGAAGCCGGCCCTGGCGTGGGCGCTGCGACCGGGCCCTCGTTGGCGGCGGCGGCGCCACGAGCGTCCCCGTGGCGGTGACCCATCCTGTCGGCCCCGGCCGGCGAGGCGCCGTGCGTGGTCCGATGGGGGCCGGCGGCCGAGGCCTGATGGCCTTCGCCTCCCAGCTCCACCACGTGGGTACGGCGGCGCAGGCCCCGGGAAGCCGTCCAGGCGACCGCGCCCGGCGCTTGTGGAGGTGGGAGCGTCACCGGCACCTCGGGCGGCACCAGGCCGCCCCACGCGTCGTCGAACACCAACATCGGCCGCGGCTGCGCCGGCTCATCGGAGCCTTCCGCCGCCGGCGCCCCACCTTCGCCCTGGGCGGGGCGACAGCGGTCCCCCGCCCCCGCGGCCGGCGATCCGGCATCCGGGACGTCAGCCGCCGCCGGGGCAAAGCCAGCGGCTTGGTGGGCCGCCGGTCCCGACGCGGACCGAGGGGCCGCCGGTCCCGACGCGGACCGAGGGGCCGCCGATCCCGACGCGGACCGAGGGGCCGCCGGTCCCGACGCGGACCGAGGGGCCGCCGGCCCTTCCGCCGCCTCGGCCTGGTGCGCCGCCGTGTCCGACAGGTGACGCAGCGTCGCCAGGGTTTGCTGGTACCCGGTCACGGTGTACCGGCCACTGCCCCGCAGGCGTCGCGTGGCGGCGACCACCGCAGCCGCCACGAGGACGACGACACCGAGCAGCACCGCGACGATCACCCCTCCATTCAAGCCAAGTGGCAGGCCAGGCGGTAGGGCGGCGCACGGTGGTCGACGAGGCGTGGGGCGCCCGCCACCGTCCGCTTCCCTGCGGCGCCTGGTCCACGCCCTCCCTCCGGCCGCACCGCAAGCCAGGGGAGCGAGCCGGTCAGGTCCGCAGGCCCAGACGGGGACGCAGCGCCGGGTCGATGCCGGCCCGCGGCGGGTTGCGGCGGTCGCGCTCGGACACGACCGGATCGACGAGCCCCCAGTCAGCGCCGACGGCAGGGTCGTCCCAGGCCACACCCAGCTCGTCGGCGGGGTTGTAGTAGCCGTCGACCAGGTACCACAGCAGCAGGTCGCGATGGGCGGCGAAGCCGTGCGCCACCCCGGGCGGGATGAACAGCCCGCGGTCCTCGTCGCCGTCGAGGTCGATGGTCACGGTCGCCCCGTCGGTCGGGGAACCGAGACGCAGGTCGTGCAGCACCACCCGAGCCCGGCCCCGCAGCACGTACCAGTAGTCGGCCTGATGGAGGTGGTAGTGCAACCCGACGAGGGCCCCCGCCTGCTTCTCGGAGCGGTTGCCCTGCACCATCTCGCGGCCGAGCGGGAACCAGCTGCGGCGGTAGGTCTCGACGAAGCGGCCCCGCTCGTCGCCGTGCGGGTCGGGTTCCACCACGACGACGTCGGCGATGACCTTCGAGGGCAGGATCTGCGGCACCCAGGGCACACTAGCCAGGGGCCAGCCGGACGAAGCGGCCCCGGTAGAACACGAGCGGCGCGCCGGCGGTGCTGTCCACGTCCTGCACGGCCCCCAACACCAGCTCGTGGTCGCCGGCGTCGTGGGCCAGCAACAGCCGGCACTCGACGTAGGCCAGCGCGCCGTCGAGGCGCGGCGCCCCGTTCTTGCCGGGAGCCCAGTCCACCATGGCGAACTTGTCCGCGCCGGAGCGGGCGAAGGTCAGGCTCAGGGCTTCCTGGTGCTCGGCCAGGACGTTGACGCAGAAGAACCCGGCCTGGCGGATGCGCGGCCAGCTGGTCGAGGACTTGGCCGGGGCCAGGGCTACCAGCGGCGGCTCCAGGGACAGCGAGGTGAACGACTGGCAGGTGAAGCCGACAGGCCGGTCCTCTTCGATGGCGGTGACGACGGTCACCCCGGTGGCGAAGTGGCCGAGCACCTCGCGGAAGCGGTCGCTGTCGAAGCTCCTCGACTCGCTCACCCGCTGCCTCCTCCCTTCGCTGCGCCCGGCCGGCGGCCCCGGCTCGCCGCGCCGACGCCAGGATCACCGCCCGCCGAGCTGCAGCGCCAGTCCTTCGGCGGCGCCGAGCACCCGGCGCAGCCGGGCTGCCTCGGGCCGCCGGCGGGCGCCCTCCACCAGCCGGTCGACGTCGTCGTCGAGGTGGGACGGGTCGTGATGGAACAGCGCCAGTTCCCGGGCCCCGGCCTCGGCGGCGACGTGCACGGCGTAGCCGACGGTCGAATGGCCCCAGTCGGGCTTGGCGGCGAACTCCTCGTCGCTGTACTGGGCGTCGTGGACCACCAGGTCGGCCCCGTCGCACAGCTCCAGCACCCCGGGCTCCACACGGGCCAGGTCGCCAGGTGCCTGGTGGTCCGGCACGTAGGCGACCACGGCACCGTCGGCCTCCACCCGGAACCCCAGGGTGGTGCCCAGGTGCGGCACCTGCCGCACCACCACCACGCAGCTGCCGAGCAGCAACTTGTCGTCGACGACCTCGTGGAAGTCGATGGAGCCGTGCAGCTGCTGGACCTGCACCGGGAAGAACGGGGGCTGCACCACCTGGTCGATGAGCTGGTGCAGCGACCCGCGCTGCTGGGGTGGACCGTAGACATCCATGGTGGAGCCGGGACGCAGCACCGGCGCGAAGAACGGCATGCCGATCACGTGGTCCCAGTGCAGGTGGCTCAGCAAGGCGGTGATCGCAGAGCTGTCCCCGGCGGCTTCGAGGACGTCACCCAACGGCCGCAAGCCCGTGCCGAGGTCGAGGATCAGGCCAGGTCCGTGCTCGGGCTCCACCAGCACGCACGACGTGTTGCCGCCGTAGCGCAGGTGGGTCGGGCTCGAGCACGGACAAGACCCTCGCACCCCGAAGAACCGCACGCGCAGCGCAACCCACCCCCTCCGAAGCCTCCACCGTGGCACCGACGGGGCCGACCGGAGCACGGCGCCCCGGCCCGTGGGCCGCTTCGAGGCCGAGACTACCCTGCTGCCATGGAGCGCCTGCGGGTCATGGCCAACGACGTCGAATTCGCCTGTCTGCACGACGGCCCCTCCGACGGCCCGCTCGCCCTGTGCCTGCACGGGTTCCCCGACACGGCACACACCTGGCGGCACCTGGTGCCGGCGCTGGCCGCCGCCGGCTGCCACGCCGTGGCGCCGTGGATGCGCGGCTACGCGCCCAGCGCCGTCCCGGCCGACGGCGCCTACCAGACCGGGGCACTGGCCGCCGACGCCTGCGCCCTGCACGAGGCGCTGGGAGGCCAGGACGACGCCGTGGTGATCGGCCACGACTGGGGCGCCTTCGCCGCCTACGGGGCGGCGGCAACCGAACCCGGTCGGTGGCGGAGGCTGGTGACGCTGGCCGTGCCGCCGCCGGCCGCGCTGGCCACCTCCTTCCTGTCGTACCGGCAGCTCAAGCGCAGCTTCTACATCTTCTTCTTCCAGTCCGAGCTGGCCGAGGCGGCGGTGCCGCTCGACGACTTCGCCTTCATCGACCATCTGTGGGAGGACTGGTCGCCGGGCTACGACGGCCGCTGGGACGCCGCTCAGGCGAAGGCGGCGCTGAGCGACCCGCGCCACCTGTCGGCCGCCATCGGCTACTACCGCGCGATGCTCGACCCGGCGCAGCACCAGCCCCGCTACCAAGCCGCCCAGCAGGCGGGCCTGGGCCCGGCCCCCCAGCCCACCTTGTACCTCCACGGCGCCGACGACGGCTGCCTCGGCTTCGACATCGTCGGAGACGTGTCGGGGCTCTTGGCCCAGGGGTCCAGGCAGGTGACGGTGTCCGGCGCTGGCCACTTCCTGCACCTGGAGCAGCCGGCCACCGTCAACGCCGAGGTGCTGGCCTTCCTCGGCGCCTGACGACGGTCACGGAAGGCGCAGCCGCTCCTCGTCGCACACGGCCAAGCCGTCGGCGACCAGGCCGTCGGCGATCCGCCGGGCCCGGTCGGTGTCGTCGTCCCAGCCGGCCGCGGCGGCCAGCTCGGCCAGCGGCAGCGGGCCGCGGCGCAAGGCGGCCACCAGCCGGCCCCGTCCTTGACGGTCCGAGCCGTGGAACGGCCCTTGGCGCGATGCCGGCCGCCACGGATCGGGACCGAGGCGGCCCGCCGCCACCCACCGGCAGGTGTCCTGCAGCGGGCAGGTGGTGCACCGCGGGGAGCGGGCCGTGCAGATGGTGGCGCCGAGCTCCATGATCGACTGGTTCCAGGCCCAGGCCTGCCCCTCGGGAAGCAGCCGGTCGGCGAGCTGCTGGGCGGCGGCCGGCCACGGTTCGAGAGGCACCCCGGCCACCGCCCGGGCCAGGACCCGCCCCACGTTGGTGTCGACCACGGCCACATCACGCTCGAAGGCGAAGGCCAGCACAGCCCGGGCGGTGTACGGACCGATTCCCGGCAGGCGGCGCAGCTCCGCCTCGTCGGCGGGGATCCGGCCGGCGAAGCGCTGCACGACGGCGCTGGCGGCGCGGTGCAGCTGCAGCCCCCGGCGGTTGTAGCCGAGCCCGGCCCAGGCCTCCAGCACCGTCCCGACCGGCGCCGCGGCGCACGCCGCCGGGTCGGGGAAGCGGCCGAGGAACGCGCGCCACGGCTCCACCACCCGAAGCGCCTGGGTCTGCTGCAGCATCATCTCGCTGACCAGCACCGCCCACGGGTCGCGCGTGGCGCGCCACGGCAGCGGCCGCAGGGTGCCGGCCAGCTGCAGCACCTGCCGTCGCAGCCGCCGCAGCTCGGCCGGGGCGGGCTGGCGCTCCGAGGCAGCCGAGGGGGGGCGGGGCGACCGGATCAGTCCCAGACGTCCTCGCCGTAGGGCCGCTTGCGGGCCGGCGCCGCGTCGCGCTTCCACACCATGACCTTGCGTCGGAAGTAGCAGACCTCCACGCCGTGCTGGTTGAAGCCCTTGGTCTCGACGGTGACGACACCCCGGTCGGGCTTCGACGACGACGGCACCTTGTCAAGCACGCGGCTCTCGGCGTAGATGGTGTCACCGTGGAAGGTGGGGTTGCGGTGCAGCAGCGACTCGACCTCGAGGTTGGCGATGGCGGCGCCGCTCACGTCGGGGACGCTCATGCCCAGCACCAGCGAGTAGACGAGGTTGCCGACGACGACGTTCTTGCCGTGGACCGTCTCCTGTTCGGCGAACCACTCGTTGGTGTGCAGCGGGTGGTGGTTCATGGTGATCATGCAGAACAGGTGGTCGTCGTACTCGGTGATGGTCTTGCCCGGCCAGTGGCGGTAGATGTCGCCGGCCTCGAAGTCCTCGAAGTACCGGCCGAAGGGGCGGTCGTAGCTGGTCATGCCCGCCGTGTGTAGTCGGCGGCCGCCGGTGTCGTCCAACGGACCCGGCCCCGGCGCCTCTGGCGCCAGCCCGGCGACACGGCGCCGGCCGCCTCCCCCCGGCGGCGGCCGGCCGGCTGGTGCTCAGGCCGCCTCGGGCGGCCGGGTGGTGAAGCTCAGCGACCAGTCGGCCTGCGACTCGCCGTCGATGGCCAGCCGCCAGGTGAAGCGGCTGCCCGGCGACAGCGGCAGCGGTCCGAGGTTCACGGCCAGGGCCACGTCGATGGGGGTGCCCTCGGGCACGGCGTCGGGCCGCTCCACCTGGAACTCGCCGCGCACCTCCACCGGATGCATCCCCTCGGGCGTGTCGAGCATCACCGGCGCGCCGTCGGCGTCCTCGAGGTACAGCTCCCAGTGGTGGGCCGTGGTCGCCTCCTGCCAGCCGACGTCGACCTTGATGGCGATGGCCGACGGGGTGGGGTCGGGCCCGGTCAGCGACCACCCGCCCCCGAGCACGAACAGCTTTCCGCCGGCCACCTGGGCAGCGTCACACAGCAGCATCGTCACCTTCACGCCAGCGCACCCTATCCCGCCCGTGCCGCCACATCGGCTCCGGCGGGCCGCGGCGGGCACCGGCCGGACAGGTAGCCTCCCCGTCCGATGCCCCACGCGCTGCGCGACGACGTGTACCGGCGGCCGCTGGCCACCGCCTTGGAGCGCCTCGGTCTGGGGGCGGGCTGGCGCTGCGTCGATGTCGGCGCCGGTGGCGGCGACGTGTCGGTGGCGCTGGCCGAGCTGGTCGGCCGCGACGGGAGGGTCTACGCCGTCGACAGCGATCCTCTGGCCCGCGACGAGGTGGCGGCGGCCGCCGCCTCGTTCACCCAGGTGCTGGCCATCACCCAGGCGGCGGAAGACCTCGTCCTGCCCGAACCGGTGGACCTGGCCTTCTGCCGGTTCCTGCTGCTGCACGTCGTCGACCCGGCGCCGGTGCTGGCCCGCATGCGGGCCGCCGTCCACCCCGGAGGCTGGGTCGTCGCCCAGGAGCCGATCACCTCGGCCGGCCGCATCGCCGGCCGGCCGTTCTCGATGCCCGACGCCCGCCATCCCGACGTGGGGGCGCTGCTGCCCGCCCTGACCCGCTCGGCTGGGCTGCAGCTGGTGGACGCCTGGGCCGAGGCGCCCGCCGGCGCCGGACCAGGCCCGCTGGCCGACTACCTGGAGTCGCTCACCGGCGTCTCCCCCGGGAACGACCCGGTGGTGCTGCCCCCGCTGGTGACGGTCGTGGCTCAGGTCCCCGAACGGCCCTGAGCCGCCAGACAGACCGGCGGCGGCACCCCCCGAGCCGCCAGACAGACCGGCGGCGGCACCCCCCGAGCCGCCAGACAGACCGGCGGCGGCACCCCCCGAGCCGCCAGACAGACCGGCGGCTTCCGGAGCGGCTCGACGGCCGCCGGTACCCTGTGGAGATGACCAGCCAACCCACCCCTGACCTGGCCGGCGCCGGCGAGGCCGTGCGCCTGGCCTCCTCGGTGGTGTCGACCGCCACCGCCCGGCTGGCTGCGGCCGGCGACGTCGACGCCCACCAGGTCGTGGCCTACGACCTGGCCCACGCGGCCGCCGCGGTGCGCACCGCCGAGGCGGTGCTCAGCTACGGCAGCCGCGGCGACGAGGAGGCCCGTCTGGCCTGCGCCTTCGTCGCCGACGCCGTCGCCGAGCTGGCCGGCCGCATCGCCGGGCGCGAAGCGGCATGGGGCACCGAACCGGGGTGGACGGCGCCGGTCGCCGGCTTCGTGGCCGCCCACCGCGACCCGCAGTTCCTGGCCGCGCTGTGCGGGGTGGAGGGACAGCGTCACCTCGACCCCGACTTCGAGCTGGTGCGCGACACCTTCCACCGCTTCGCCGAGGAGCAGATCCGGCCCCGCGCCGAGCACATCCACCGGCACAACGCCGACATCCCCGAGGAGATCATCGGCGGTCTGGCCGACATGGGGGCGCTCGGCCTGTCGATCCCCGAGGAGTACGGCGGCTTCGCCTCGGGCGGGGAGCACGACTACCTCGGCATGGTGGTGGCCACCGAGGAGCTGTCGTGGGGGTCGCTGGGCGCCGGCGGGTCGCTCATCACCCGGCCCGAGATCCTCAGCCGGGCCCTGCTGGCCGGCGGCACCGACGAGCAGAAGCGCCAGTGGCTGCCCCGCCTGGCCAGCGGAGAGGTCATGAACGCGGTCGCCGTCACCGAACCCGACTTCGGCTCCGACGTGGCCAACATCGTGACCAGCGCCACCCGCACCGACGGCGGCTGGCTGGTATCGGGCGTGAAGACCTGGTGCACCTTCGCGGCGCGGGCCGACGTCCTGATGTTGCTGGCCCGCACCGACCCCGACCGCAGCCAGGCCCACCGGGGCCTGACGCTGTTCATCGTGCCCAAGCCCCGGGCGCAGGGCACCGGCTTCGAGCTCGTCCAAGACGCCGCCGAGCGAGGCGGGGTGCCGGGCACCGGCCGGATGGAGGGGCGGCCCATCGACACCCTCGGCTATCGCGGCATGCACAGCTACGAGATCTCCTTCGACAACTGGTTCGTGGCCGACGCCAACGTGATCGGCGCCGAAGAGGGGGTGGGGCGGGGCTTCTACCTGCAGATGGCCGGGTTCGAGAACGGCCGGCTGCAGACGGCGGCCCGGGCGTTGGGGGTGATGCAGGCCGCCTACGAAGCGGCACTCGACTACGCCGACAACCGGGTCGTGTTCGGCCAACCCATCGCCGAGTACCAGCTGACCCAGGTGAAGCTGGCCCGCATGGCGTTCCTCATCCAGGCCACCCGCCAGTTCTCCTACGAGGTGGCCCGGCTGATGGCCAAGGGGGAGGGCACCTTGGAGGCCTCGATGTTGAAGGCCTACGTGTGCCGCGCCGCCGAGTGGGTGACCCGTGAGGCCATGCAGATCCACGGCGGCATGGGCTACGCCGAGGAGTTCCCCGTCAGCCGCTGGTTCGTCGACGCCCGGGTGCTGTCCATCTTCGAGGGGGCCGACGAGACCTTGGCGCTCAAGGTGGTGGTCCGCCGGCTGGTGGAGCAGGCCACCAGACGCGACGCCACCCCGGCCTGAACCCGCCGGCCGGCCCGGCCCTGTCGACGCCGCCGGTCCCGGGAGGCCGGCGTCACGGTCTGGCCGTCTGGACCGTCACCTCGTCGGGGCTGGCCGAGGCGGCAGGACGCCAGCCCGCACCCGACGTCCAGGTCCTGTCGTCGAACGACACGGCACGCAGGTGGTCGTCGTAGGCATGAGCCACGGCCCAGGCGGCCAGCTCCCAGCCCCGCTTGGCGCTGACCGGCACCCCGAAGCCGGGGGCACCCAGCTCGACCTCCTCGCGGGTGCTGACCGCCGCCGGGGTGGGGGCGGCGCGATAGCTGCGCACCGTGCAGCTCAACCCGGCCGGCACCTCGCCGGTCAGGGCGACGGCCAAGGTGCGCGCCTCGGTGGCCCACTGGGCGTAGGCCAACGGATCGGCGCTGTGCTGCACCAGCTGGGCGGCGTCGGTCACCGGCATGGTCTGCCAGCCGGGCACCTGCACCAACCGCTGGTAGAAGGCGGTGGCGGCGTAGACCGGGTTGAGGATCTCGGCGCGTGTCCCCCAGCCCTCCGACGGCCGCTGCTGGAACAGGCCGACCGAGTCCTTGTCGCCGTACGGCAGGTTGCGGAGCTTGGTCTCTTGCAAGGAGGTGGCCAGCGCGACGGTGACGGCGTGGTCGGGCAACCCGAGGCGCTCGGCCACCCCGGCGATGATCGAGGCCTCGTCGACCTGCTGGGCGGCCAGGGTGTAGCTCCCCCCGGATCCGAAGCTGCAGGTCGAGTCGCTCGGCGGCCCGAGCTTCACGTAGGCGACGACGGCCGCCACCAGCACGGCCAAGGCCAGGGCCAGGCGGCCCCGGCCCCGGGCGCGGCCCACCGGTCGCGACGACGGGTAGGGGGCGCTGGTCACACCAGGGGCAGCCCAGCCATGTCAGGTGCGGCTGCGGGTGAGCCCGGCCCGCTCGCCGCGGCTGACGAACTTGATGGCCATCTTGCGGCTGGCCTCGTCGATCATCTCGTCCCCGAACATGACCGCACCGCGACCCTCCTCCTCGGTGGCCTTCTGGTAGGCGTCGAGGATGTCCCAGGCCCGATCGAACTGCTCCTGGGTCGGCGAGTAGATCTCGTTGAGGACGGTCACCTGGTCTGGGGTGAGCGCCCACTTGCCGTCGTAGCCGAGGACCCGGGTCCGCTGGGCGAAGTCGCGCAGGGCGTCCATCTCGCGCACCTTCAGGAAAGGCCCATCGATGACCTGCAGACCGTTGGCCCGACCAGCCATCAAGATGCGCGAGAACACGTAGTGGAAGTGGTCGCCGGGGTACTCGGGGATCTGCACCCCGCCGGTGAGCACCGGCATCTCCATAGAGGCGGCGAAGTCGGCGGGCCCGAAGATGATGGTCTCGAGCCGCGGCGAGGCGGCGCAGATGTCGTCGACGTTGATCAGGCCCCGGGTGGTCTCGATCTGGGCCTCGATCCCGATGTGGCCGACCGGCAGGCCGCACTTCTTCTCCACCTGGGTCAGCAGCAGGTCGAGGGCCACGACCTCAGCTGCCGTCTGGACCTTGGGCAGCATCACCTCGTCGAGCCGCTCGCCGGCGTGGCCGACCACCTCGATCACGTCGCCGTAGGTCCACTCGGTGTCCCAGGCGTTGATCCGGACGCACAGCACCCGGTCGTCCCAGCTCTGGGAGCGGATGGCCTCGACCACCTTGGCCCGGGCCGCCTCCTTCTCGTTGGGCGCCACCGAGTCCTCGAGGTCGAGAAACGACATGTCGGCCGGCACCGTCGGGGCTTTGGACAGGAACTTCTCGTTGGAGCCGGGGGTCGAGAAGCACGACCGGCGGGGCAGGTTGCGGCTGCGTGCAGACATGGCCGGCATGCTACCGGCGGCCCGGAGCGACCCTCCACGCCAACCGGCCGGCCCGTCTCCCGACCCGAGGGCTAGCCGGCGGCGAGGTCGGCGGGGGTGAGCTGCTCGGTGACCAGCCGGGCGAAGCGGGCCGGGTCGCCGGCCACGAAGCGCCGGCACAGCGGCAGGCCCTCGACGTAGCAGCTGATGTAGGACCGCCAGGTCGGGTGGGACAGGAACTCGACCGCCTTCTCGGCCCGGGGCCTGGGCAGCAGCCCCCACCGAGCCAGCTCGGCGGCCACCACGTCCGGAGCGGCTCCGTCGACGTGCAGCCGCCACGCCGCGTTGGCCCGCACCGCGGACAGCGTCTCGGCCGCTTCGGCCGCCTCGGCCACCACCTCGGCGTCATAGCGTATGCCCAGCGGCCGCAGGTGCTGGGCCACCAGCGGCTCGGGACGCCGGCCCAGCACCACCTCGAGACCCAGGTCGGCCAGGCCTTCGGCCAGCAGGCACTGGGGGGTGCCGACCAGGAAGATCGTCTCCTCCCACCAGTGGCGCCGGCGCACCAGCCCCGCCTCCTTGCGGGTGTGCTCGGTGTGGTGACCGGGATAGGCCTCGTGGGCGACCAGGTGGGCGAGGGTGGTCGACAGGACGGGCAGGTCGGTGTTGACGGCCACCTGTGAGCGCAGGCCGCCGAGATAGGTGTTGAACCCCGACCAGGGCTTGCCGCTGACCAGCTGCAGCTCCACCCGCTCTCCGTCGGGCAGGCCGACCAGCCCGGCGGTGCGCTGGCGCAGATCGTCGAGCAGCGACCGCAGGGCCGGCTCCAGGCGGTCGGCGGGCACGGCGTGGGCCTCGCGCCAGGCGACGAAGCGCTCCCGCACCGAGCCGCGGCCGGGAAGCACCTCGCCGAGGCGTCGGTGGGCGGCGGCCAGATCGTCCTCGGGCACCGGCCGGGGACGCACGCCGTAGCAGGCCTCCACCTCGTCGACGTAGGAGACGTCGTCGCCGGCCAACCGGCGGGCGGTGGTGTGCAGACCCCGCACCTGCGCCTGCAGCCAGCGCCGACGCCGCGCCGTCTCCTCGCCGGGGTGCCCCTCGGCGTCCAGAGGCGCCCCGGCGGCCAGATCGGCGGCCAGCTGCCGGGCCTCGGCCGCCAACGCCGACGGCGCCACCGGCGCCGCCCGGGCGGCGCGCTCGGCCAGCTCGGAGGGGCCGTAGTAGGCGTCGACCAGCCCCTCGACGTGGCGACCCAGCCGCAGCCCCAGCTCCAGGTAGCGGCGCACCAGACCGCCCACGGCGGCGGGGTCGGACACGGCGCCGGTGCTCACCAGCGCACCAAGCCGGCCGGCTCGGGGCAGTCGACGGCGCCGGCCAGCCGTCCCAGGGGCAGGCAGCCGACCGGCACGGCGACCCGATCGACACCGACCAGCGGCTCCACCACGCCGACGCCGCCCGGGGGACCGTCGTCGAACCACGATGAGCGCAGCACCGTCACCTCGGGCCGGTCCGAGGTGGGCCTCTCGAGCCGCCGGCGCAGCGCCTCCCACAGCCGGTCGGGCAGCAGCCGGCCAGCCCCGGCGTCGACCCAGATCGGCACCTCCAAGGCCCGGGCCGCCTCGAGCAGCGAGGCGACGCCCGGATCGACCACCATGCCCCCCGGCCCGAGGGCCAGCACCGGCACCGCCACCACGTCGGCGCTAGCCACCTCGCCGACCCCGCCGCGGCGCACCACCCGGCGGTCACCGAGCTCGTCGAGGAGATGCTGCGCAGAGGGGTCGGACTCGAGCAGCTCGGTGCAGCGAGCCGCCTCCCCCACCGGATCGCCGCTGCACAGCAGGTGGGCACAGACCCACCACAGCGGCCCCTGGTCCACGTGGCGCTGCAGCAGCCGCCGGCAGGCGGGCAGCATGGCCTGAGGTTCGCTGTCGGCCAGGTCGGCCAGCGCCCACGCCGCCTCGACGGCCAACACGTCCGGTGGCGCCCACCCGGCACGCGACAGCGCCCGCAGCCGCTCGATGGGGTGCATGACGCCGACGCTATCGGCATGCCGCCACCGCCGAGACCCCGCGGCCCGAGCAGCCCGCACCTGAGCACCGACCAGAACGACCCAGCCCGCCATCCGCGCCTGGAGAGGCACGGCCGGCGAAGCTTGCGGCCACAAGACGCTGTTGCTAGACACTTCCGATCGTGGCTGACCTCGAGCGCTCCTCGGCGGTTCGGCGGGGTCGAAGACGTCGTCGGTGGATGGCCGGGCTTGCCTCCGCCGCCGTCTTCGGTGTCGCCGCTCTCGCCGCTCCCGTCCAGACCCCGCCGTCTGGTGCGGATCAGCTCTCCGCCGAGCAGGCCCAGGCCGCCCAGCTCGAGCAGCAGATCCAGGCCGACAACAACCGGCTCGACATCCTGTCCCAGCAGTACGACGCCGCCCAACAGCGGGTGCAGCAGCTCGACCAGCAGCTGTCGGCCAACGAGGCGGCGGTCGCCGCCACCCGGCGGCGGGTGACCACCGCGAAGGCGACGCTGCGCCGGGCGGCGCTGGCCGCCTACATGGCGGGCAGCGTCGAGACCGGGCTCGAGGCGGTCTTCGACACCGGCAGCCCCAACGCGGCGGCCGCCCAAGAGTACCGGGCGGTCAACAGCTCGCATCTGCAGAGCGCCCTCGACGGGCTGCGGCGGGCCGATGCGGCGCTGGCCGCCCAGCAGCGCCAGGTGCGCAGCACGCGGAACCAGGCGCAGGCAGCCGCCACCGAGGTCGTCGACGCCGAGCGCCAGGCCCGCACCGTCGAGGCTGCCCAGCAGGCCACCCTGAGCAGGGTGAAGGGCTCCATCGCCATCTTGATCGCCCAGCGCAAGGCGGTCGAGGCGGCGGCCCAGGCCGCCGCCTTCCGGGCCCGGGTGGCCGCCGAGCGGGCTGCCCAGCAGGCCGCTGCCCAGCAGGCCGCCCAGCGGCGGGCGGCGGCCGCGGTGGCCGCATCCGTCCAAGCGGCCAACCGCCAGGCACCGGCCGCCCAGGTGCCGAACCCCAGCCCGACCCCGGCTGCCGGCCCCTCCTCGCCGCCGGCGGCGAGCCCGCCGGCCGGATCAGGCGGTGGCGGTCCTCAGGCGGGGGGTGGTCAGGCGGCGGTGGACGCCGCCCGCAGCCAGCTCGGTGTGCCCTACGTGTGGGGCGGAGAGCAGCCCGGCGTCGGCTTCGACTGCTCGGGCCTGACCCAGTGGGCCTGGCGCCAGGCCGGGGTGTCGCTGCCCCGGACGGCGGAGGAGCAGTGGCTGGCCACCACGCACATCCCGCTGGCGGACCTGCAGCCCGGCGACCTGGTCTTCTGGAACGACGGCACCAGCAGCGTGCAGCACGTGGCCATCTTCGTGGGGGGTGACGAGGTCATCCAGGCGCCCCACCCGGGAACCACCGTCAGCTACTCGACCATCTGGACCAACGGGCTGGTCGGCGCCGGCCAGCCCTGAGCGGCAGCCGCCCACCGGCTCTCACCCTGCCGCCTCCGGAGCGAAGAAGGGTCAACCGCCTCGGGAGGACCGCAGGCACCGAGCCGCCACCGCCCAGCCCGACGGAAGGCTGGCAACGAGCCGGCGCGCTCGAGCGAGCCCGCCGGAGCGGTGCCGGTGGCTAACCTGGCTCTGGCCGGCGGTGTCGCCGTGCGCAAGCCACCCGAGGACACCCGATGAAGCCCATCCCCGTCGCCTTCCACTTCTTCGGCACCCCGCTCGTCATCCACACCTACGGCATCGGGCTGGCCATCACCTTCTTCTTCGGCTACCGCTACTTCGAGCGCCGTCTGCGCCACGGCGGCTACCAGTGGCAGTGGCTGACCGGCGTCTTCGTGTGGGTCATCGTCGCCGCCATCATCGGGGCCCGGGTGGTGCACGTCATGGCCAACTGGCACACCGGACCCCTCGGCCCCGACTACTCGGCGCACCCCGGCGACATCCCGCTCATCTGGAACGGCGGCCTGTCGTCGTTCGGGGGCCTGATCGGCGGCATCCCCACCGGGGTGATCCTGGCCCGGCGGCGCTGCCAGGAGCTGTCCACGCTGCGCATGCTCGACCTGGTCGCCCCGGTGCTGATGGCGGCCTGGGGAGTGGGCCGGCTGCTCGGGCCGCAGCTGATGGTGGCCGGCGGCGGGCACCCGACCGACGCCTGGTTCGGCATGTACTACGCCGGTGAGGTCGGCAAGCGCCTGCCCGTGCCCATCTTCCAGGCAATCTTGTCGTTCGCCATCTTCGGGGTGCTGCTCCTCATCGAGCGCCGCCTGCGCCTCCGTCCCACCGGCTTCGTGCTGGCGGCGACGGCGAGCATGTGGGGCATGGCCCGCTTCGTCGAAGAGCACTTCTGGCTCAGTGACGTGAGCAGCTCGGGGTTCGACCTGGTGCAGGCGGCCGGCTTGGCGCTGTTCGTCACCGGTGGCGTGACGATGGTCGTCCTGTGGCGCCGGCAGGCCCGGCGCCTGGCCGCCGGTGCGTCGTCGCCATCCGGCTCGGCGCTGGCACCGTCGGCGCTCGATGACCACAGCCGGCCCGCGCCCGCCGGACCCGGGGCGACGCCAGCACTCGATGGCCCCGGCCGGCCCGAGCCCGCCGGGGCGGCGACACCGGTCGGTCGTCCACCCTCACCGTCGCCGGCCGTCGACTAGCCGTCGGTCTCGGCCCGGCCCGGCGAAGGCCGTCAGGCGACTGCCGACGGTGGGCGGCCTGCACCGGCCGGGCCGGCGAAGGCCTGAGCCACCTGCAACCACTCCTCGGCGGCGGCACCCTCGGCCTGCAGCGCCGTGTCCGCCACGTTGCGGCGCTGGGTCACCACCAGGCAGAAGTCGAGCGCCGGGCCGCGGACGGTGGCGACCACCTCGCCGCCACCAGATGTCACCCAGACCCACCGCTCAGCGGCCGGCCCGGTCAGCTCCACGGTGATCACCCCGGGAGGGACGGCCAGACGGCGCACGGCGTAGGAGTAGGGCCGGGTCCGCACCCCCAGCTCGGCCACGTGCCGCAGCCGACCGCTGGCCTGCGGCGCCCGACCCAGGGCGTCGGTGACGTCGGTGCCGTGGGCCCAGGTCTCCATCAACCGGGCGGTCACGAACGAACGGGCGCCCATGGGCGGGCCGAACCACGGGACCCGGGTCGCCGGCTCCACGCGCTCGAGGGCCTGCAGCAGGCGCTGACAGCTCCGATGCCACCACTGCAGCAGCTCCGGGGGCGCCAGGGCCCTTCCCTGGTCGAGATGGTCCTGCATCGGATCGCCGGCGGCACTCATGGCCCGCTGCGCCTCGGCGCCGAAGGCGCCCGGGTCCCGCAGGGCCAAGGCGGCGGCGTCGTCGAAGAAGGCGAGGTGACTGATCTGGTCACGCACCGCCCAGCCCGCGGCCGGGGTGGGCAGGTCCCACTGCGGCTCGGCGAGCGGCGCCACCACGGCGTCGAGGGCCTCGTGCTCGGCGGCCAGATCGGCCACCAGCTGCCCGAGCTCGGGAGGCTCTGTGGTCACAGCCCGTACGCTAGCGGGGAACACGCCGGCTGCAGCCAAGTCGCCGCTGGCACCAGGCCGCCGTGGCTGTTGCCGCCGCTGGCCCGACGGGCCCGACGCTCGGCCCGACCGGCCCGCCCGGTCCGACCCGACCCGACGGGCTGCCGCCCAGCCCGGCGCTCGGCCCGCCGGGCGACCGGCCGGCCGGCCACGCCCACCATGTGTGGTTGCACAAACAAGGACAACTAACCTGGGGGTGGTGACGAACAGGGAGCCGCTGGTCACGTCCATGGCCGGGACCTCCCCGCCGCAGCAGGCCGGCGCCGGGCCGCCGCCCACCGGACACGAGCCGGACCAGCCGACGCGCTGGCTCGACGCGGTGGAGACCCGGGCCTGGCGAGGCCTGCTCGGCACCAACGCCCGACTGCTGGCCGTCCTCGACGAGGACCTGCAGGCCGACCAGGGCATCAGCTTGGCCGACTACGACGTGCTGGTGACGCTGTCGGAGGCTCCGCAGCGACGGCTGCGCATGGCCGAGCTGGCGCAGGCCGTCTACCTGTCACCGAGCGGTCTGACCCGCCGGGTCGACAGCCTGGTCCGCCGCCACCTGGTGGCCAAGGTCGCCTGCGAGGACGACCGCCGCGGCAGCTACGCGGTGCTGACCCCGGTGGGCGTGGCCCAGCTGGTGCGGGCCGCTCCCGACCACGTGGCCCACGTGCGCCGCCACTTCCTCGACCGCCTGGACCGCCGCCAGGTGGAGCTGTTGGCCGAGACGCTCGGTGCGCTGTCGCGCCCGGAGACGGACCGGGGCGACCAGGATGCCACCGGCCGTCCCCGCCAGCGCCAGCCGCGGACGAAGCAGCCGCGGGCGAAGCAGCCGCGGGCGAAGCGGTCCGGTCGACCCTCGTCGGTGCAGGATGTGGCACCGCCGGCCGATGCTTGATCCGGCGCGGCCGGCCGTGCCGGGGTCAGGCGGCAGCGGTGGACGACGGCTGGCCCTCGCTGGCAGCGGCCGCCTCGACCAGGCCGGGGGGCGCCGAGGCCAAGGTCTGCAAGATGGCCTCGGCCAGCTGCCGGGCTGCCCCCGGATCGAGCTCGACGGCGACGCGGGCAGCTGCTCCCGCCGCGGGGTTGCGGAAGTCGATGTTGAGGGTGTGCTCGGCCGGGGCGTGGACGGGATGGTCGAGGTAGACGCTGGCGTCGGTCAGCGAGAACCATCCGCCGGCACCCTTGCCGCTGCCGGCGATGGGCAGCGTCTCGGTCAGATAGGTGCACATGTGGCGCTCCGCTCGGCTCAGGCGCTGGCCAGGTGCCGACCGAAGAACTCCCAGATGCGCTGCCAGCCGTCGTTGGCCGCCTCGGGGCGGTACGACGGTCGGTCGACGGCGAAGAAGGCGTGGCCGGCACCGGGATAGGAGTGGAATTCGAACTGCTTGCCATGCTCGGTGAGGATGCCCCGCAGCTCCTCGACCTGCTCGGGCGACGGGAACTTGTCCTCCTCGCCGAACAGGCCCAGCAGCGGGCACGACAGGTCGCCGGCCAGGTGGCCGATGGGACCGACCCGCAGGCCCGAACCTTCGGGCGGCTCCCCCACCACGAGGGCTCCGTAGCAGTCGACGGCGGCGTCGAGCGGCAACGAGCACGCCGCCAGGAACGACTGACGGCCGCCCGAGCAGTAGCCGATGGTGGCGATCTTTCCGTTGGACGACGGGCGCTGGCGCAGGTAGCGGGCCGCTCCGTCCACGTCACCGACCAGGCGCTCGTCGGGCACGCCGCCGGCGGCCCGGGCGGTGGCTGCCGCGTCGTCGGGATCGGCGCCGGGAGCCTCGCGCCAGTAGAGGTTCGGGCAGATGGCGAGGTAGCCGTGGGCGGCGAAGCGCCGGGTGATCTCCTTGGTGGGCGAGTCGTAGCCGGGCATGTGGTGGATCACCACCACCCCGCCGAAGGGGCCGTCACCCAGCGGTTCGGCCAGGTACGCCTCGATCTCGTCGCCCTGGTGCCCGGTGATCCGCACCGTCTCGGCCCGCAGCGCCTCGTCCATGAAGTCGTCTCCTCCTGTTGTCGCATTGTTGTCGCTTCGATGTGCTCCAGCCGATCCTGCCCGATCTGGGCGGCCGCCGTGGAACGGCGCCGGGCGGCCGGCATCCGCGGCCGGGCCTGGCACCGACGGCCGCGGGCTACAGGTCGCCGCGTCGCTTGCGCAGCGTCACCGCCTTGTCGGCCCGTTCGTCACGGAAGGCGTGGATCCGGGCCAAGGTGTCGTCGAGGCGCTGCAGCAGCTGGTCGTTGGCCTCGATCGCCTCGTCGAGCAGCTGCCGGCGCCGATCCCGGCTCACGTCGGCACCATGGAACTCGGAGCGGACCCGGTCGAGCACGGCCACGTCGTCGGTGTCGAGCACCACCCGCACCTCCGCCAGCGAGAAGCCCAGCAGCTCCTGCAGGTCGCGGATGCGCGTCACCCGGGCCACGTCGACCGGGGTGTAGAGCCGTTCGCCGCTGAGACGGTGGTCGCTCGGAGACAGCAATCCCTGCTCCTCCCAGTAGCGAAGGGTGCGGGTGGTGAGCCCGGTGCGCTTGGCCACCTCGCCGATGCGCAGCATGCCGGCGGCACCATCGGTCCTCTCGCCGCCGGAGTCCCGTCCGACGTCGGCCACCTCGCCGACGTCGACAGACCCGTTGCCGGCGCTCACGACCCCGCCCTCGCCCGGCCGACGGCGGGCACCCGCCGCTCGGGCCCGGCGCCCGCCACCGTCGGGGCGGTCCCGCGGCCGGTGGGCGTCGGCGTCTGCGAGCGAGCGGGCGCCACCGGGGCCCGCGCCACCAGCGCTCCTCGGAGGGCGATGCCCATCAGGCCGATGCTCATCAGGACGGACAACATACCGATCGACCACACCAGGGGGGAATCCGGCCGGACCGTCGCCCAGCCGGGGCTCGTTGACGTCAACGTCAAGATTAGCGCCGGGGCATGGTCGCTGCCGGGCATGGTCGGCGCCGGGCATGGTCGGCGCCGGGCCAGGGTCGGCGAGGTGACGGGCCCGGCGCGGCCACCA
>JAJZNB010000190.1 GCA_021848085.1 Actinomycetes bacterium
TTCACACCAGCCACCTAGTAGCGGTTCGCCTCGAGGTCGGCGGCGATGGAGGTGAGGCCGATCGGGTACATCTCGAGCTCGTCGGTGGAGGGGATCACGTCTGCCAGCGGGCCTGGAGGATCACCTCCTTTCGGAAGTCCCACACCGACGGGGCGTGCAGCAGCACCAGGTCCAGGCCGAACACCCGCCGCCACGGCGCCCGGGCCGGTGCTCACGCCGTCTCCCTGGGCCACCGCGGCGCCCGTAGGGTGGACGCATGGACAGCCGCAGCGCGCGAGCAGCCATCTCCCGTGCCGTCGGCGATGTCCGCGCCGAGGGCCATCCCCGACCCGACGGCCGGATCGAGCCGGGGAGGGTCGTCGACCGCGCCGTCGGCCTCGAGCAGATCGGCGCCGGCTACCAGGCCATGGCGGACCGCGCCACCTCGAACGTCCTCGTCGGTCCCTGACCCGCCTGTCCCATCTGGCCCAGAGAGAGGAAGCACCGATGGAAATTCGACCCCTCGGGCGCACCGGCGTCCAGGTCTCCGCCCTGTGCCTCGGCGCCATGATGTTCGGCGAGTGGGGCACCAAGGACCACGACGAGTCCATCCGGATCATCCGCCGAGCCCTCGACGCCGGCGTCAACTTCATCGACACCGCGGACGTCTACTCACATGGGGAGTCCGAGGAGATCGTCGGCAAGGCCATCGCCGGCCGGCGCGACGACATCGTGCTGGCCACCAAGGTCCACATGCCGATGGGCGAGGAGCCCAACCGGCGGGGCAACAGCCGCCGGTGGATCGTCGCCGAGGTCGAGAACAGCCTGCGCCGGCTCGGCACCGACTGGATCGACGTCTACCAGGTCCACCGCTATGACCCGGCCATCGACTTGGAGGTCACCCTCGGCGTGCTCAGCGACCTGGTGCGGGCCGGGAAGATCCGCTGCTACGGCCACTCCACCTGGCCGGTCTCGGCGATCGTGGAGGCCCAGTGGACCGCCGAGCGGCGTGGCCTGGAGCGGCCGTGGACCGAGCAGCCCACCTACTCGATCCTCACCCGCGGCATCGAACGGGACGTGCTGCCCACCGTCGCCCGCTACGGCTACGGCGTCCTGTCCTACAGCCCGCTCGCCGGCGGGTGGCTGTCGGGTCGCTACCGCAAGGACGGCCACACGGGGCCGGCGTCGCCGGCCCGCCAGCGCCTCGCCAACCGCTTCGACCTGTCACTCCCCGAGAACCAGCGCAAGCTCGACGCCGCCGACGCCCTGGCCCACCTGGCCGAGGAGGCCGGGCTGAGCCTGATCGAGCTGGCCATCGCCTTCGTGCTGCGCCACCCGGCCATCACCTCGGCGATCATCGGCCCGCGCACCATGGACCACCTCGAGTCCCAACTGGGTGCCACCGAGGTGCACCTCGGCGACGACGTCCTCGACGCCGTCGACCGCATCGTCGCCCCCGGCGTCACCGTGAACTCCGCCGACGACGGCTGGGTCCCCCCGCCCTCGACCCCGCCGCCCGCCGGCGCTGACCCTCCGAAAGGACCACAACAAGATGGAGATCTCCCCCAAACCGCCGACGGCCAAGGGACCGGCCGACACGTTCACCGGCGACGTGTGGGTGGACCCGATCACCCGCGGCCTGCCCGCCTCGACGCTCAACGTGGCCGCCGTGCGCTTCACCCCCGGCGCTCGCAGCGCCTGGCACTCCCACGCCGGCGGCCAGACCCTCTACGTCACCGAGGGCCGGGGCCTGGTCCAGGTCCGCGGCGAAGACGCGGTCGAGCTGCGCGCTGGTGACGTCGTCTACGCCCCCGACGGCGAGGAGCACTGGCACGGCGCCACCCCCGAGGACTTCATGACGCACCTGTCCATCACCGAAGGCCCACCGCGATGGGGCGACCACGTGACCGACGCCGAGTACGCCGCCGCCGGCCGGAGCGGAGCTCGCCAGACCGCTTCGCCAAGAGCGCCGGCCAGCTCGGCGTCTGCCGGGTGAGGAGATGCTGGCCGTCGACGGTGTCGGCACCGGCCGTCGCGGCGGTTCCGGACCGGACGCCATCAGCCTCGACGCGTTCGGCTGACTTCGGCCAGCGTTGCCTGGCACTCCAGGGCCAACCTTCGTGGGCGGATCCAGGCTGCGATCGGCTGCCGCCGGGCCGGTCGGCGTGCCGTCACCCGGGCTGCCCGTCACCTGACACCGGTCGCTCGCCGGGACGGAGCAGTGGTGGCGAAGATTGGGCTTCGGCCACGGCACGCCCGAGCTCCTGCCTTCGCTTCGTGGTACCGCGAACGCTGCGGGTGCGGAGCGAGAGATAGGCCCCGGCGCCGACGGGGATGGGGAGCCAGAAGTTGACGAGGCGGTAGCCGATCACGGCGACGATGGCGACTGCCCGCGTGGCGCCGAACCCCACCAGGCTGGGGACGAGGACCCCCTCGACGATCCCCAAGCCGCCTGGCGTCACCGGGATGGCCGCCAGCACGTAGGCGAGGCCGTAGGCGACGAGCAGGCCGTCGGGGTTCTCGAGGTGGCCGAACGCGGCGAGAAAGACGAACAGCGACGCCGCGTCGAGCAGCCAGTTGGCCGCCGCCCACAGCACCGCCCGGCGCATCAGGACGCGATCGGCGGCCATGACACGGATCCTGGCGGCGATCTGGTGCACGACCCGATCGGCGCTGTCCGCGGCGCTCGGCCGTAGCAACGGCAGCCGGGCGACCAGGGCTCGCAGGGCGCTGGCTGCTCGGTCCTCACCCTTGGTGACGAGAAGCACGACCCCGGCGAAGGCGGCCAGCACCAACGCGCCGACGATGGCGGCAGTGGCATAGATCGGGTTGAACCCGGTCAACGGGATCGACACGATCAGAGCCAGCCACAACATCGCGTTGAGCACCAGGGCGGAGCCGATCCCCTCCACGGCGAGCGCCAGGCCGGCGTCACTGCCGTCCACCCCCTCGTTGGTCAGCAACCGGTACCCGAGACCTTCCCCGCCGGCTGTTCCTCCTGGCAGCACGTGGCTCACGGCCAACGTCGACAGGTCGATCCGCCACACCCGGGAGAACCGGCTCGACCCTGGGGGCAGCACCGCCCGCGTCAGCTCGGCGTAGCTGGCCAGGCTCGCCGCCTCGAGCAGCACCCCGAGGACGACGAAGCCGATGTTCACCCGTCCGAGGAGGTGCAAGGAACGGCTCACCCCGCCGATCTGGGGGAGGACCAGGTACTCGGCCACCAGGGCGAGCAAGATGAGCAGCGCACCGCGCCGGAAGGGGTGCGCGCCGGCCACCCGCCGCCATGGCGAAGGCCGTCTCGGCACCTTGTTCCCGCTGGCCTCGTCGTTCCCGCTGGCCTCGTCGTTCACCGACACACACCCATACCTATCCCAGCTACGTTACGTGCCCCTCCTGATGGCGCCCCGCGGCATCAGCGCCGGTTGGCTCGTCGGTCGTGTTGCCCCCGACGCGCTGCCCACACGATCCCGCCCTGGCGAGCCGCCAGGGTACGGTGCGTGGCATCGACTGGCGCCGCTGGATCCGCGACCCAACGGGCACTGAGGCCGTGCGGCACGAGATGCCGCTGGATGAGCCCGGCGCGGCCGGAACCTCCCGGCCGGGACCGTCCGGGGAGGCTGCCTTGGAAGCGCCTGCCGACCA
>JAJZNB010000118.1 GCA_021848085.1 Actinomycetes bacterium
GGCGGCCCGAACCATCGCCCGCAGCCCGTCGGCCGGTCCCGGGGCGGCACCGATGCGCAGGCCCCGCAGGGCCCGCAGGTCGCCGGTCTCGGCCTCGATCCGTCGGTCCACCACCAGGAACCAGTACATCCCCTGGGACAGGGCACCGAGGAGCCGGCATCCCCGCCACCCCTCGAAGACGTACAGCGCGGCGTGGACGGCGGCACCCACGTAGTCGGCCTCCCCGCCCTCGAGCGCCCGGTAGGCCCGCGAAACCGGGAACTGCAGCTCGACGGTGGCGTCGAGCCCCTGGTCCCGGCAGTGGCCGAGCTCGACGGCGGCGATCAGCGGGAAGTACGACGGCGATACCAGGTCGGGGATGGCGATGCGCAGCGGCACGGGGTCTCCTCAGAGGATGACGCTGACGGCGCCATGGGGGTCGAGGGCTTCGAGGTCGAGCACCGCCGTGCGCCGGGCGATGCGCAGGCCGTCGCCGGTGTGGCGCAGGAGCTGGTCGAGCCGTCCGACGTACACGGCCGTGCGGCGATTGCGGAACCAGTGCAGGGTCAGGTTGGCCGACACGGCAAAGCACTGGCCACTCGGCTCGGCGTCCACCCGCACGTTGCTCAGCATCCGGCGGGTGCGCGACCAGGGGTACTCGCGGAAGGCGCGGCGGCTGGTCAGGCGGGCGACGCGTGCCCGCAGCCGCACGATGTCGTCGTGGACGAAGGTGAGGGTGTGGTTCGGGTTGCCGTGGCGCACGTCGGTGGCCGGAACGACGTACTCGATGTCGTCCTCCACCAGCTCGAGCCACCGCTCGAGCTCCCAGGCGTCGAGCATGGCCGCCTCGTCGTAGAGGAAGCGCTCCACCTCGTGCAGCTCCTCGACGGTGGCCGGCCGCCACCGCTCAGGGGCGCCGGTGTCCCACCGGCGCACCGCGCCCGGAGCTGCCTCGCCGTCGGGTGCCGGTGGCCCCGCCGGGGTGCCGGCCGCCTCGCCGTCGGGTGCCGGTGGCCCCGCCGGGGTGCCGGCCGCCTCGCCGGTCACGCCCGCTCCGCGGCGGCGGCCGCCCGGGCGAACCCGGCCTGCCAGTCGGCCATGACCGTCGACCAGTCGACCGGCCCGGACGCCTCGGACTGGTCGGGTTCGGGACCGCCCCCGACGTCTGCCGCCCACTGGCGCCAGAAGCCGCGGATGTGGGCCTCGTCGGTGTGCACCGGGGTGCGGTGCATGCCCCGGGACATGTCCGACCACTCGATGCCCGCGGCGAAGCCGGCCTGGCAGGACTCGAGCGCCTCGACGTCGTCGGGCGTGGCGAAGCCACCGGGGCCGTAGAAGGTGAGGAAGCTGTCGAGACGGCGCGCCAGCCGGGGTTCGGGCTCTTCGGCCGGAGCCAGGGCCCAGGCGGTGACCTCGGTGGCGTCTGGTCCGAGCGGCTCCAGCAGCCGCACGGTGACGGCCACACCGTCGTTCACGAGCAGGCTGGGGTAGGTCACCAGGTTGCGGATGGTGTCGGCCATGCGGAAGGCCTTCACCTCGCCGTGACGGGCCACCAACCCGGCGCGGAGCGCGGCGATCTCCGCTCGGGCCTCGTCGCCGAACAGCGGGTCCCACCGGGCGACCGGCCGGCCGTAGGGAGCCGGGGCGTCGAAGGCGCCGTGGCCGCCGCCGAGGTTGCGGGCCAGGCCCATGCCCCGGCCGTGCATGGCGGTGCCGCCGCCCAGGCCGGCGACGTAGGAGAAGTAGGTCTTGTGCAGCGGCACGGCGTGGTAGCTGTCCAGGTCGTTCTCCACCAGCAGCTTCCAGTTGGCGTTGATGACGTAGCGCTGCGATCCGGGCACCACCCGGACCCCGGCGACGGACTGGTCGACGACGAGGTCGAGGTAGTCGCGGGCGTTGCCCAGGAACGCCGCCAGGGGCTCGCTTGCCGGGTCGTAGCAGACGAAGTGGAAGCCGCGGTACGACTCGTGGCGCGGCGGGGCGACCAGACCCATGGCGCCACGGTCGAAGTTCGGGCCGTAGCCCTCCTCGTCGGGCAGGGCGATCAGCGCCCCCTCGGGGGAGAAGGTCCACGAGTGGTAGAAGCACTGCAGGCTCCGGGCCTGCCCGGCGTCCTGCCGGCAGATCGTCGCCCCGCGATGCGGGCAGGCGTTGTAGAAGGCCCGGACCACGCCGTCGGCGCCGCGCACCAGGAAGATCGGGCGCGTGCCCACGGTGCGGCGGACGTAGTCCCCCGGGGACGGGACCTCCGACTCGTGCCCGGCGAACAGCCACCGGCGGGCGAAGATCCGCTCGCGCTCGAGCCGCCACACGGCCCCGTCGGTCATCACCGACCGCCGCACGCGGAAGGTCCCCGTGGTGGGGTCCTCCTCGACCCACCGGGCTGGCTCACCCCGCTGTTCCATGCTCGCCTCCCGTCGTGCTCGTGGCGTCCGCCACCGGGGCGCCGCCCTCGGGACGGCGGTCACCCGCCGACCACGCCCAATACGAGGCCAGGGCTCCGGCGTCGACGCGCAGGTCGCTTCCCGACACCACGGCGGCGGCGTCCGACACCAAGTACACGGCGGCCGCCCCGTAGTCGTCGGGTGTGGGCAGCCGGCCGAGCGGCAGACGTCGCTCGTTGGTGCGCTGGCGCGGCGACAGGCCGCACCCGCCGGCCGCCACGCCCCAGCGTGCGGCCCGGGCCTGGCCGGGTCGGGGGTCGGTGGTGGTTGGGGTGAGGGTGTTCACCCGGATGCCGTGGGGGCCGAGCTCGGCCGCGGCGGACCGGGCGAAGTTGAGCAGGCCGGCCTTGGCCGTGCAGTAGCCGATGTTGTCGGCCTGGCCCTGGTGCCCAGCGGTCGACGCCAGGTGGACGATGGCCCCCGGCCGGCCCACCGCCACCAGCTGCCGGGCTACGGCCCGGGTGAGCAGGAAGGCGCTGCCCAGGATCACCCGCAGCTGGCGGAGGTATCCGGCGTAATCCATGGCCAGCACGCTGCGCTCGTCCATGACGGCCACCCCGTTGATGAGCACGTCGACCACCCCCAGAGCGCTCTGGGCGCGGGCCAGCGCCTCCTCGACACCCGCCTCGTCGGCCAGGTCGGCGGCGATGGCCACAGCGGCGGCACCGGCGTCGACCACGTCGCGGGCGCAGTGCTCGGCGTGGGCGGGGCGGACATCGGCGCAGGCCACCGCGGCCCCGGCACGGGCCAAGGCCAGCGCGATGCCGGCGCCGATGCCGGGTCCCGTCCCGGCCACCAGGGCGGTGTGCCCAGAGAGCGGCAGCCAGCCGCTCGCGGCGCTCTCGGTGGATGTGGTGGCGCCGAGGTCGGGGCTGCAGGCCATGGCCGGGGTCACGCGCCGGCGGCGGCCGCCAGATGGCCCAGCACGGCGGCCGGCCGCTCCACCGCGCTCAAGTGCTTGCACCCCGGGATCACGTGCAGCGACGAGCCGGCGATCCGTCTGTGGAGATCCTCGGCGTGGGCCACGGGGGTGGCCAGGTCGTGCTCGCCCACCACCACCACGGTCGGACAGGCGATCGAGCCGATCGCCTGGCGCAGGTCCATGGCGCCCAACGCCGTGCAGGCGTCGGCGTACCCCTGCAGGTCGGTGTCGGCGAACAGCGCCAGGGTGGCATCGCACAGGTCGGGGCGCCGCGCCCGGAACGCGTCGCTGAACCAGCGGTCGAGCTGGAAGCCCGTGAGGGCGGCCATGCCCTCGGCGCGCGCCTTGGCCACCCGGTCGGCCCACGCCACCGGTGCGTCGGGCCCATACCAGGCGGTCGTGTCGAGCAGAGCAAGGGCCCGGACCAGGTTGGGGTGCCGGACGGCCACGGCCTGGGCCACGCTGCCCCCCAGCGACATGCCGGCCAGCGCCACGGGGCCGCGCCCGGCGGCCTGGACGGTGGCGGCGACCTGGTCGGCCATCGCCTCGACGGTGGCCGCGGGGCCGGTGGGGGACCGCCCGTGGCCGGGCAGGTCGCAGGTCAGCACCCCGACGCTGGTGGCCAGCGGGTCGACCAGCGGCGCCCACACCCGGCGGTCCATGGCCAGGGAGTGCAACAGCACCACGGTCTCGGGCTGGTCGGGCGCGTACAGGGTGGCGGACAGTGGCCCCTCGATCTGCCGGGCCGGGGCGGCGGGGGGCCGGAAGACGGCGTCGACCCGGGCCGAACCGGGCGTGACGGCGGCGGCGCTCTCCACCTCGTCGAGGGCCCGGAGGGCGGCGACCACCTCACCGAAGACGGCGGCGGCGCCCAGGGTGGCGACCACCGCCTGGCGCAGCTGCTCGGCCGGCACCCCGTCGCGCAGCGCCCGCCGGGCGTGCACGGCGAGGGAGGCGAGCTGCCCGCGGGCGGCCAGCGAGGCCACCGACACCAGGTGCTCGGTGGCGTGGTCGAGCCCGCCCCCGGTGGCGGCGGCCCGGCGCAGCTGACCGAAGGCCTCGGCGGCGGCCGGAGACACGCGGCCGAGGACCTCGATCGGGGTGGCGTCGGTCATGCGGGACCTCCGGATGTCGGGGCCGGGGGCGACTCCTTGCCCCCAATGTGTCGGCAGTATACATTACACACATGCTGCGGGACGCCAGCCAGCCGGTATGGACGGGGATGCCGAAGCTCCCCGGGCTGCCCGACGTCTCGGTCTGCCCGGTGACCGAGATCGCCCGGGGAAGGCCGCTCAACATCTCGCGGCTCGACGCCGCCACCCACGCCGGCACGCACGTCGACGCTCCCCGCCACATCGTGGCCGACGGCACCCCCATCGACGAGGTACCGCTGGATCGGCTCTGCGGCCCGGGGGTGGTGGTGCCGCTGCACCGGGGGGCCGGCGAGGCCATCACGGTGGACGACGTGCTGGCCACCGGGACCGAGGTGGCGCCAGGGTCGGTGGTCCTGCTGGCCACCGGGTGGGGACGGCGCTTCACCGACGACGGCTACTTCGACCATCCCCACCTGTCGCTGGAGCTGGCCGAGTGGCTGGTGGACCGCCGGGTCCGGATGGTCGGCGTCGACTGCTGCACCGTCGACGTGGCCGTCGGACGCCGTGACACCACCTTCGACTACCCGGTGCACCGGGCGCTGCTGGGCAACGGCATCCCCATCATCGAGAACCTGGCCGACATCGCCGACGCCGCCGGCCGGCCCGTCACCGTGTACGCCTTCCCGCTGGCCGTGCGCGGCGGCGACGCGGCGCACGCCCGCGTGGTCCTCGAACAGTGAGCGGCGCCGGGCTCGGGACGGACCAGTGACCGCCGGGACGCTCGAGGGAGAGGTCGTCGTGGTGACCGGGGCGGCACGCGGCCAGGGGCTGGCCGAGGCGGCCGCCCTGGTCGCCGCCGGTGCCGCCGTGGTCATGACCGACATCTTGGGGGGCGATGTGACCCGCGCCGCCAAGGAGCTGGCCGCCACCGGCGCGGCGGCGATCGGCCTCTCCCACGACGTCCGCTCCGCCGAGAGCTGGGCCGAGGTGGTGGCGACCGCCACCGTCGAGCTCGGCCCGGTGACTGCCCTCGTCAACAACGCCGCGCTGGCGGGCCGGGGGAGCTTCGACACCGTCACCGCCGACGACCTCCGCGCCGTCTTCGACACCAACGTGGCCGGGGCCTTCCTCGGGGCCAAGGCCTGCGTGCCGTCGATGCGGGCAGCAGGGCGGGGCTCCATCGTCAACGTGTCGTCGGCACAGGCTGGTCGCTCGGCCGCCTTCGACCCGGCCTACGGCGCCAGCAAGGGTGCGGTGCGAAGCCTGTCGCTGTCGCTGGCCGCCCACCTGGCGCCCGACGGCATCCGGGTCAACACGGTCTTCCCCGGCTTCGTAGCCACCGCCATGCTCGACACGCTGGTCGGCGGCCACGGCGGCCTGGCCGCCGCCTTGGCCGACCGCATCCCGGCCCGGCGCCTCGCCGACCCGTCGGAGGTGGCCGACGTCGTGGTGTTCCTGGTGTCGCCGGCGTCGCGGTACCTCGTCGGAGCCGAGCTGGTCGTCGACGGCGGCACCGGCATCGTGCAGATGGGCTACGAGCTGGTGGCCGGCGGCGGGCTGGGCGGAGGCCGACGGCAGGAGTGAGCTGGCGGCGCGGCCGTCTCGAACCCCGGTCCGGGACGGCGCCGTCGGCAGGCATCGAGAGCAGGGAGGGGAGATGCGCGGAAGAAGCAGGCTGGTGCTCACGGGATGCGCCGTGGTCGCCATGGCGGTGGTGCTGGCCGCGTGCGGCAGCTCGTCGTCGGGAAGCGCGTCGTCGGCCAGCCGGTCGTCCGCCGGGTCGGCCAGCCGAGCGGCCACCGGCACGGCCAGCCGAGCGGCCACCGGCAGCCCGTACCAGATCGGCGTGATGGCCGACCTGACGGGGCCGGCGGCGACGCTCGGGGTGCCGCAGATGGCCGGCATCACGTTCTGGGCCGACCAGACCAACGCGTCGGGCGGGATCAACGGTCACCGGGTGACGCTGGTGCGCTGCGACTCGCAGGGGACGGCCCAGGGGGGCGTGGCCTGCGCGGCCAGGCTGGCCAGCCTGCCGGTGGTGGTGGCCACGTCGCTCATCGCCCCGGACGAGGCCGCCCTGCCGTCGCTCACCGGCTCGTTGGTGCTGGCCACCACGCCTCTGCTGGTGCCGGCCCGGGCGGCGCACCCGAACACCTTCCAGACCGAGCCGACCATCGCCCAGTCCGACGGGCTGGCCCTGGCCGCCGCCCATCGCAGCGGCATCCACACCGTGGGGGTCGTGGCCACCGATGACGCCACCGGGACGGTGGCCGTCAAGGCCCTGCAGTCGGAGGCGGCCGCCAACGGCGTGACCCTCGCCGTCCAGTACGTGCCTGAGTCGGTCACCTCGGCCACCGTCCAGCTGGCACAGCTGCAGGCCGACCATGCCGGCATGATCTTCGTGGCCACCCCTGGGTCCCCCGCTGCCGCCGTGGTCCAGGCCTACAAGAGCCTCGGCCTGCAGGTTCCCCTGGTCCTGACGTCGGCCGACGTGACCGACGCCTTCTTGCAGAGCGTGCGGTCCGCCGACCTGTCGTCGCTGTACGGCGTGCCGGCGGCGGCCGTGGTGCCCGGCTCGCTGCCCGAGCCCTACCGCTCCATCCTGCAGCGCCTGTTCTCCACCTACCAGAACCAGACGGGCAAGGCCATGGACTACGCCACCCTCCTCGGCTACTACACCGGCCAGCTGGCCGGTGACGTCATCGGCGGCGCCGGGTACCATGCCGGCCTGCCGGCCCTCGAGAAGTACGTCGAGACCCACCACCTGGCCACCGACCTGGGGCCACTGTCGTTCCCGGGCCCGACCAACGTGGAGTCGGGGATCTCCCCCGTCGTGGTGCAGATGGCCCCGGGCAAGACGTCCTTCGAGCCGTGCCGCCCGACGGCCAGCTTCCGGTGCTGACGACCCCGGTGCCGGTGGCCGGTGCCATCGATCCGCTGCGCACCGTCCACAACTCGGTCTACTCCGAGGAGGCCTTCGCCCTCGAGACGGAGCGGCTCTTCCGGCGGGCCTGGTACCTGCTGTGCCACGACAGCGAGGTGCCCGCATCCGGCTCCTTCTTGCGCCGGCGCCTCGGCGGCGATCCCGTGCTGGTGCTGCGCGGCGCTGACGGGGCCGTGCGGGGGTTCCACAACGTCTGCCGTCACCGCGGGTGCCTGGTCGTCCCCGAGGAGCGCGGCTGCGCCCGGGCCCTGGTCTGCCCCTACCACCACTGGTCGTACTCGACGACCGACGGCTCGCTGCTCGGGGTCCCCCACGAGGAGGCCTACGACGGCAGCGGCTTCGCCCGCGGTGACTTCGGCCTGGTGCCGCTGCGGTGCGAGTCGGTGCACGGGTTCGTGTTCGGTTGCATCGACGAGCAGGCGCCGCCCGTGGCGGAGTACCTGGGGCCGGACGTGCTGCAGGTGATGGAGTCGCCGCTGTCGCGCCTGGCGCTCGAGGTCTTCCACGTGGAGTCCACGCCGTTCGCCGCCAACTGGAAGACGTTCGCCGAGAACATCCGCGACGGCTACCACGTTCCCTTCGTGCACCCCTGGCTCCGCCGGTCGAGCCCGCCCCAGCCCTACACGCTGCTCGGGAACCACCACGCCGTGCAGCAGCTGCGCCTGGCCCGGGAGGCCGTCACCGAAGAGGAGTGGCTGACCACCACCAGCCACCCGCTGCCGGGGATGGAGGGCGGCGCGGGCTACGTGCTCACCATCTTTCCGGACTCGCTCATCATCGTCCGCTCCGGCGAGGTCCACACCATGACGGTCACTCCGCTGTCGGCTGCCGCCTCGACCCTGGAGATCCGGGTGCTGGGGGTGGCCGGCGAGCCCCCGGAGGTCCGGCGGGCCCGGCAGGCCTGCTACGACCTGTGGAGCGCCAGGCAGCCACCCGAAGACGTCGAGGTGCTGCAGTACCAGCAGCAGGGGCTGGCCTCGCGGTCGGTTCAGGTCAGCCTGGTGGCGCGCGGCGGCGACGCCACCGCCGGGAGACGCGGCGACGACAACCGGCTACGGCAGTTCTGGGCCGGCTGGCGCGCCTACATGGGGGTCACGGCCAACGAGGTGCCCCCGGATCCCGCGGTCACCAGGTGACGAGGATCGGCCTGGCCGGCCTCGGGGTGATGGGCACGGCCGTCGGTCGTCGCCTGGTCGGTTGCGGGGCCACCGTCACCGCCGTCGACGTGCGGGCCGGCGCCCGTGCCGCCTGGCAGGCCACCGCCGACACGCCCGCCCTGGCATCGGTGGCCGACGCCGGCCCCCAGGACGCTTGGTTCGTGCTGGTGCGCACCGGCGCCCAGGCAGCCGCCGTGGTGGACGACCTCGCCGCCGGCACCGGCGGGTCCAGCCGGACCGTGCCGGTGTACGTGCTCACGACCCTGCGTCCAGACGAGGCCGAAGCCCTGGGCGGTTCGGCGGCGGTGCCGGCGTGGCCGGTGGCGGTGAGCGGCGGTGAGCCGGCCGCCCTGCGGGGACAGCTGGTGGCGGCTGTGCCCGACGCCTTGCCACCGGCCGATCGGCAGCTCCTGCGGGCGACGGTGGCGGCCCACCTGGTGGACATGGGCGGGCCCCGGCAGGTGGCCCTGGCCAAGGCGCTGGTGAACGCCATGATCTCCTACCAGTTCCGGGCCCTAGAGCGGCTGGTGCGTGCAGCCGAGGAGGGCGGGGTGGCCCCTGCCGCCTGGTTCGACCTGCTGCAGCGCAGCTCGGCCGGCAGCCCGGCGCTCGCCGCGGTGCTGACGTACGACGCCGCGCTGGCGGAGGCGGACGAGGCGGTGACGGCGTCGCTCGGGCCCGTCGGCCCCGTGGACGTGGGCCTCTCGCTGGCCGAGGTGCGGCGACGACTGCGGCTGCCGTGAGTGCGCCGGACGCCGATCCGAAAGAGATATACAGTAGCCAGATCGCCCCGGTTGCCCCCGCGGCCGTGGCCCTGGTGGTGGACGGGCAGCGATAGGGAGCTTGGGAGGGACGGTCATGACCGATGCCGACGTTCGATCCATGCCGGCGAGCACATGGGAGCGGGCCGCCCTGGCCATGGGGTCTGACGCCGTGGTGCACGCGTCCGTCTACGGGGACGCCGCCTTCACCGCCGAGCAGCGGCGCATCTTCGCCCGGGTGTGGAACTTCTGCTGCCACGAGAGCGAGCTGGCCGACGCGGGCCGCTTCGTCACCCTGTCCGTGGCCGGCTCGCCCATCCTGGTGACCCGGGACCGCGACGGCACCTTGCGCGGGTTCTTCAACACCTGCCGCCACCGGGGGAGCCGGGTGGTGGGGGAGGCGTGCGGGCAGACCCGCTCCTTCCAATGCCCGTACCACCACTGGACCTACGGTCTCGACGGAAGCCTGCGCTCGGTGCCCGGGGAGGAGGCCTACGAGTGCAGGCCGTTCGACAAGAGGGACTTCGGTCTGGTGCCGGTACGGGTCGATGCCGTAGGTGGCCTGGTGTTCTGCTGTCTCGACCCGGACGGGCCGTCGCTGGGCGACTTCCTCGGCGAGCGCACCGCGGCGCTCATCGAGGGGGTCCTGGGCGCCGGCCGGTTCGAGGTGGCGGAGCAGCGCGTGCTGCCGCACGGCGTCAACTGGAAGCTGTGGCCCGAGAACTGGCGCGACGGCTACCACGTCCCCTTCGTCCATCAGCGCAGCCTGGGTCCCATCAGCCCGCCGGGCGAGTACCACCTGCTCGGCAACGGGCACGCCCAGCAGTGCTTGCGGGCGACGCAGGCCTACCTGTCGGATGAGACGTGGCGCCAGCTCATGAGCGACCCGCTCCCCGGCGTGGCCCCCGACGAGGCGTGGAACCTCACCCTGTTCCCCGACACCCTGCTCTTCCTCCGCGGCAACGTGTTCTTCATCGAGCGCCAAGAGAAGGTGGGGCCCCGCCACACCGTGCTGCAGTGCCGGGTCCTGGGGCTGGCCGGTGACACCGACGAGCAGCGCCGGAACCGGAGGTTGGCCTGGCAGATCTGGTACGAGGGGCCGATCAGCACCGAGGACCACCCGGTGATCGACGAGCAGCAGATCGGCCTGGGGACCGTCGGCCCGCAGTGCTCGCTCATCGCCCGTGGCCCTGCGGCCAGCACCGGCCTGCGCGGGGACGACAACCGCCTCCGCACCTTCTGGGACGCCTGGCGGCAGTGGATGGGGACGACCGACAACGCCTGGGCGGTCTCCGAGTCGGCGCGCTGGTGACGTGGCCGGCGGTCGACGGTCCCCGCAACGCCTGGGCGGTCTCCGAGTCGAGGCTGGTGACGTGGCCGGCGGTCGACGGTCCCCGCAACGCCTGGGCGGTCTCCGAGTCGAGGCTGGTGACGTGGCCGGCGGTCCCCTCCTGCGGGCAGCGGTCGGGGCGCAGTTCGCCGACGAGGCAGCCCCGCGGCGCGGCCTGGTCTGGCCGAGCAGCTCGGCGAAGCCTTGCAGGCCACGCGGCGCCTCCTGTAGAGTGAATACAGTTTACAAGCTAGCGGGGCCGGCGGCGGTCCCCCGCCGATGGGAGCGATGCGATGGCTGATGCGAGGAGGTCGGGGACCGGTTACGGCCGCGCCGAGGCCAGGGCCTGGGCGAGCGAGCACATGCACGGTGCCTGCGACGTGATCATCCCGAGCTTCACCTCCGACCTGCGCGGCCTCAACGAAGCCGGCATCCGCCACGACGTGCGCCGCAACATGGAGCTGGGCTTTTGGGGGGCACTGCTCGTGTCGGAGGCCGGCACGACCATGGATGAGATGCGCCAGTTCATGGAGGTCGCGGTGAGCGAAGCGCAGGGCCGGCACCACTTCGTCCTCCACGGCACCTTCGACACCCTCGACGACCAGGTGGCCATGACCCAGGTGGCCAAGGAGGTGGGCGTCGACGCCGTCCTCTTCGGCTACCCCAACAGCTTCTACCCGACGTCCGCCAACGAGCTGTACGAGTACACCCGGCGGTTCTGCGAGCGGGTGGACCTCGGCGTCGTGCTGTTCGCCGCCCACCACTGGAACTTCGAACGCCTCGACCCCAGCGGCTTCCCCCTCGAGGTCCTGGTGCGGGCCGCGGCGGAGCTCGAGAACGTCGTGGCCGTCAAGTACGAGGTGGGCCGGCCCGGGGCGGTGGGGACCTACGAGTGCTTCAAGGCCCTGGCCGGGTCGGGGGTGCTGGTGTCGGACCCCTTCGAGCCAAACGCCCCCATCTGGACGGAGAACTTCGAGATGCCGTGGATGGGCACCTCCAACTACGAGTACTTCGGCGACATGGTGCCCCGCACCCTCGAGGCCCTGCACCAGGGGCGGCGCGACGACGCCATGAAGCTGTACTGGCAGATGCAGCCGGCCCGCACCGCCCGGCTGGCCGAGCAGGCCACCTTCGGCGGCGCCAACTTCATCCATCGCTACCTGTGGAAGTACCAGGCCTGGCTGAACGGCTTCAACGGCGGGCCGCTGCGCCAGCCGGCCATGAAGCTGTCCGATGCCCAGATGCGCCGCACGGCCGACGCCCTGCGCCGGGCCGGCATCGCCGACCCCAAGGAGGAGCTGTCTTCCTACTTCGTCGGTCGGAACCCGGCCTGAGCGGCGGGCGAGCTCCGACGGACCCGACCCGCGAAGGGGACAAGGGTGACCCTGGTGCTGAACCACGGTGACGTGTGCGAGGTGGCCACCATGGCCATGGCCATCGAGGCCATGGAGCACGTCTACGGCCTGGCCGGCGACGGGCAGACCGGTGATCCTCGCCGCTACGACATCGCTCTGACCAAGGGCTGGCTCCGGTTGATGGTCATCGAGGCCCAGGGTCTCGGCGTCTTCGGCTACAAGGCCATGAACCTCTTCCCCGGGGTGGGGGTGCGCTACGCCGTCCACCTCTACGACGGGAGCAGCGGCGCCTTGGCTGCCATCGTCGACGCCAAGCAGGTGACCGCCCTGCGCACGGCGGCCTGTGCCGCGGTCGCCACGGACCGTCTGGCGCCCGCCCGGGTGGAGCGCATGGCCATGATCGGCACCGGGGCCGAGGCCCGGACCCAGCTCCTGGCCATGGACAGCGTCCGACCGGCGGCCACGGTGGCCGTCCACAGCCGCTCCGAGGCCAACGTGGCCCGCTTCATCGAGGAGATGGCCCCCCAGGTGGCGGCCGAGCTGACTCCGTGCACGTCGGTCGAGGACGCCGTGGCCGGGGCCCAGCTGGTGGTGCTGGCCACCAAGTCCGACACCCCCGTGCTGCGGGCCGACCACCTCAGGTCGGGCGTGCACGTCAACTCGGTGGGGGCCGCCCGCCTCGACCAGCGCGAGCTCGACAGCGACGTCTTCGCTGTCGTCGACCTGACCGTGTGCGACGAGGTGGAGCTGGTCAGTCGCGAGGCGGGCGACGTCGCCCAGGCCGTGGTGGCCGGCACCTTCGTGCCCGAGCGGGCCATGTCGCTGGCCGAGCTGGTGCGGAGCCCCGTCGAGCGGGACGACAGCGCCATCACGTTGTTCAAGTCCGTCGGCAGCGCCCTGCAGGACCTGGCGCTGGCCGGCAGGGTCGTCGAGGCGGCCCGGGCCAAGGGCCTGGGTCGCGAGCTAGCCGGGTTCCTGCAGACCAAGTGATCGGCCGCACCCGGCGGTGCTGCCGAGGGGGGCCCGGGGAGGGAGACCATGCACCAGGGCCGGGAATCAGCGTCGGCGGACCGCAATGGCGGCCGCCGGCGACACGTGGCGTCGCTGGGTGCGGCAGTGCTGGCCGCCGGAGGGCTGCTGGCGGCATGCGGGTCGAGCCCAGCCAGCTCGGGCAGCGGCGGGTCGTCGCCCGCCGCCAGCGAGTCGCCGTACACGGTGGGGGTGCTGGCCGACCTCACCGGCTCCGACGCCAGCTTCGGGTCCGACGTGCTCAAGGGAGTGAAGGGCGGCTTCGCCATCGTCAACGACCACGGCGGGATCGACGGCCACCCCGTGCACCTCACGACCTGCGACACCCAGAGCACCGCGTCGGGGGCGTCGCTGTGCGGCAGCAAGCTCGACACCGGCAACTCGTTCGTCATCACCGCCGCGTCCATCAGCGACACGAAAGCGGCCCTCCCGGCGCTGTCCGGTCACCTGGTCCTGGTCAACAGCCCCCTGCTGAACCCGCCTCGCACCTCCAACGCCTTCCAGTGCGCGCCACCTCTCAGCGCCATCCCGGGCGAGGTGCTGACCGAGGCCCGACAGTCGGGCGTCCACACCGTCGGGGTGGTGGCCACCAACGACGCCACCGGCACCGGTGAGGTCGGCTACATGCAGGCCCACGCCGGGTCGCTCAAGATCATCCCCCAGTTCGTGCCCACCAGCACCACCGACGTGACTGCCGCCATCGACGCCCTCACCGGCGCCCACGCGCAGATCATCTACGTGGCGGCGCTGGGAACGGCCGCTGCCGCCACCGTCGAGGCCTACCACGAGCTCGGGGTGACGGTGCCGCTCGTGCTGACCGGCGGGGACGTGAACGGCACCTTCCTGAGGTCGATCAGCGCCTACGAGCCCACCAGCAACCTCTACGGCGTGCCCGACGAGGCCGCCACCGTCCCCGCCGACCTGCCCGCCCCCTACGAGGCGCGGGACACCACGTACTTTGCCGAGCTCCAGAAGGTCACCGGCTCACCGCCCGACGCCACCATCGTCGCCGCCGAGTACAACGTGTCGGTCGCCGTGGCCCTGCTCCGACACCTGGGCCCGTCGGCGTCGCTGGCCGCCATGGAGTCGTACCTGCACAGAGCCAAGATCACCAGCCTGACGGACGTCAGCTTCTCGAGCCCGTCGCTCAACGTGCTGAGCGGCATCTCGGCTGGGATCGTTCGGATCTCAGGCGTCCACATCGATGCGTTCCGGGGGAAGCTGTGAGCAGCGCCCCCCCGGGTGCTGCCGGGGCGGTGCTGCCGGCACCGGGCATCCTGGCCGCCGTCCTCACCCCCTTCCGTCGCGGCACCGAGGATCTCGACGCCGACGTGCTCCGGGCCGAGGTCGACTGGGTGGTGGGCCACGGGGCCGGAGCCGTGGTCGTCGCCGGGGTGGAGACCCAGGAGTACCAGGTCTTCGACGGGAAGCGCCGCCAGGAGCTCGTCGACCGGACCCTGCAGGCCGTCGAGGGGCGGTGCCCCACCATCGTGGGCGTCACCCACCCGTCGCCCCGGCAGGCCCGACAGCTGGCCGCCGCGGCGGCGCGGGGGGGAGCGTCGGCGGTCATGACCCTGGTCGGCCTCAAGCCGTGGGGGGCGCCGCCCACCCACGCCGAGGTCGTCGCCCAGGTGGCCGGGGCGGCCGACGCCTCAGGGCTGCCGGTGGTCGTCTACTGCAACCCCCGCATGGGCGTCGACCTGCCGGTCGAGGCCATGGTCGCCCTGGCGGGACGCCCCGAGGTCTGCGCCTTCAAGGAGACGTCGCGCGACATCGGCAAGATCGGCCGGCTGCTGGCTGAGATCGACCGGGCCGGCAGCGCCCGCGTCTACACCACCATGGAGGCCCTGCTCACCACCTTGCTCATGGGCGGGCCCGGGGCCATGATGCCGCCACCGGCGGTCGCCGTCGGCGCCGCCATCGTGGACGCCGTGACGGCCGGCGACGTCGGTCGGGCCGCCGACCTGCAGCGAGTCTTCAGCGCCTTCCCCGGTCCCTGGATGCACCTGGGGCTGACCCCGGTCATGAAGGCGGCCATGGCGGCCGTCGGGCTCGACCTCGGCGCCCCGCTCGCCCCGTACCGGGAGCTCGACCCGGGCGACGTCGCCGCCATGACGGCAGTTCTGGCCGCCGCCGGTCTCCTCCCCGCCCAGGCCCGCACCGGTGGGCCACCCGACCTCGGAGACGGGGAGGCAGAGGTACCGGACGCTACCCTCGGCGTCGGACCGCTCGCCGACGGAGGAGGGGCATGCCCATGACCGAGCCGTTTCCGGAGGTGAGCCGGCAGACGCTCGCCGACCGCGTGTACAGCCAGCTGCGCGACTCGATCATCAACGGCAAGCTCGACGACGGCACCGAGCTGAACCAGGTCGAGCTGGCCGAGCAGTTCGGCGTGAGCCGGGTGCCGGTCCGTGAGGCGTTGCGCCGCCTGCAGGCGGAGAACCTGGTCGTCGCCAACCCGTACCAGCGGCACGTGGTCCGGACCGTCTCCCCCGAGGACGTGGTGGAGATGGTGGAGCTGCGCGAGGAGCTCGAGGTGTTCGCCCTGCGCAAGGCCATGCGTCGCATGCGGGCCGGCCACCAGGAGGCGGCGGCTGCCGCCGAGGACGCGCTGGCGCGCCAGTCGGTGAAGCTGCGCGGCGAGCAGTGGCTGGCCGCCGACCACGAGTTCCACCGGCAGTTCCACGCCTCACCGGTGGTGGCGGCGCTGATCGACGACCTGCGCCAGCGGGTCCACCGCTACTTCCAGGTGGTCGTGGCCGACACCCAGCGGCGGTCGCAGGTCATCGAGGAGCACCGCGCCCTGCTCGACGCCATCGAGGCCGACGACGAAGATCGCGCCGTCGCCCTGTTGCGCGCCCACGTGCGCCACACCCGGGCGCTGCTGGCGCACTACCTCGGGCACGATGGTGAGGGCCCCGCCGAGCCAGCTCCGCCCGCCGCGCCGCCGGAGCGGCCCGTCGTCCGCCGGCGGGCCCGCTCCTCGGCCAAGGAGCGCGGCTCGTGACCCTCTTCGTCCAGACGATCATGTCGGGCCTGACCAACGGGGCGGTGTTCGCCCTCATCGGCGTCGGCATCGTCTTCTGCTACCGCAGCTCGCGGGTGGTCAATCTGGCCCAGGGTGAGACCTACATGGGCTCGGGGATGCTGATGGCCAAGATGGCGGGGTGGGGCATCCCGCTGGCCGCCGCCGCCCCGGCTGGGTTCGCGCTGGCCGTGGTGGGGTCGCTGGCCCTCGAGCGCTTCATCCTGCGGCCCCGCCTCGACTGGCGGGTGTCCCGGCTGATCGTCATCGCCGTGGGGGTGGCCCTGTCGGCCGAGGGCCTGGCCGACCTGCTGGTCGGGGCCGACCAGTTCTCGTTCACCCCGCTGCTCAACGGCAACCCCATCCGGATCTCGGGCGCCGCCCTGCAGCCGCAGGCCGCGCTGCTCGTCGCGGTCACCGTGGTCCTGGCGCTGCTGCTCGGCTGGCTCTTCCGTCGGACCGTCATCGGCTACGCCCTGACGGCGGTGGCCGAGCGGCCTGCCACCGCCTCGCTCCTCGGCATCCAGGCCGACCGGGTTCGGGCGCTGGCCTTCGGGATCGCCGGCTTCCTCGGCTTCGTGTCCGCCCTGCTGCTGGTGCCCATCTCGCCCATCACCTACGACGTGGGCCTCACCATCACCCTGTCGGGCTACGTCGCCGCCGCCTTGGCCAACATGCGCTCCATCGAGGGCACGCTGGCCGCCGGCTTGGGAATCGGCCTGGCCGAAGCCCTGTTCGGCACCTACGTCAACCAGCTGCTGGCCGAACCGCTCGTCCTGGGGGTCCTTCTCGTGGTCGGCGTGTCCCTGCTGTCGCGGGGCACCCGGTTCGGCGGGGCGGTGCGGGCATGACCACCGCCCGCCACCCCGACCAGCACCTGTGGGACCTCCGGCGCCTGGCCGGCCTCGGGGTCCTGGCGGTGGTCGTGCTCTCCCCGTGGTTCGGCATCCCCAGCTGGTCCGACAGCGTGGCCGTCACCGCCCTGCTGTTCGGTATCGCCGCCACCGCCGTCAACCTGATGCTGGGGTACGGCGGCCTGCTCAACCTGGGCGCCGCATTCTTCATGGGCGGCGCCGCCTACGGGGAGGCGCTGGCCAACTACCAGCTGCACTGGCCGCTGGTTCCCGCCGCCCTGCTGTCCATCGTGTTCACCATGGCGGTGGCCGCCCTGCTCGGCCTGGTCCTCGTCCGCCTGCCGCGCTTCTACTTCGCCGTGGCGACCTTGGGCCTGTCGGTGGCGCTCGACGGGGTGCTGGCTGCCCTCCCCAACGTCACCGGCGGCTCGTCCGGCATCACCCATGCCCGCAGCCTGTCGTTCGGGATCTTCACCGTCTCGAGCGTGCCCGCCTTCTACGTGCTGACGCTGGTGCTCGTGGCCGCCGTGGTCCTGGTGGCCCGGCGGCTCACCCGTGGCAAGGCGGGCCGGCTGCTGGCCCTCGCCCGCGAGGACGAGCTGGCCGCCAACGTCCTCGGGGTGGACGTGCTGCGCGCCCGGCTGCTGCTGTTCGTGGCCGCCGCCGGGGTGCTGGCCGTGGCCGGGGTGGTGCTGTACCCCTGGCAGGGCGTGGTGGTCCCGTCCGACGCCGGCCTGGTGCAGTCGGTGCTGCTCCTCGGCAGCGCCGTCGTCGGCGGCATGGGGGTCCTCGTCGGCGGGTTCGTCGGCGCCGGCGTCCTCACCTGGTTGCAGACGCTGGTCAGCAGCTTCGGGAACTACGAGTCGCTCATCTACGGGCTCGCCTACCTGGCCGTGGTGTTCTACCTGAACCCCGGGATCGGCGGCACCCTGGCGAAGGGATGGGAGTGGCTGTGGTCCCGGGCTGGCGGGAGCGCCGGCCCGGCGGCGCCCCCGGTGGCGGTGGCGGCACCGGCCGAGCCCCGCCGGAGCGCCGCGCCGGCCGAGCCCCTCGTCCGGGTGGGGTCGGAGGGACTGCAGGTGCACGACGTCCGCCGGCGCTTCGGCGGGGTGATGGCCGTGGCCGGGGTCAGCCTGTCGGTGCCGCGGGGCGGGGTGGTCGGGCTGATCGGTGCCAACGGGGCGGGCAAGAGCACCCTGCTCAACCTGGTGTCGGGCGTCGAACCTCTCGACGGCGGGCGGGTGGTGCTCGACGGGGCCGACATCGGGGGCTACAGCCCGGCCCGGCGGGCGGCCCTGGGGGTGGCCCGGACCTTCCAGACACCGCGGCTGGTCGACGAGATGACCGTGGTGGAGAACATCATGGTCGGCATCGAGGCGCTGAGCGGCCGGACGTACCGGGCCGCCGCCGGCGAGGACGAGCGGGCGCGGGCCATGGCGCTCGCCGCCCTGGAGCGGGTCGGGTTGCAGCACATGAGCGGTCGCAAGGTCGCCTCGCTGGGCAGCGGCGAGCGCAAGTTCGTGGAGTTGCTGCGGTCCTTGGCCAGCCGGCCATCGCTGCTGCTGATGGACGAGCCTGGGGTGGGGCTGTCGAGCGACGAGCTCATGACCCTGCGCACGTGGGTGCGCGACCTGGCTGGCGCTGGCACCGCCGTGATGCTGGTGGACCACAACATGGACTTCATCGGCTCCCTGGTCGACCACGTGTACGTGATGGAGCTGGGTCAGGTGGTCACCGAGGGGCACCCCGACGAGGTCGACATGGTCTCTTCGCGCCGGGCCCCGGCCACCACCGCTGCGGAGGGCGAGGCATGACGATGGGCTCCGAGCGTCAGCCCATGGCCGCCCCGCCGGGTGCGGCGGTGCCGCCCGGCGCCAGGTGGGCGGCGGGTGGCCAGGCCAAGCGGCTCGACGTCGATGGTCTGCGCTCCGGCTACGGCCGGCTGACGGTCCTGCACGACGTGGACCTGCACGTCGAGGCGGGTGAGGCGCTCGGGGTGTTCGGCCCCAACGGTGCCGGCAAGACCACCTTGCTCGCGACCATCGCCGGGCTGCTGCCCACCCAGAGCGGCACCATCGTCGTCGGAGGGACATCCCTGCAGCGCGTCGCCGCCCATGCTCGGGTGGCTCGGGGTGTGGTGTTGGTGCCCGAAGGTCGCCAAGTCATCGGCTCGCTCAGCGTGGGTGCCAACCTCGACGTGATGATGCTGGTGCGTGGCCGGCTGACGCACGACGTCGAGCACCGCCGCCGACGAGAAGAGGTGCTCGAGATGTTCCCCGCCCTCCGGGCCCGCCTGAGGGTGGGGGCCTCGTCGCTGTCGGGCGGGGAGCAGCAGATGCTGGCCATCGCCCGGGCCCTGATGTGCCGACCGTCGGTGCTGTTGCTGGACGAACCCAGCCAAGGGCTGGCGCCGACCGTGGTGGAGCTGCTGGCCGATCGGCTGTCGCAGGTCAAGGGGACCGTCACCATGGTCTTGGTGGAGCAGACGGAGAACGCGCTCCTCGCCCTGGCGGACCGGCGGGCCCGGATGCGCATGGGGCGTCTGGAGCCGGCCACGCCCACGGCTCAGGCGGAATGACGGGCAGGGGCGCGGCGGCGTCCGGTGGCGGGTCGGAGCCCCACGGCTGGCGGCGGTGCGCCGGTGGCGTGCTTGCCGGAGCAGCCCGGCGAGCAGACGAAAGCAGAAAGGAGCATCCGATGGGCAGCACCATGGCCGGCGCTGGGCCGGCGCGGACGCGGGGGACCGAGCGGTGAGCGGCTTCGGCGAGGCCGAGCGCGTCGTCGAGCGCGAGCGCCCGCGGGCCCCGGTCCAGAAGAGCCTGTACGAGTCGGTGTTCACCCGCATGGCGCAGCGGCGCGACCTGGCCCAGCACGGCCGGATCGTCATCAAGGGGTCCGAGATCCCGTGGCAGATGAACCGACAGGGGAAGATCGGCTACTACCTGCACGACGACATCACCGACACCGCCCTCACCGAGTGGCGGGCCTTCATCCACGAGATCCACACCCACTCGGGCAAGCACGTCCACCAGGGTGGCCTCGGGCTGTACGTCTTGGAGGGCCACGGCACCACGGTGATCGACGGCAAGGCCGAGTCGTGGAAGGAGGGCGACCTCATCGTGCTCCCCGTCCTTCCCGGCGGTTGCGAGCACCAGCACTTCAACGACGACGAGACGGGCGCCAGCCAGTGGCTGGCCTTCATCTACGTCCCCTTCCAGTTCGCCACGGGGGCCATCTTCGAGCAGCGTGAGGAGAGCCCCGAATGGAAGGGCTCGACGTCCGTGGAGGGAGAGGAATGACGGCGACGGCCGACGGCACGACCCTGTGGGACCAGATGGTGGCGGCCGGGCGCGAGGAGCGCGAGCGCAAGGCCAACGGCTACGCCGTGATCGAGCGCGACAAGCTCGAGGCGGAGCTGACGCCGTTCGGGTTGCTGCGCTGGTACACCCACCCGCGCCTGACGGGGCCCAACACGCGCGCCATCTACTTCTGCGAGCTCGAGATCCTCGAGGGGTCGCGCTCGGGCCGCATCCGCCACCAGGGCGGCATCGTCCACTTCGTGGTCGAGGGCAGCGGGTACACCGATCTCGACGGCACCGTCCACGAGTGGGAGCGCCGTGACCTCATCGGCATCCCGCCGAGGCCCAGGGGCGTGGAGCTCCAGCACGTCAACACCGGAGCCGGTCGGGTGCGCATGGTGCTCGCCTTCCCCAATTTCGACTCGTCTCTGGGGGCTGAGCTCGGCGTGGCGCTCGAGGTGCTGTCCCCCGCCCCCGAGTTCGCCGCCGCATCGGGCCGGTCGTGACGGTCGGTCCCGTCCCCGATCCCCGGCTCCCCGGCACCGGCACGGTGGCCACGGCTCCGGGGCCGCGGGCCGGCACGGTCATGGAGGCGGCCCGCCCGGCCCCGGGCCGGTTGCTGGACCCCGAGCAGGCGGAGCTCGACACCGGCCCCGGGGGCCCACCTGGCGAGCCAGGGGCCGCCCCCACCGTCGGCGCCTGGGCGGCCCGGCTCACGGGCCCGGGCGGCCACATGGTCCATGCCCGCCTCGCCGGCCACGGCGCCCCATCGGCGTCGGCTCGCCTGGTGCGCCTGGGCCGTTCCCTGTGGAGCGAGCTGCGGGTGAAGCCCGGCGACCTGGTGACCGTCCAGCCGATGGCCTTGGCGGTCTGCGAGCACGTGACCGTGCAGTCGTCGCTGGCTCTGTCCGACAGCCTGCGCCAGCGCGCCCTCGACAACCTGCGCGCCTCGGGGGCGGTGGTGTGGTCGGCGGCGGTCGTGGCCCTGCCCCTGCTGGGCGAGGGTTCAGAGGTGTCGCTCACCGTCACCGACTGCCGGCCCGACCCCGCCGTCATCGGCCCCCAGACCCGCCTCGACGTCGTCGAGGCGGGGGACCACGGCCACGGCCACAGCCACGGCGCCGACCAGGTCGGTCACGGCCCGCCGGTGCCAGCCACCCCCGGCGACGTGGGCGGCTCGGCCGAGGCTTTGGCGCGGCTCACCGAGCTGCTCGACACCGCCCTCAACGAGTCGTGGCTGTTCGGCGCCCTGGGGGTGCGCCCGCCGCGCGGCGTCCTGCTGTACGGGCCGCCGGGGACCGGCAAGACGCTGCTGGCCCGGGTGGTGGCCTCGGAGGTCGGCGCCCACGTCATCGCCCTGTCGTCGAGCGAGCTGGTCGGCAGCTACTCGGGGGAGACCGAGGCAAACCTGCGCAAGCTCTTCGGCCGGGCGGCCGACCTGGCTCCCACGCTGATCCTCATCGACGAGATCGACACCCTCACCACCAAGCGGGACCGCCTGGCGTCCATGGCCGACGTGCGCGCCGCCAGCCAGCTGCTGAGCCTGCTCGACGGCATGGGCGCGCTTGGCCGGGTCATGGTGCTCGGCACCACCAACCGGCTGGCCGCCATCGACGAGGCGTTCCGCCGACCGGGTCGCTTCGACGTCGAGATCCCCGTGCTGCCGCCGGACGAGGCGGGGCGTCGCGACATCCTGGCCGTCCACACCCGGGACATGCCACTCACCGCCGGGGCCGAGGAGGCCCTGGAGCGGTTCGTGCTGTCTGGTTCCGCCGGCATGACGGGGGCCGACCTGATGCACATGGCCCGCGAGGTGGCGCTGCGGGCGGCGCGGCGCCTGACGGCGGCGGGGGCGGTGCGCCCGCGCCAGGCTCCCGGCGGTGCGCCA
>JAJZNB010000241.1 GCA_021848085.1 Actinomycetes bacterium
GCCCGCGACACGCACCATGCTCATGCACCGCCCAGGAACAGCACCAGCACGGCCAGCACCGCCAGCAGGAAGGCGGCCGCCATGAACTCGGTCAGCTTGAACAGCCGCAGCTTCGAGAAGCTGTTGTCGATCACGGTGAAGATGGTGCCGACCGCGACCGCCTTGGCCAGGAAGATCGGGATGGCCACCAGCACCGCTCCGACGTTGCGGGTGCCGGCCAGGCCCCACGGGGCGGAGAAGACGTTGATGAGGATGACGTAGAGGACCAGCTGCTTGGTGGCCGACCCCCACTTGAGCAAGGCGAGCAGCGGCCCGGAGTGCTCGAGGGTCCGGGCTTCGTCGATCATGCCGAATTCGAGGGTGCCGGCATGGGTCTCGACGGGGATGCGCCCGGTGTCGTTGAGCACCACCAGGAAGAACGCCAGGGCGGCCAGCAGGTGGGCGGGGCGCAGCGCGGCGCCGAGCGAGGCGCGGGCGGCGGCCGCTTCGGCATAGGGCAGGTCGGTGGCGGTGATGAGCGCCACGGTGAAGGTCACGAACAGGATGGACGGCTCGATCAGGGCGCTGAAGGTCATGGCCCGGCTGGAGCCGAGCTGGGCGTAGGGAGCGTCCGTCTCGGCGGCGGCCAGGGCCACGGCGAACCCTCCCAGAGCCAGGATGAACCCGCCGCCGAGGATGTCGCCCATGTAGCCCAGCGGCAGCGGATAGGTGGTGAGGACCGGGATGAGCAGCGGCACCGTCAGATAGCAGACGAAGGCCAGCACCGGCGCGGCGAAGAACACCCAGCCGGCCTGCTCGGGAACCAGCGTCTCCTTGCGGAACGCCTTGGCCAGGTCGTAGTAGGGCTGCAGGAGCCGCGGCCCACGGCGCCCCTGGAGGCGAGCCTCGAGGTGGGAGATCACCCCGCTCACCAAGGGGGCGAAGACGACCACGGTGAGCACCTGCAGCGCCTGGATCGCCGTCGGGCTCAGCTCCGCTCCGCCCAGCACCCCGTCCTCCACGTCCGACCCGTCCGTCCGCAGAGGCCATCAGCCCACATCGGGCGCTTCGGACGTCCCCCACCGGCGTCTCGTCGCCGGGACCTGGGGGCGGTCCATCGGAGCCTCATCCGATGTGGCCACCGTAGCAAACCGCCGGTGCCACACCCGACATCCGAGGCGCGGGACCCGCCGCGCCGGGCGCGACCGACGGTCTGGGAGGATGTCTCGATGGCCGGTGCACGGGGAGACCACCGCGACGCTGCGGGTCGCTGGGCCCGCACCCTGGCGCAGTGGACGATCCCCGACGCGATCCTGGCTGTTGCCCCCGAGAACCCGTGGGGCTTCCCGCCCGCCCTGTTCGACAGCCGTGATGCGCCGGTCGGGGCCCTGCACCGCCTGGCCGCCGCTGCCCTTCCAGACGGCGGCACCGTCTTGGACGTCGGCTGCGGCGGCGGGGCGGCGAGCATGCCGCTCGCCGGGCGGGCAGCCCACCTGACCGGCGTCGACCGCTCGCCGACCATGCTGGCATCCTTCGCCCGCGCCGCGGAGCAGAGAGGCGTCGGCCACACCGAGGTTCGAGGCGAGTGGCCCGCCGTCGCCGGCGACGTGCCGCCGGCCGACGTCGTGGTCTGCCGCAACGTCGCCTACAACGTCCCCGGTGTCGTCGAGCTCGTCACCTCCCTCACCGACCACGCCGCCGGGCAGGTGGTGGTGGAGCTGACCGAGGAGCACCCGTCGGTGACGCTGGCGCCCCTGTGGATGGCGTTCTGGGGGCTCGAGAGACCGCGTGGGCCGACTGCCGGCGACTTCGCCGAGGTGCTCGACGACCTCGGCTACCGGCCCGTCGTCGAGCGCGAGACACGGCCGGCGTCGAAGGCCAACGCCAGCGCCGACCAGGTGGTGGCGTTCGTGCGACGGCGCCTGTGCCTGGATCCGTCGCGCGACCCCGAGGTCGCGGCCGCCCTCGCCGGACTGCACGGCCCTGGCCAGGACGTCGTCACCTCGGTGGTGTTCGCCTGGTCGCCGTGACCACGGCTCAGCTCCACAGCGTCACGTAGACCGGCGGGCGGAAGCGGCTGGCAGGCACCGCCCCATCGCTGCGATGCATGGCCTGCATGGCCTCCGGCGTGGTCAAGAAGCGCATCAGGGCTGCCACCGCCGGCGACCTCCTCTCCGCGGCCAGGGTGCTGGCGTACCAGAGCAGCTGGACGGGGGTGGACACCACGTCGAGGCGGCACAGCACGCCCCGCTCGATGCGGCGGTGGGCCAGGTGGGCGATGGCCGGCGCCACCCCTGCGCCGTGCTCGGCAGCCAACCACGCGGCAGCCTGGTTGGGGAACACCTGCACCTGCCCGGCCGGGACGTGGAGGCGGGCCACCAGCATCCCGATCTCGCTCGAGGGGTCCATGCCCGACGGGTCGACGAGCCAGTCCTCCTTGGCCAGCGCCTGCCAGGAGATCCCGGTGACGCCAGCCAGCCGGTGACCGGGCGACGCCACCACGATCAGCCCGTAGCGCATCATCGGCTCGCAGGTGAGGCCGACCGCCGCCTCGCCGGCGAGGTGCGGGCCGAAGCACACGTCGGCCAGGCGGTCGTGCAGCAGCGTGGACATCTCCACCGACTCCGACACCCCCACCGAGGTCTCCACGCTGCTGTTGCGGGCGGCGAAGGCGGCGAGCAGCGGCGGGGCGACGAACTCGGCGACCGTCGACGTGGCCGCCACCCGCACCTGGGCCGGTGCCCCCTGCGCCTGGCGGATGGCGGAGTGCCCCTCGGCGGCCAGCCCCACGATCTGCGACGCGATCGGCACGAACCGCTGCCCGCCGGCGGAGAGGGCCATCCCAGTGGGCGTCTTGGTGACCAGGGGATCGCCGAGCTGCTGGCGCAATGCGGCCAAGGCGCCGGACACGGCCGGCTCGCTCACCCCCAGCGCGGCGGCCGCGGCCTTCACCGAGCCGAGCCGGGCCACCAGCACGAACGCCTCCAGCTGGGTGAGGGTCACGCACCTACGTCTAGCACCGCGTCGGCGGGCGTGATAGGCGAAGCCTTATCAGCCGGTTGACACCTTGGCGGCCGGTGAGGATGATCAGCTGCAGTCGAGCAACCGGGGGTTGGGGATGCAGGTGCCGGCACCATTTGAGTACGAGCGGGCGGTCAGCGTCGACGAAGCCGTCGCCCTTCTCGCCCGCCACGGGCCGGAGGCCCGCGTGGTGGCGGGCGGCCACAGCCTCCTGCCGATGATGAAGCTGCGGCTGGCCCGCCCCGAGACCCTGATCGACATCAACGGCCTCTCCGACCTGGACTACATCAGGACGGAAGGCGACGAGATCGCCATCGGAGCCATGACTCGACACGCCGGGGTCCTCGACTCCGCGGTGCTGGCCGAGCACTACCGGATCTTCGCCGAGGCGGAGCGGGTGATCGCCGATCCCCTCGTCCGCAACCGGGGCACGGTGGGCGGGTCGCTGTGCCAGGCCGACCCCTCCGAAGACCTGTCCGCCGTCTTCGCCGCCCTGCGGGGCACCGCCGTCATCCGCTCCGGGGCCGGGACGCGCACCGTCGGCTTGCGGCAGTTCCACACCGGCCCGTACGAGACGGCGGTCGGGGCCGCCGA
>JAJZNB010000137.1 GCA_021848085.1 Actinomycetes bacterium
CCGGACCCAGCACCAGCCGCAGCGAGCTTTCCGGTCAGGATTGCCGGGTACCGTCTCCGCTGGTTCGCTGGTTCGCTGGTCTGCTGGTCCGCTGGTCCGCCGAACGCCGAACGCCGGGCAGCCGTCGCTTTCGGAGGCGGCATCGCCGTGAGCCGCTCCCCGTTGCGCCGCCACACCCGACCGGACGGGGCGGCATCGGCGACGTCCGTCACACGCTGGAGCTGTAGCGCACCAGCTGGAACAGCGTCTACATGACGACCAGACAGACAGCGCCGCCGATCGTGCTGCGTGCCGACAGCGGCCGCCAGACCGGCAGCGCACGGTCTTGCGGCCAGGCGGCCAGCACCCGCAGGGAGCTGGGCCGATCCCTCCACAACCGCAGACCAGGCACCGCAGGCGGCCCGCACCCGCAGGGAGCTGGGGTTCCGCGGGCAGCGAGGGCCGCCAGCGCTTCGAGCAGCAGCGTCCAGCAGTTGGTGGCGAAGGCCCGCACCAAGCGGGCGTCGTGAAAGGCGCCGATGGGCATCGGCGCGGTGAGCTGCGGGGGACAGTGACAGCGCCACTACCAGCTCGCCGGCGCGCAGATCGACCGTATCGCCCACGGCGCCCCCGACAGCGATGCCGGAGAGCACCATTCGATGGCGTCTCTGCACCACGTCGCAGCGGGTACCCGAGGGATGCGGCTGGTCGGGCCTGGCCGGTTGCCCGGTGGGCTGGGGGCCGCGTTCGGCGGCTGGTCGGGTCTGGCCGGTTGCCCGGTCCGCCATCGGTCCGCTTCGCTGGTTCCGGTCCTCTCGGCACCCGGCCCCGGCCGCACCAGTCCTCGTGTGGCGGGTGGGACCATCCGCGTGGCATGTTCTGCCTCGCGTCGCCGGCTTCATCGTCGCGATCTGCGGGTAACGACAACGCGGTAATGAGCCCGCGCGGCAGGGCGCGGCGCCAGAGAGCGCCGCCGGTGCAGGCAGCTGGTGACAGAGGACACGACAGCATCCGGAAGGAGGCGGCCAGATGGCCGACCGCTGGCACGACGACACGGCGGACCGGGAGGTGGCTCCGGGGTCCGGCATGCCCGGCACCATCCCGGTGCTGGCCGAAGGGCCCAACTGCTACGTCCCCCAGGTGGCCGTCGACCCCCAGGCAGCTGGCGACGAACCCTACCGGGTCCGCGGCCACGTGGCCGTGGGCCTTGACCCCGAAGGGGTGCAGGTCGACCCGGGTAGCGGCTTGGCCTACGTCGCCTGCTCGCGCTCCAACGCGGTGGCGGTCGTCGACCTCGACCAGATGGCGGTGATCGACACCATCGCCGTCGGCCTCGAACCCATCGACGTGGCCGTCGACCCCCGCACCGGCCGCATCTTCACCGCCGACGCCCGCTCCGACCAGCTGTCGGTCATCGACGGCGCCACCCGCACGGTGGTGGCCACCGTCCCGGTCGGCACCTACCCTGCCGGTCTCGACATCGACGCCGAGGGGCGGCGCCTGTACTGCGGCGACACGATGAGCTCCACCATCAGCGTCGTCGACCTCGACCGCCTGGAGCGCATCGCCACCGTGGAAGCCGAGCTGGGCGCTGGCGCCGTGGTCGCCGGTGTCCGCCAGAACCGGGTGTACTGTGCCAACTTCATCGGCTCGAGCGTCACTGTGGTGCAGACCCCGGACCTGAAGGTGGTCGACCGGCTGACCGTCGGAGAAGGCCCGTGCGCCGTGTCGGTCAACCCCGTGCTCGACGAGCTGTACGTGGTGAACTGCCTGGCCAGCACGGTGGCGCGCATCGACACCTCCACCGGCGAAACCCTTGCCGAGCTGCCCGCCTCGAGTGCCCCGGTCGGCATGGCGGCCAGCCCCCTGGGTGACCGCATCTACGTCACCAACCGCGGCGACGGCAGTGTCAGCGTCCTCGGCCTCGACGGCGTCGAGTGGGCTCGGATCCCCGTCGGCGCCGCCCCCGGCGGTGTCAGCGTCCACCCCGACAACCCCCGCTTGCTGCTGGTGGCCAACGCCGGCACCGGCACCCTGACGGTGGCCGAGGACCTCCTCGACGGGCCGCCGGCGCAACGCCCCGGCGTCACCGCCAACCCCCTGGTGGGGCAGACGATCCCAGCTTTCTCCCTGCCCGACCTGCACACCGGCAAGTTGCGCCACAGCGACGAGTGGACCGGCAAGAAGTACATCCTCAACGTCTTCGCCAGCTGGTGAGGCCCGTGCAATGCGGAGGCGCCGGTCATCGAGGACCTGCGTCGCCGTACAGGCCGGTTCGGTCTGGAGATCATCCTGGTCAACATCTGGGAGGGCGACGACCCGTTCGCTGAAGCCCGCCGCTTCTGCGAGCTGTGGAACATCGAAGGCACGGTGCTGGTCGACCAGCACGGGGAGCTGGTGGAACGCCTCGGCGTCCGCGGGGTCCCCACCAACGTGCTGGTCGACGAAGACGGCACCGTCACCGACTTCGGGGTTCCCACCCCGGCCGCCCTGGAGGCGGCCATCCTGCGCCTGCTGGGTCCCGGCGCCAGCCTCGACCCGGCCGTCCCGGCCGACGGCTGGCACTGGCAGCAGGAGCCCGACCACATCGAGCGCCACATCGGCGGCTGGGAACAGTTCCACCAAGCCGCCGGCGGCCCCGACACCGACCCGGCCGCGGGCTGAAGCCAGCACCCATCTGCTGAGATCTGGACATGACCCTCATCAAGATCAACGCCATCACCGTGCCCGAGGGCTCCGGCGACGAGCTGGCCCGCCGGTTCGCGGCCCGAGCCGGTGCGGTCGACGACCAGCAGGGCTTCGAGGGGTTCGAACTGCTGCGCCCGACCGACGGGCGCAACCAGTGGCTGGTGGTCACCCGCTGGCGCGACGAGGCGTCGTTCCAGGCCTGGGTGAGCTCGCCGGCCTTCGCCCACGGCCACGCCGGCGCCGACCGGCCCGCCCCCCACGGCGGGCCGGTATCGGTCGCCTCGGAGCTGTGGTCCTACGAGGTGGCCGGCGGCTCGTCGGGCGGAGCCGCCGGCTGAGGCTCAGAGCGTCTCGGGTACCGTTCGCCGGGGCCGGGGCCGGGGCCGGGGCCGGGGCCGGGGCCGGGGGCGGCCGCCGGCTGAGGCTCAGAGCGTCTCGGGCACCATGTCGATGGCGCCGCACGGACACTCCTGGGCGCAGATGCCACAGCCCTCGCAGTAGTCGAGGTCGATCCGGTAGCGCTGGCCGGGGCCCAGCTTCACCACGGCGTTGTCCGGGCACACCCCGAAGCAGTTGTCGCACTCGAAGCAGTTGCCGCACGATAGGCAGCGGCGCGCCTCGAACACCGCCGTGTGCTCGTCAAGCCCGCCCACCACCTCGTCGAAGGTGGTGGTCCGCCGCCACGGCTGCAGCATCGGCCGCATCGACCGGGGCGCATCAGCGGAGTACCACGGTTCGAGCCGATCAGCCGTGGCCAGCGGATGGCGCTGACGCGCCGCCGCCGGCTCGCCTTGCAGCCACCGACCCACGGCCCGGGCCGCCGCCTTTCCGTGGCCGATGGCGTCGGTGACGGTGTGGCTGTCAGCCACCACGTCCCC
>JAJZNB010000188.1 GCA_021848085.1 Actinomycetes bacterium
GGCGGCAAGGCGTTGAACAAGCCGGTGGTCGGGATGGCCGCCACCCCTGATGGCAAGGGCTACTGGCTGGTGGCCTCCGACGGAGGAGTGTTCTCCTTCGGTGACGCCAGCTTCTACGGGTCGATGGGCGGCAAGGCGTTGAACAAGCCGGTCGTCGGCATGGCCGCCACCCCTGATGGCAAGGGCTACTGGCTGGTGGCCTCCGACGGAGGAGTGTTCTCCTTCGGTGACGCCAGCTTCTACGGGTCGATGGGCGGCAAGGCGTTGAACAAGCCCATCGTCGGCATGGGCGGTTGAGGACGGGCCGGAACCTGCCCGGTGCCGGCACCGATGGCGCCGACGATCTGGAATGTTGGGGAGTGCCATGTTGGGCGACCTTCTCCACGCCAACGACAACTCCGTCACGTCTTTCTCCCTGCAGGACCTGCCGGCGCCCGCGAAGGAACTGTGGCTCATCACCTGCGTGGACAGAGGGCTAGCGCCAGCGGCCATCTTCGGCCTGGCGCCCAGCGATGCCAAGATCCCCCGCAACGCCGTAGGCCGGGTCGCGCCCGAGGTTGCACTCGCTGGTACCTGGCACCACTTTTGGCTCCTCGCCAGGTCGTGTGGGTAGGTCCGCCGGTGTCCTTGGTGCTCCCTCAGTGGTTTCGGCCCCGGTTGTGCGCCGGGCGACGGAGGAGATGCGCAGGTGGAGGAGGTGGACTTGTTCAAGATGTTCGGGGCGGCGTTGGGTCAGGCGTTCCTCGTCGCGCGGGTGCCAACGGTGCGCTGCACCGAGCACGGTGTGCACCTGGCGGCGGTTCCCGGCGCCCGCCCCGGGAGCAGGTTCACGCTGTTGATGGGGGTGGCGATGGCGGTGTCAGCGCCGACCCGACGCATCAAGGCTCCGGCGAGGGGCAAGAGGACCCCAGCGATGAAGGCAGGCTGGTCGGTCGAGCTGCATCGCCCCATCACCTTCGACCGTCTGGCTGAAGAACGAGGCCAACCTCACCGTGGAGCAACGTGAGAAGCTCGCCTGGCTCACCCGCCCCTCCATGCAGCTGAAGACCGCCCGGGTGTCAGCCCGTTGGCGCGACGACTTCGACGAGCTCTACAACAAGACGGATCCGAAAGAAGCAGCGGCGTATCCACACGATCTAGCGACGAACCCCGGAAACACCGTCTGTTCCTTGGCCCAGCGCGCCAACCTTGGCCGAGGATTGGGTTGGCGCTTCCGACGGCCAGTTCCAGTGGTCACTGCGCGGTGGCAGCAGCGTACAGAGCAGCTGGGGCCTGGTAGTTGAGGCTCCGGCGACGCTCGGTGACGGCGGCAGCCGCCGTGGCGAGGCAGATGCTGGCCGAGGAGCCCTCGCCCCACGCCGGCGGCGCTCCGTCACCGCTGGCGGCGGGGTCGCTTCGGCCCACGCTGGGCCGTGGTCGTGCACACCCCGGACGTGCCAACCCAACGCCGATCCCATCCTGCTTGACGACGATGGTGCCGTGGCCGACGAGCTGCTGGCGACCCGGGCTGCCTTCTGCCTTCGCCGGCACTCCCGGTGGTCCATCCCCCGGTGCAAATGCCAACGGGCGTGGGTCGGCCAGTCCGAGAAGTACCAGCTCAAGGAAGAACGAAGGAGGACCTGCACTCGATGGCTGTACGAAGCGCCAGCTCCCACTCTCAGAAGCAGTTGTTGGTAGATTGCGATCGGCAGGCTTGGGGTCTGGGGGGTGGGACCCCGTCGGTCGCAAGGTCGGCGGGCGGTGCGAACGAGGGTCGCATGACGCGGTGGGAGCTGAACCGGGAGCGCAAGCGGCGGGCGCTGGTCGAGGCCGGCCTGGCCCAGATGCTGGTGCAGCCCATCGCCATGCTGCGGTCGGTGCTCAACGCCTCGTCCCTCGGCGCGGCGGCCGACATCCCCAAGGACACCGCCTACCGCCTGTTCCGCGAGGGCGGCCGGTCCAGCGCCGATCCCATCGTGACGGCCGTGGCCCAAGCCGCCGCCGAACCGGGCTGGGCCGGCTTCGACGACAGCCTGGCCGGCATGGCCGGGGTCTTCGACGAGCTGATGCGTCGCGAGGTGGCCTTCGACGAGGCCATCGTCGAGGCCATGGTGGCCAACATCGCCTCCCAGTTCCGCTCCCCGGGCGGCCCAGTCGGCTGGATCTTCCAGGCGGCGGCCATGACCGCCAGCCCGGCCTGGCAGGGCGAGCAGCTGCTCGACGACGACGACCGTGCCGTGGCCGGCGAGCTGCTGGCGGCCCGGGGCGCCTTCTACCGCAGGATGACCGACGACCTGGCCCCCATGCTGGCCGCCTCGCTCTCCTTGCTGGGACGAAGGCCCGGGCGCGGCCTCGATGTCCGGCGCCTGGTGTCGCTGCTGCACGCCTTCATCGACGGGGCGGTACTGCGGCTGTACGTGGAGCCCGACGCCTTCAGCACCCGCCTGGTCGGCGAGGCCATGCTGGCCCTGGTCCTCGCCTTCAGCGAAGACGGCAGCTGCAACGACCCGCGCTGCCCGAGCGACGAGACGCACCGGAAGGTCTACGACCGCATCCTCGCCGTGGCCGGGCGGTCCTGGGCGACCGCCGACGAGCGCGACGTGCCCGCCACCGCCCGCCAGGCGGCCGTCGACGCCGCCGACGCCGCGGCGCTGTTCCCCAGCACCGCCGACCTGGCCGACAGCGTGCTGTGGACCCGGGTCCTCGGTGGCGGCTCCCTGGTTGCAGCCGATCCCGAACCTGGGGAGGTTGCCGATCACCGCCCTGACCGGTCCGGTCCCGAGCGATCCGCCACCGATGGAGCCGACGCCGAACGATCGCTGCGCGGGTCGAGCGGCGAGCTGGCCATGCTCTTCGCCCTGCTGCGACGGCTGCGCGAAGCCGTCGCCGCCCTCCCCGGCGCCGCTGACGTGGTCCGCCGGCAACTGCCGGTGGTCGGACCCGGGGTGTGCCACGAGCTGCGCCGCCAGGCGGCCGAGGTCCTGAACCGCCACTGCCCGGGTGTCGACGCGGCCGCCACCGCCGCCGAGCTGGTCGACGCCGCCTTCGCCGGCGCCGCCGGCTGGCCGGCGGCGGCCACGTTGATGCGGGTCCTGCAGCGCAGCGCCACCTGACGGTCCCCGTCGCCGACGGCGGCGGCTGGTGTGGTTCACCGGCGCAGGGGTATGGGCGTGGGCGATGCGGATCGACCCCGAACCCCGCCCTGTCGCAACAACGTCTGAACAAGCACAGCGGATCGGGACCTTTGGTCCTGTCGCCGGGATGCCAGAAGACCGAAGGTGTGTTGTGGAGGAGGAGCACACCGTTTGCATGACCAACGGTCGGCTGTCCGATCGTGGTGCTGCAATCGGGGGTGGTGGCGGCCGTCAGTCCGGCAGGCAGGAGGTTGGCAGGGTGGATCGATGTGGTGGGACGCTGCTGACACACGCCGACGGCACCTTGGCGGCCTGCAGCGAGGAGCTCGAGGGCCGCCGCTGCGCCGGCAACCAGCTGGAGCACGCCGGCGGCGCCCTCCCGTGCGAGGCGGTGCTCGGGGCCGGCGGATGCGAGCTGTGCTCCATGGAGCAGTGGTCGCCCCGGGAGTGGACGCACGCCGTCCACGTCGGCCGCCAGCGTCGGGCCCGGCTGCGCTGCACCGCCCACACCGCCGCGGTGCACTTCGCGCCGGTCGGCGCCGGGGTGCACTTCGCGCCGGTCGGCGCCGGGGTGCGCCGGTGAGCGACGCCTCCCGGGCACAAGACGGCAGCGCCCTCTGAACGGGGCGGTGGCCAACGAGGCGGTGACGCCCGTTTCCCGGGCCCGGCGAGCGGCGCCTGGTCCCACCACTGGCCGTGGGCTGGGCACAGCGGCCGCCACGCTGCCAAGGTGGAGGGGTGAGCAGCACACAGCCTTCTGGACCCGGCGGCCTGATCTGTCTGACGTCGTCGGAGCCGCCGCTGGGCGACGGGCACGGATCGCCGGCCGAGGTGAGCGAGCTCGCCTCGTGGCTCCACGGCCGGGGCTGGCAGGTGGAGATCGTCACCGGGCGGCGCCGACCCGGCCGGGAGGTGACCGCCGACGTGCCCTCCGACCTGCTGGCCTCGTGGGAGGAGCGACGCTGGCCGCAGGGGCTCGACGAGGCCTCGTCGATCGTGGCCGGCATGGCCTTTCGCCTGCGGCGCTTCGCGCCGCGTCTGGTGCACGCCTTCCTGGCAGCCGACGCCGCCGCCGCTGCTCTGGCCGACCGGCCCTACGTGGTCAGCTACGGCGGCATGATCCAGCCCGAGGTGTTCACCGGGCACCCCCAGCTGTGGCAGCTGTTCCAGCTGGTGTCCCACGGCGCCCGGCGGATCATCTGCCCCAGTGCGGCGGCGGCGGAGCATCTCGAAGCCATGTACGGCCTGCCCGCCGAGGTGGTCCCGCCCGGCGTGGACACGGCCCGCTTCGCCGACCTGCGGGTCCCGCGCCAACCAGGCCTCATCCTCGCCCCCAGCTCCCCCGACGATCCGCAGGCCCGCCTGGCGCTGCTGATCGACGCCTTCGCCGAGGCGGCCCGCCAGCGTCCCGACGCCGAGCTGGCCGTGGTCGGCCCCGGCCGGCCCGACGCCATCCGCGACCTGCTGGGCCGCCTGCCGGCGGCGGTGGCGTCCCGGGTGCGGCCCATCGGACCGGTGGACCGCCAGCGCCAGCTGACCTGGTACGGGCGGGCCGCGGTGACCTGTGTGCCGGCGGTGCGGCAGGGCTTCTCGCAGGCCCTGGTCGAGTCGCTGGCGGCGGGGACCCCGGTGGTGGCGGCCAACGACGGCGGAGCCCCCGAGATCGTCACCCCTGAGGTCGGGTTCCTGTTCAGCGCTGATGACCCCGAGGCCTGTGCCCGACGGCTGGTCCAAGCCCTGGAGCTGAGCGACGACCCCGCCACCCAATCGCGGTGCCAGCGCCGGGCGGCGGACTTCGACTGGGACGCCGTGGGGCCCCGGCTGGTGGAGCTGTACCAGCAGGTCCTCTGATGCGGCCCGGCCGTCGGCGGCGGGCACCGGACGGTGCCCGGGTGGCGCTGGTCATGGCCCACGGCAAGATGGCCGGTGCCGAGCGGATCCTGCTCGAGCTGCTCACCGACACCGCCCCCGCAGGCGTCGTCGTCTGCGCGCCTCAGGCGTCGGCGTTGGCCGGCGAGGTCGAGGCGATCGGGCACCGGGTATGGGACTTCTCGCTGCCCAAGCTGGCCGAGGTCGGGTCGGCTGCCGGCTACGCCCGCTGCCTCACCGGGGCGTTGGGCCGCTTGGCGGCGCTGGTGCGCGACGAGCCGGTGGGGGTGCTGCACGCCTTCGTGGCCAACACCGTCAAGGCGGTGGCTCCGGTGGCCGCTGTCACCGGCATCCCGGCCTTGGTCAGCGTGCACGAGATGACCGACGCGGCCGCCATCGGCGGGCTGCGCAGCCGCCTGCAGCGCTGGCCGGCCACGTTGACCATGGCCAAGATCACCGCCGTCAGCCAGGCCGTCGCCGACCGTCTGGTCGCCGCCGGCTATCCGGCCGACCGGGTGGTGGTGGTCCACAACGGCATCGCCCGCCGTGCCCCTCGGACCCCGGCCGCCGCGGCACGTCGTCAGCTCGGCTTGCCCGCCGAGGGGCTGGTGATCGGCGTCGTCGGCCGCCTCACCCGCTGGAAGGGCCAGGACGTGGCGCTCGAGGCCTTCGCCCGGTTCGCGCAGCGCCATCCCGACCTGCCGGCCCATCTGGCCGTGGCCGGCGGCCCGTTCGAGGCATCCGACGTGGCCTACGAGCAGCGGCTGCGCCAGCAGGCCGGGCGGCCCCCGCTGGCCGGAAGGGTGCACCTGCTCGGCCACCGTCAAGACGCCGAGCTGGTCTACGACGCCCTCGACGTGGTGCTGGTCCCGAGCGTGGAGGCCGATCCGTTCCCCACCGTGGTTCTCGAAGCCGGCCTGGCCGGCCGACCGGTGGTGGCCAGCGCCTTGGGCGGGGCGGGCGAAGCCGTCGTCGACGGGTGGACCGGGCTGGTGACCGACCCCACAGCGGACGCTTTCGCCGGCGCCTTGGAGCGCATGGTCGACCCGGCCTGGCGGGCGCGGGCCGGCGCGGTGGCCACCGTCCACGTGCAGCGGCACTTCTCCCGGCACCGCTTCGCCGCCGATCTGCACCGCCTGTGGGGTGATCTCGGCGTGCCGGTTGGCGCTGGCGCTCAGCAGACCAGCGACCGGTAGAGGGCCTTGAGCTCGTCGGCGCAGCGGTCCCACGAGCGTTCCTCCGCCACCGCCCGGCGCCCCGCATCGCCCCGCTGCCGGCGCAGCTCGTCGTCACCCAGCAGCCGCACGCAGGCGTCGGCCAGGGCGCCGACCTGCCCAGCCGGCACCAGCTCGCCGCGGCAGCCGATGGTGTCGTGCAGGCCGGCCACGTCGTAGCCGACCACGCAAGCCCCCGCCGCCATGGCTTCGAGGGCGACCAGGCCCAGGCCCTCGAACGCCGAAGGCAGCAGCACCACCTGTGCCTGGCGCAGCTCCCGGTCCACGGCGGCGTCGTCGACCCGGCCGGTGACGGTGATGGGAGCCCCCCGGGCTGCCGCTCGCACCGCTGGGGCCAGGCTCCCCCCGCCGACGACGTGCCCGTGGGCGCCGGGCACAGCCTCGATGACCAGCCGCATGGCGGCCACGGCGTGGAGCGGTCCCTTCTCGGGCTCGAGCCGCCCTACGAACAGCAGGCGGCCCGGCACCCGCTGCGGCCCCGAGGTCAGGTCCGGGACCGCCACCCCCGGCGAGATCACCGCCACCTTGTCGGCCGCCACCCCCATGGCGACCACGGCGTCCGCCGTCGAGGGCGACACGGCCACCACCTTGTCGGCCAGCTGGTAGCTGCGGCGCTCCAGGCGGGCCAACAGCCGCCGCAGCGTGGGCCAGCCCGGCGACTGCCGATGGGTGTGGTGGGCGGTGTAGACCACCGGCCGGTCCACCTGCCGCAGCAGCTGCAGGCCGCCGGGGCCGCCCGACACGTGGATGACGTCGGGGTCACCGGCGGTGAGCAGGTCCAGGTGGCGGTTGAGGTGCACCGACAGGTCGAGATGGCCCCGGCCGGTCACCGTCGGGTACGGCACCGCCCAGGTGCCTCGCCCGGCCACGGTGCTGACCTGCACCCCGCCGGCTTCGAGAGCCCGGCGCAGCTCGCGCAGGTAGACCCCCTGGCCGCCGAGCGGCGGGTCGTCGTCCCAGCTGGCCAGCCGGACGGCCAGCCCCGTCACGACCGGTGCGGGCCCAGGCCGCCGGCGCCGGACGCCAGCCAGCCCTCGGCGGCGCTTTGGGCCAGCAGCCGCAAGGCGAAGGGGACATCGTCGACGATGTAGCGGCGGAAGAGCCGGCGAGGTTCGAGCCGCAGCCGGTGGGCCCATTCCAGACCCAGCCGTCGCATCCACGGCGGCGCCGGCGGGGTCCGACCCGCCGCCATGCTCAACGTGGCGCCGGCGGCCACGAACCAGCTGGCGGGGAAGCGGGGCTGCAGCGCCGCCATCAGCTGCTCCTGGCGGGGGAACCCGAAGGCGCAGACGACGAGGTCAGGGTGGGCTGCCTCCAGAGCGGCCACCACCGGTCCCAGACCTTTGGGATCGCGGTCGAACCCGAACGGCGGGCTGTGGGTGCCGACGACGTGCAGGCCCGGAGTGGCGCCGGCCAACGCGGCGGCGGCGCCCCGGGCCACCTGGTCGGTGTCGCCGAGCAGGAACAGCCGGTGCCCGAGGCGGCTGGCGCTGCGGGCCAGGGGGTAGATCAGCTCCGACATGGCCAGGCGCCCCTGCAGCGGGGAGCGTCGCAGCCGGCTGGCCCACACCAGGGGCATGCCGTCGGGGAGGCTCAGGTCGGCGCCGTGCAGCAGCTGGCGCAGCTGGGGGTCCCGGGCGGCGCGGCGGACGATGTCGACGTTGGGGGTGACGATGCAGCCGCCGCGGCCGGCGGCCAGAGCCGACGCCACGTGGTCGACGACATCGTCGGCGCTCAGGTTGTCCAGGCGGACGCCGAGCAGCTCCACGTCGGGCAGGCGTGCCATGGCCGGGGAACGACGCCCGCCCCGGCCCCTTGCGCCGCCCGCCGCGTGCGCCGCCCGGCGTCACCAGCCCAAGGCGGCCACCAGCGCTCGTTCGGCCAGGCCCGGATCGCCCCGGAGCCGGCCCAGCTGCCGGGCGCTCTGCTCCACCAGCAGCAGCGCCGAGGCCCGCCTCGAACAGATGCAGGTGGCAGCCACGGCGGCGAGCACCCGGCCGCGGCGGGCCAGCCCCGCTCCCTGCTCCATGCGCTGGTGGGCGCGGTGGAAGGCGATGCAGGCCGCGGTCATCGACGCCGCGTGCTTGTGCTCGAACAGCTCCAGGCCGCCGCGCTTGAGCTCGGGTGCGGTCAGCCGGGGGTCGCCGTGCGCCACGTAGTGCACCAGCGGCTCGGTCACCTTCGACGGCGGCGCCACCTCGGCGCAGCGCAGCCACAGGTCCCAGTCCTCGACGCTGCGGAACGCCTCGTCGATGCGCAGCGCGTCGCCGAGGCGCCGGCGGTCGGCCAGCACCAGCGAGAAGCTCCCGGCGCAGTTGACCCACCGCAGGTGCTCGAGGTGGTAGCGGGCCGCTCCCCGGAACCGCACCGGGCGGCGCCAGGTGACGTCCGGGTCGACGCCTGGTGCCGATGGCCCCGCCGCCTCGGCGGTGTGGAAGAAGTCGCACGACACGAAGCCGACGTCGGGGTGACGCTGCAGGTGGTCGACCTGGCGGGCCAGCTTGTCGGGCATCCAGCGGTCGTCGTCGTCGAGGAAGGCGATCAGGTCGCCGGTCGCCGCGTCGAGCCCGTGGTTGCGGGCGGCGGCGGCGCCGGCGTTGACCGGCAGCCGCAGCAACCGCACCCGGCGGTCACCGCCGGCGGCCTGCTCCACCACCACGTCGACCGGCTGGTCCGAGGCGTCGTCGACCACCAGCACCTCCAGGCGGCGGTAGGTCTGGGCCAGGACCGAGCCGAGCGCGCCGGGCAGGCGCTGCGGACGGTTGTGGGTGGGGACGATGACCGACACCAGCGGCTCGGCGCCGGGGCGCGGTCGCGGCGGCGGGATCGGCGCGGACACGGACCGGAAGGCTACGACCCGGCGTCGAGGGCCAGCAGCACCGGCATGCCGGCCGGGGTCGGCACCGCCGGCGCGCCGCTCGGCTCGGCGGCCACCAGCGACCACGGGCCGGTGTTGGGCTTGGTCCAGGTGTAGGCGCTCCAGCCCCAGCCATGGGCCTGGGCGAAGGCGATGACGTTGGCGTTGTAGGTGCCCTGGTAGGCACTGGGCCAGCCGAACTCGGTCACCACCACCGGCACCGACGCCGACAGCGGCACCCACTGGTCGAGGATGGGGCTGGGGTCGTCGGGGTTGGGGTTTGCGCAGGTGGGCGGGGCGGTGGTGGGGCAGGTGTAGTCGTGCACGGCGTAGACGATGTTGCCGCCGCGGACCAGCGTGGTGGGGGGCTGGTTGGCCCAGTCGTTGCCGCTGACGAAGATCAGGTTGGTCGCTCCGGTGCTTCGCACCGTGTCGGCCATCTGCTGCATGCCCGCGGCGGTGAAGCTGACCGGTCCGCTGGTCACCGGGCCGCCGTCGAGCCAGGTGGCGGCGGAGATGTTGTGGGGCTCGTTGAACAGGTCGAAGGCCACCAGCGGGTTCCCGGCGTAGCGGGCGGCCACCTGCCGCCAGAAGGTCAGCGCATCGGGGGCGTCGGCCATCAGCGGAGGAGATCCCACCGGGCAGCCCGACCCCAACGAGCTGTAGTGCAGGTCGAGCAGGGCCAGCATCCCCCGGGAGGTGATGGCGTGGACCACGGCGTCGACGGCGTCGACGTAGCTCGGGTCGTAGCGGCAGCTGGTCGACAGCCACAGCTGCTCACCGAGCGGAACGCGGATCATGGTGGCACCCCAGGCCCGGGCGTCGGCGATGGCGGCGCCGTCCACCCCGGCGGGGTCGGCGCTCGACTGCAGCCCGTTGAGCACCACGCCCCGCAGGTCGACGGGCCGGCCCCGGGCGTCGAGGATCTGGTTGCCGACCACGTGCAGCGGGCCGTCGAGAGGCGCCGGCGCGGCCGGCGGGCGGCCGGTCAGCCAGGGGCCGTGGACCGCCACGGCCGGGCCCGCCGTGGTGCTGTAGACGATCAGGCCCAGGCTCACCCCCACCGTGCCCGGTGGGGCCAAGGCGGCGGCGGGCGCCAGCGGCAGCGGGGTGCTGGTGGCTTTCGACCCTTGGCCCCAGGCGGTGGACAGCACCGTCCCCGACGCGTCGGAGAAGGCCAGCACCGGGGCGACCTCCACTGGCGTGCCGGTGGCGGTCACCGTCGCCGATCCCGAGTACAGCCGTCCCGGGGTAGCGGCGGACATGCCGCCGTCAGCCGGCAGGCCCGACCAGGCCGACACGTTCTGCGACGACGTGGCCGAGACGGCCAGCTGCCACCCGCCGGCCGGGTCCGGGGCCGCCGCCGCCGTCCCGTTCTCCACCACCCACCCGCCGGTGGAGCCGTCGAAGCTGGCCTGGCTGGCGCGCAGCAGGTTCTGGGGCGGTGCCGGCGCGCTGCCGGGGGATCCGCCGCTCCCCGTGCCCGGTGCCGCCGCGGTGGGGCCGGCGGCGGAGGCGGCTGTCGTGGAGGTGGAGGTGGCTGTCGTGGAGGTGGAGGTGGAGGTGGCTGTGGAGGTGGCTGTGGAGGTGGCTGTGGAGGTGGTCGCGGTGGGACGGCCGGGAGCCGCCGCTGTGCCGGCCACCGGTGCCGTGGTGGGGATCGGGCTGCTGGCTCCGGCCGGGACGGAGGCGGCGGGCGTTCCCGCTGCCGGGGTGCCGGGCGCCGCGGGGCCCGGCCCGGCGCTCGGCGACGTCGGCTGGCAGGCGGCTGCCAGCACCGCCACCGCGGCCAGCGCGGCGAGAAGGGTTCGACTGCGGAATCGGGCCATGGGGGGGACAGCCTCCTGCGGTGCGACGACGTCTGCTGGCGAGCATCGGCAGCACGACCCGTGGCCTGGAGCGGACGGGCCCCGTCCCTGCGAACCCACCGCGCTGAGCGGCGGCGGGGGCGGCGAGCGGGTCGGCGAGCGGCGGCAAGCCCGACGCAAGGCTCGGGAGGCGGCGACGTTCCCGTCCTAGATGGCTCGCCGTGACCCTCCCGACCTCTGTCCGTGGCCATGGCCGACGTGACCGCGGCACCTGTCGGCGTGGCGGCCTCCGGCGGCGTGTCGGAGATCGACCCGCTCGGCCCTGGCCCGGTCACGGGGGCGCTGCCGCCGGGGGCGCCGCCGCGCTGGCAGCGCCTGCTGTGGGACCGCCTGGCCCGCCACCCCCGCCCCGCGCTGGTGGTGGCCCTGCTGGTCGCCTGGGCCGTGGGTGCGGCGGTGGCCGCCGCGGTGCTCGAGCCGACCCCGAGCTGCACCAGCACCGCCGTCATGCTCATCGACGATCCCTACAGCCTGGCCACCGCCGGCGACACCGGGCAGCTCCTGAAGCTCGACGAGCTGCGCTACGAGTACGCCAGCCTGGCGTCGACCTCGGTCATCGCCGGTCCGGTGGCCCGCCAGCTGCAGGTACCGGTCGGCGCCGTGCTCGGCGCCGTCAGCGTCGACGTTCCCTCGGAGGCGCTGCTGCTCGACGTGACGGCCGCTGCATCCGGGCCTCGCCGGGCGCAGCGGCTGGCCGCCACCGAGGCCGACGAGCTCACCCGCTACGTCAGCCAGCAAGAGGCGGGTGCCGGGGTGCCGGCCACCGACCGCTTCTCGCTGACGGTGGTGGACGCTGCTCCCCTCGGCGGGCGCGGCGCCCGTCCGTGGGCCAAGGCGGCCACCGACGGCATCGCCGCCGCCGCCGTGGCCGGCTTGGCCGGCTTCGTGCTGGCCCAGCTGGTGCGCCACCGTCGGCTGCCGGCCTGAACCGCCATGGGCGTCGCCGGGGATCTGCTGCTGGCTGCCGTCGGCACGGCGCTGGTGGTGCTCGCCCCGCTCGAGGTGGCCCTGGTCACCTTGGTGTGCTTCTGGCTGCTGGTGCCCGGCACCTTGATCGTCCCCTACGCCCCGCACCTGCTGTTCGAAGACCGGCTGGTGCTGTGGGCCTTCGCCGGCCGGCTGCTGGTGCGGTCGCGCCTGCCTGGGGAGCCGCCCGGCGCCGCCTACCGGCTCACCGCCGTCCACGGCGCGCTGGCCGTGTTCGTGGTGGCCGGCTTCGTCGACGGGGTCGTGCTGGCCCCGGCCGGCTCGGGTCTGGCCGGCGACCTGCATGGCTGGCTGGCCGAGCTCGACCTGGCCGTCCTGTTCGTGGTGGTGCTGGCCGTGGTCCGCACCCTCGGGCCGTGGCGGGTGGTGCGGGCCGTCGCCGCCGTCGCTGCTGTCGCCGTCGCCATCGGGATGCTCGAACGGGTGACCCACCACGGCTGGTCGCACTTCTTCTTCGAAGGGCTGCCGGTCAGCTATCTGGCGCCGGGGGCCGACCTGCTGGGAACCCGCGCCGGTCATGTCCGGGCCCAGGCCGCCGCCCAGTTCGCCCTGGAGTACGGCTGGGTGCTGGTGGCGCTGGCGCCGCTGGTGCTGTTCGCCACCGGCCGCTGGTGCCACCGGCGGCCGGCCCTGCGCTGGGCCGCCGTGGCGTTGCCGGTCGGGCTGGCCATCGCCGTGCTGCTGAGCGCGGCCCGCAGCTCCGAGGCGATGCTGCCGGTGGCGGTGCTGGCGGTGCTGGCGCTGGCCGCCACCCGCCGCCAGCTGGCTTGGGGGGTGGTGGGTGTGGCGGTGCTGGCCGCCGTGGTGTGGGTGGGTGATCCCCACATCGTCAGCGCCGCCTTCTCCGGGGGGGCGTCGGATCCGGCATCGGTGCGCCTCGACCGGCTGCCGGTGCTGTTCCAGCTGGTGCTGCACCACCGCTGGACCGGAACCGGCTTCGTCGGGGCGGTGAACGTCTTCGGCGGCCTCGACGACGCCTACGCCTTGCTGTACGGCACCATCGGCATGGCAGGCCTGACCGCCTTCCTGGCCCTGGGCGCCACCACCCTGGCCGCCACCGCCGGGGCGATGCGGGCCGAGCGGGGCTCGGAGCGGCGGGTGCTGGGCGTGGCCTGCTTCGTCGGCATCGGCTGCCTGCTGGTGGCCGCCGTCTTCTACGACCTGGTCGGCACCACCCAGTCTCTGTGGGCCATCATCATCCTGGCCGCCGTGGGCGTGGCGGTGCGCGAACAGGCGCCGGCCCCGGCCCGGCGCCCGCCGCGGTGGATCCCCCGGTTGCTGCTGCCGGCCGGTGGTGTCGTGGTGGGGCTGCTGCTGGCCGCCACCACCGCGGCCCGCGCCGCGCAGACCTTCACGCTGTTCGCCGTGGCTCCCTGGGTGGAAGCCGACAACAGCGCCCCCATCGACGCCTACACCGGCATCGCCCTCGACAACACCTTGTGCGGCCTGGCCACCGAGCCCGCCGTCGTCGCACCCGGCACCTCGGTCCACTGCCTGCCGGCCGCCAACATCGTCTCCACCGTGTTCCCCTCGGAGGTGTACCTGACGGTGAGCGGGCCCGACCCGGCCGCCGTGGACCGGCAGCTGCGGCGCTCGCTGGCCGGCCCGGCCGCCCACATGGCGCTGAGCGGAGGCGCCAGCGAGACGGTGCAGGTCGGCAAGCCGGCCTGGGCGGTGACCGCCCCGCTGTGGGCCGGGGCGGCCGGGCTGGTGGCCATGCTGCTGGTGCCGGGCCGGCGGCGGCGCCGCCCGGGATCAGCGCCGCAGCCGGCGGACCACGCTCACGGCACGGCCCCTCCCGCCGGCGGGGCGGGGCCGTCCTCCACGCCCGCCTCGGCGCCGGTGCGTCTCGCGGCAGCCGAGCCGGTCAGGGGCGGAGGCCGGTAGTGGCCCGCCTGCAGCGGCAGCCGGGCGGCCACGGCCGCGCCGCGCGCCGCGCCGGCCAGCTTCACCAGCTCGCCGAGCGCACCCATGGCGTAGCGCTCGCCGACGCTGCGGCGCAGCGCCGACGCCGCCTGCCGGCCGGCCAGCTCGGCACCGACCAGGGCCAGCAGCCCGCCGGCGGCGAGCGGCGGGGCCGGGTCGGCACCACCCGACATCCGTCGGCGCTTGGCGGCCAGCGCTCCGGTGCCGACGCCGTAGCCGTAGTAGGCCCGCAGCTGCCCGCGCCGGTCACGCCAGGGGCGGTGCAGCACGGTCAGCGACGGGTCGAAGCGGCCGGCGGCACCGGCGCGCAACGCCCGCCAGAACAGGTCGTGGTCCTCGGCGGCCCGCAGCCGGGTGCCGGGGCCGAGCTGCTCGTCGAACCCGCCGAGGCGCTCCAAGGCACCACAGCACCATGCCATGTTGGCCCCGTGGCCGACGCCGGCCGGGTCGGCGCCAGGCCCGAAGGTGGACGGCGTGTCCCGCAGCAGCAGTGAGATGCCCAGCTGGGCCCGGCCGGTGACCGCCGTGGCCGGCAGCACCCGGCCGGTGACGAAGGCGACGTCGGGGTCGGCGGCCAGCGCCGCCGCCGCGGCCGGCGCCCAGCCGGCGGTGGGCAGGCAATCGTCGTCGGTGAAGGCCACCAGCTCGGTGCCGGCCGCCCGCCAGCCCGCGTTGCGGGCCCGGCCGGTGCCGGGCTGCTCGCAGCGCACCACCTGGGCTCCGGCCTGCTCGGCCACCTGGCCCACCGCCGCCTGGCGCGAGGCGGAGTCGACCACCACCACCGCATCCACCGAGCGCAGCGAGGTGGCCAGCGCGGCCAGCGCGTCGCGCAGCAGCGCCGGCCGGTCGCGGGTGGCGATCACCACCGTGATGGGCGGCGCCGACGGCGGTTGGGGCATGGGGAGATCCTCGTGAAGATCGCGGTGGTGGCGGGCGAGCTGCCGCACCCGGAGGGTACCGCCGTCGGGCGCGACCTGTGGTGCTGGTGCGAGGGCATCCTGGCCTTGGGGCATCAGCTCCAGGCCTGGGTGTGGATGCGCTCCCCGTCCTCGCCACCGGGGCCGATCCCGGCGTGGTGCCGCTACGAGCCGTTCCGGGCCGAGCGGGGCTGGCGGTCGCGGGCCCGGGCGGTGGTGGCGCCCCGCCAGGAGCTGGCCCGGGCTGGCTGGCAGCCGCCCGAGGATGCGGTGGCGGTGGCCGACCATCTGTGGTCCTTCGCCGCCGTGGCCCCTTCGAGGCGGTCGGTGGCCACCTTCCACTTCCGCACCGTCCTCGACGCCTGGGCCGTGCGCCGCGTCGCCCGGGCCGACGTGCAGATGGCCCGAGCCGAGCAGCGCGCCGGGCGGCGCGCCGCCTTGGTGCTGGCCTATTCACCGCGGGTGGGCCGCCATCTCGGCCAGCCCGCCGAGCTGGTCCCGCTGGCCCATCCGGTGCCGGCCGAGCCGCTGCACCCGGTGGAGGAGCCGGTGGCGGCGCTGCTGGCCGACTGGTCGTGGCCGCCGAACCAGAAGGCGCTGGGGATGCTGCTGGCGGCGTGGCCGGCGGTCCGCCAGGCGGTGCCGGGAGCCAGGCTGCTGCTGGCCGGCCGCAACCTCGGCCGGATGGGCATCGGCGCCATGGCCGGCGTGCAGCAGCTCGGCCCGGTGTCGGCCAGCGTCGAGGTGCTGGGCCGGGCCGCCGTGGTGGCCTTCCCGTGCCCGCCGTCGAGCGGGCCGAAGATCAAGGTCCTCGAAGCCATGGCCCACGGCCTGCCGGTGGTCACCACCTCCTTCGGTGTCGAAGGCGTCGTCCGCCCCGACGGCGCCGGGGCGGTGGTGAGCGACGCCCGCCGCTTCGCCCCGGCTCTGGCCCAGCTGCTCGGCGACCCTGCCCGCCGGGTCGAGCTGGGCCGCGCCGGGCGCGCCGCGGTGGCGGCCAACCACTCGCCGCTGGCCGCCGCCGAGGCGCGCATCGAGCTGTTCCGCCGCCGGTTCGGCCCGAGCCAGCCGCCCTCCGCCCCGGCAGGCCTCGCGCCTGCGGCGCCACCCACCAGGAGGACCCCATGAGCGACCCCGGTCGCCGAGCTGTGCTGGCCCCGCCGGCGGTGGCGCCGACGGTCTACGACGGCGACTACTACACCCGCTGGTGCGCCGGCCACGACGACTGGGTGCAGTCCTCGGGGGCGGTCGCCGACGCCCTCTACGCCGGCTCCTTGGACCGGGCCCGGCTGCGACCGGGCGAGGTGCTGGTCGACATCGGCACCGGCCGGGGTGAGGCGCTGGCCGTGGCCGTGGCCCGCGGAGCGGCCGCCGCCGTCGGCGTCGAGTACTCGCCTTCGGCGTTGGGCCTGGCCCGCCGGACGCTGCAGGCCGCCGGGGTGGAAGGCCGGGCGGTGGTGGTGGGGGCCGACGCCCGCCGGCTGCCGCTGCCCGACGCCGTCGCCGACCTGGTCACCATGCTCGACGTGGTGGAGCACCTGACCCCCGACGAGCTGCACCACACCTTGATCGAGGCCAGGCGGGTGCTGCGCCCCGGCGGGCGGGTCTTCGCCCACACCCTGCCCACCCGCACCGTCTACCAGGTCACCTACCGCTGGCAGCGGTTGCTGGTGCCGGGCCGGCGCCGGCGGTGGCCGGCGGATCCGCGGGTCGAGCTCGAACGGGTGATGCACGTCAACGAGCAGACCCGGCGGAAGCTGCGCCGGGCGCTGCTGGCGGCCGGGTTCGCCAGCGTGCGCGTCGAGCGGGGAGCCTGGGTCCACGACTCCTTCGTGCCCGACGAGCGGGCCCGCCGGCTGTACCACCGGCTGGCCGCCCACCGCCTGACCGCCCCCCTCGGCGTCGCCGACCTGTGGGCCGAGGGCCGGGTCCGGGGCTGAGCGGGTCAGCCCGGGGCGTCGGTGCGGCCCACCACCCGGGCCGGGGCGCCCACCGCCACCGACCGGTCGGGGATGTCGCCGCGCACCACGCTGTTGGCCCCGATCATGCAGAACTCGCCGATGGTGGAGCCTCGCAGCACGGTGGCGTGGTCACCGATCCATGAGCCGCGGCCGATGCGGATCGGCGCAACCTGCAGCGGGTTGTACAAGACGTTGGGATGTCCGGCCGCCCAGGTGTGGTCGGAGTCGACGACGGTGACCGACCCGCCGAAGACGACGTCGTCTTCGACCACGATCGACGCCGCCGCGCTGATGGTGCAGTGGCTGCGGATCCCGACCCGGTCGCCGATGTGCAGCACCGGCTCGGCCCCGTCCCAGGCCTGGCGCTCCACCGCCAGCCAGGCGCCGGGCAGCACCACCACGCCGTGGCCGATGGCGATGTGGCGGGTGCCGTAGAGCCAGCTGGGGCGGATGAGCAGCGAGCCGTGGCCGAAGGCGGCGAACTGGCGGCGCCGCAGCGGCTGGCGCAGGTGGCCGAGCAGCGCCTGGCGCACCAGCGGCTCGTCGCGGATCCGGCGCAGCTGGCTGCGGACCTCCGATGCCGGCAGGGCCATCCGTCGAATCTAGCCAGCCGGTTCGACCGGCGTCGGGGCCACCCCCGGCCGGGGCCGGTGCGCCGGGCGCGGCGCGCCGGGCCCGCCGGCGGCGGCCAGATGCCAGGCGGCCAGCGTCTCGGCCAGCTGGTCCACGTCGAGAGCGGCGGCGGTGCACCGACCGCCGTCGACCAGCCGGCGACGCAGCGCGCCGTCGCCGGCCAGGCGGTGCAGCACCCGGGTCAGGCCGTCGGGGTCGCCGGGGGGGAAGGTGAGGCAGTTTCGCCCGTCGGCCAGGAACTCCGCCGCCCCACCCACCGCCGTGGCCGCCACCGGCACCCCGCACGCCATGGCCTCGAGCGGGACCAGCCCGAACGGCTCCTCCCACACCGAGGGGAACACCACCACGTCGGCGCCGGCCAGCGCGCCGGCCAGGTTCTGGCGGGGCGTCACCTGCCAGGTGATGCGGTCGGCCACCTGCAGCTGCCGGGCCAGGGCCTGCAGCTGATGGCGGTGGCGCTGGTCGCCGGCGCCGTGGACGGCCAGCGACGCCGACGACGGCAGCCGGGCCAGGGCCCGCACCACGGTGTCGATGCCCTTGCGGGGGTCGATGCGCCCGACGTAGGCCAGGCGCCACCCCCACGACGGCTGGGTCGGACGCAGCGGGAACTCGGCGCCAGCGATCCCCGAGTAGACCACCGTCGAATCCGGGAAGCGCCACGGCGAGCGGTGGCGCACCACCGTGCGCAGATGTTCGCTGACGAAGCAGGCCGGGCCGGCGGTGTCGAGCGGCGGCAGCCTGGTGGGCAACCCGGTGGCGGCCTGCAGCACCCGGCCCAGCCCCCGCCGGCGCCACAGCGGGCGCAGCCAGGCGTCCACCTCGGGGCCGTAGACCGGCCACTCGTCGCACACCACCGGCACCACCGGCAGCCCCACGGCCACCGCCTGGCTGAGGATCCCGAGCGACAGCGCCCCCATCGCCCAGGCCGACACCACCTCAGGGCGGTGGTCGGCCACCGCCTGGGCGAAGACCCGCCGGTTGGTCCGCTCCAGAGCCAGGCGCCTGGGCGGGGAGGGGTCGAGGATCTGATGGTCCTCCCAGTACAGGCGCAGCTGGCGGCGGACGGCGGCGGGTTCCTCGGCCGTCTCGTCCACGTCGGATAGGCGGATGTCGCTGGTCAGGACCAGCACCTGGTGCCCGGCCGCCCGCCACCGCTCCACCACGTCGCGGCACGACTGCTCGTAGCCGCCGTAGGCGTGTGGTGGGTACATGTTGGTCACCACCAGGAGGCGCACGCCCGCACCATAGCCAGCGGCCGCCTCCGGCCGGCCGCCGTCCCGGCCCGGGTGCAAGGTCTGCGCCCGTGGGGCGTTCCCCTGAGCGACGACGGGCCCCCAAGGGGGCTGGCTCCAGGCTCGACAGGTGGGCGCGACAGGTGACGGTGACCACACGACACGAGGTGTCCGCCGGTGTTGGCCCGGCGCCTTCCATCGACCTGCGCGGGGAGGGCACCTCCCCGGGCGAGCTGGTGCGGGCGGTGTGGCGCGCCCGCCAGCTGCTGGTCATCCTGGCTCGCAAGGAGTTCCATGTCCGCTACCGGCGGGCGTCGTTCGGCCTGCTGTGGGCCGTGGGGCTGCCGCTGCTGCAGGCACTGGTGATGGCGGTGGTGTTCTCGCGGGTGGCGCACATCGCCAAGGCGCCGCACTACAGCGTGTTCATGCTGTCGGGCATGACCGGCTGGGTGTTCTTCACCGCTGCCCTGGCGGCGGGTTCCACCGCCATCGTCGACGGGACCGAGCTGTCGAGCCGGGTGTACTTCCCCCGGCCGCTGCTGCCGCTGGTGCAGGTGGCCAGCAGCCTCTACGGCTACGTCGTCACCTTGGGCATCCTGTTGGTGCTGTGCCCGCTGCTGCACGTCGGGCTGGGCTGGCGGACCCTGGTGCTGGTGCCGGCCTCGCTGCTGCTGGTGGCACTGGTCACCGGCTTCTGCCTGGTGCTGTCGGCCCTGCACGTGTACTTCCGCGACATCCGCTATCTGGTGGCGGCCGCCTTGATGGTGTGGATGTACGTGACGCCGATCATCTACCCGCCGGCCGACGCTCCCGGCAAGCTGCGGCTGCTGCTGCAGGCCAACCCCATGACCGGGGTCACCGACCTGTTCCACCTGGGCACCGTCGGCGCCGCCGGGCCGCTGGCCGGGGCGGTGGTGGTGGCGGTGGCCTGGACGGTGGTGCTGCTGGGCTGCGGGCTGTGGCTGCAGGCCCGCTTCGACCGGGTGTTCGCCGACCTGCTGTGACCAGCCGACCCCTTGCGCCAGGCGGCGCCGGAGCGACGGAGCCGACCCCATGACCACGCCGCTGGCGGTGGAGCTGGCCGGAGCCGGCAAGCGCTTCACCAAGTACCTCGACACCCCGATGCTGGTCAACACCGCCTTGCGGTTCCGGCCCCAGACCCGCCGCCAGCGCCTGTGGGCGGTGCGCGACGTCGACTTCGCCGTCGCCGACGGCGAGTCGGTGGGGGTGATCGGCCGCAACGGCTCGGGCAAGTCCACCTTGATGTCGATGATCGCCGGCATCACCGCCCCGACCGAGGGGTCGGTCCGGGTCTGGGGCCGGGTGGCCCCGCTGATCGCCGTCGGGGTCGGCTTCCACCGCGAGCTGACCGGACGCGAGAACGTCTACGTGAACGGCGCCATCCTGGGGCTGACCCGGCGCCAGATCGACCAGCGACTCGACACCATCATCGACTTCGCCGAGATCGGCGACTTCGTCGACACGCCGGTGAAGTTCTACTCGTCGGGGATGTTCGTCCGCCTCGGGTTCGCCGTGGCCGCCCACTGCGACCCCGACGTCCTCATCGTCGACGAGGTCCTCGCCGTGGGCGACCTGGCCTTCCAGGTGAAGTGCTACGAGCGGATGACCGAGATCCGCCGCCAGGGCGCCACCGTGGTGATGGTCAGCCACCACCTGGGCGCCGTGCGGCGAATGTGCGACCGGGTGCTGGTGCTCGACGGCGGCCGGGCCCGGCACGTCGGCCCGCCCGAGGAGGCCATCGCCGCCTACCACGACATCTTGAGCGCCAGCCAGCAGGTCGAGGTCGACGACGCCGGGCTGCGCTTCGAACCGGGTGTGGTGACCATCGACGCGGTCGACGTCGTCGGCCCCGACGGCACCCGCACCGGACACCTCGAGGCCGGCGCCCCCATGGCCGTTTGGGTGCGGGGCACCGCCCTGCGCGGCGTCGACGACCTGGTGGTGGCCCTCACCATCCTCGCCGCCGACGGCACCGTGGTCTACGGCGACTCCACCGCCGGCCAGCGCTTCGGGTCGGTCGAGACCGGCGAGGCGTTCGGCTGCACCGCCGAGCTGCGCTGCGCCTTGCCGACCGGCAGCTATTCGGTGGTGGCGCGCATCGACCGCGCCGATCTGCGCACCACCTTGGCCACCCACCCCCAGCAGGCCTTCTTCGTGACCGGCCGCCACACCGTCACCGGCGCCGCCGACCTCGGCTCCCGCTTCCGCCGCCAGCAGCTTTCCCGGCACCTGCCGTCTGCCGCCGGCGCCGGGGCGCCGGGGCACCTGCCGTCTGCCGCCGACGCCGGGGCGCCGGGCCCCCTGGAGGCCGCCACCAGCGAGCAGGTCGGCTGACGTGACCAGCATCGATCGCCAGCAGCTGCGCCGGGTGCCGTGGACGCTGCGCTACCACGCCGGCGCCCGCCTGGCTTCCGACCTGCGCCGACTGGCCGTCGTCGTCACCCACCGCCACTGTCACGTCGAGTTCCGCGGGCCGGTCCGCCTCGGCCCCGGCTTCGCGCTCCACATCCCCGACCGGGGCAGCTTGGTGGTCGGTGCCGGCGTGGAGCTCCGCCGCGGGTTCGTCTGCGAGATCTCCGGCGACGGCCGGGTCACCATCGGCGACGGGTCGATCTTCACCGGCGGGGCGCTCATCCAGTGCACCACCAGCATCGACATCGGCCGGCGCTGTGTGTTCGCCCAGGCGGCCATGGTGGTCGACGGGCGCCACCGCTACGACGACCCGACCCGCCACAGCCTCGATCAGGGCTACGACTACCGGCCGCTGCGCATCGGCGACGGCGCCATGATCATGAGCAAGTGCACCATCGTCGCCGACGTCGGCGAGGGAGCCATGGTCGGGGCCCACAGCCTGGTGCTGCGCCCGGTGCCGCCCAGATGCCTGGCCGGCGGCACCCCGGCCGTCGTGTTGCGCCGCCTCGACCAGCCGGCGCCCGGCCCGATCCCAGAGGCGCTGGGCGACCCGGCCGGCGGGGCGGCGGCCGAGGTGGCGCCGTGAGCGGCCACTACCGTCCCGAGGACCTGCGGGTGGTGATCCCCACCCGCGACCGCTGGCCGAT
>JAJZNB010000107.1 GCA_021848085.1 Actinomycetes bacterium
GTGCTGCTCGACGACTGCTGCGCCACCACCTCGCCCTCCTTCTGCGTCGAAGCCACCCGGTACAACGTGGCCCAGTGCTACGGCTTCGTCGCCGACGGGGCCGATCTCGTGGCGGCCCTCGCCCGGGAGGAGGCCCCGGTGGACACCCCAGTGGCCACCCCAGTGGCGGCCGGGGTGGCGGCTCCGGTGGCGGCCGGCTGATGGGAGCCGGCCGGCCGGCCGAGCGCCATACGGTGGCCTCGGCCGCCGCCTACCGGATCTCGCCGGGGGACACGGTCCGGCTGGCCGTGCTGCGACCGCCGGACGACCAGTACGGCGCCAGCGTCTTCTTCGAGGTGTGGGACCCGGGCGGGGCCCAGCCGCCCAACTCGCACGCCGGGTCGGTCGAGACCTTCTTCTTCGTGGCCGGGTCCGGCGTTGCCTACTGCGACGGCCTCGCCACCCCGGTGGCCGCCGGCGACCTGCTGGTGCTGCCGGCGCGGTCGGTCCACCGGATCGTCAACACCGGGCCCGGCCGGCTGTACGCCGTGACCACCATGACCCCCGACGGCGGGTTCGCCGCCCTCGTCACCGCCGGGACCCCGGTCGAGCTGGACGCCGACGACCTCGCCGTGGCGGTCGGCGGCGGCAGGCCGCCAGGCGGGTAGCCGGCGGGCGGGTAGCCGGCGGGGGGCTAGCGGGCGCTCGCCGGGAGCATGCTGCGGGCGACGTCGCTGATGCCCTTGCCCCACTGGCTGATCTGGTTGGCCGGGAGGTAGGCGACGTTGCTCTTGCCGCGGTGGTCGACCTGGGGCATGGCCAGGTACCGCTCCTGGCCCGACGGGCTGATGAAGTAGACCACCGACGTGTGGATGATGTCGGCGTTCGGGTTGGGCGCCTCGACCTGGACGTTGTAGTCCTTCCACGACCGGCTGAGCGCCGCGTAGCTGCCGGTCACGAACCGCCAGGACGGGATCGACACCAGGTCGTGCTGCCGGGAGAACGCCAGCATGGCGGCCGGGCTGGCGTGGTACCGGTTGACGTTGATCGCCAGGAACACCACGTGCCGGCCGGTCCTCCCGAGGTCGTGGGAGGCATCGACGAACTCCTGCGACACGATCGGGCAGATGTCGACGCAGTGGGGGTCCATGAACTCGAGCACCACCGCCTTCCCCCGGAACTGCGCCAGGCTGGTCGGCCGGCCGAGCTGGTCGGTGAGGTGGAACCCGGGCGCCACCACCGGCTGGACCGGGCTGAGCGCCATCAGGTTGGCCGTCGGCGTCGACACGCTGGCCGGGATCCCGCTCGGCCGCAGCGTCGTCACCACCGGCCCCTGCGAGCTCGCCCGGTGGGTCAGCACCACCGCCACGAACGCCACGGCCGCCACCAGGGCCACCACCAGACCACCCAGCAGGAACGGCGACGGCGACCGCCGGCCCGCCGCCGGTAGCTCGGACGCCGGCACCTCCGACGCCGGCAGCTCGGAGGCGGTCGGCTCGGAGGCGGTCGGCTCGTGCCCTTCGACGTCGGCCATCGCCGGTCGAGTCTACGCCCGGGGCCCGCCCCCGCCCCGTCGCCCCAGCGTCCCGCTGCCCCGGCTCAGCCGCCGCTCGAAGACCCGGTCGAGCTGGTCCCGGTCGAGCTGGTCCCGGTCGAGCTGGTCCCGGTCGAGCTGCCGCTCACCCCGAGGCCGCCGCCGAGCAGCCCGCCGGCCGACGCCGACCCGCCGGCGCTCGCCCTGGCCGCCAGCACCGCCTCGAGCTCCTTCGTCACGTCCTGCACCTGCCCGGGAGGCGGCACCGAGAAGGTGGCCGCCGGGCCGTAGTCGAACAGGTCCATGGTGTACGACACCGTCACCGTGCCGGTCGGCGTCACCGGGGTGCCGGCGCCGCCGCCGGGGCCGGTGCCGGCCGTGCCGGTGCCCGAGGCGCCCGAGGCGCCCGAGGTGGTGCCGGTGCCGGTGGCGGGGGTGGCGCGGATCGGGACGGGGAGGACAAGGCGGAGGTGGACCTGGCGGACCCGGCCCTCGGCGTCGAGCCAGACGGCGATCGGCAGGGTGCCGTTGGGGAGGGCCGCCTCGAGCTTGGCCACCTGGGCGGCCGACAGGGCCGGGTCGACGGCGGCGAGCTTGGCGAGCTGGAGGTCGGCGACGTACTCGGTGGTGGGGGTGCTACGGATGGTGGCCGTACCCACCTTGGTGACGGTGGCAACCTGGCCGAGGGCGGTGAGGACGTTGCCGGGCATGGTGGCGACCGACGACGGCGGGCTGGCCGAGGCGCCCAGCTTGGTGCGGAGGGCCGCCAGGTCGACCGCCAGCCACGGCTTGGCGGCGATGCCGGGGATCTTGGCGGCAAGGGTGGGCGGCAGGTGGACGTAGAGGACCCCGCCCAGCTCGCGCAGGTCGAAGGTGCCCAGGGTGGCCACGTGCAGGTGCAGGTCGGCGGCAGCCAGCCCGGGGGTCTGGCCGACGCCGTGGGAGGTGCCGGCCGGGTTGTCGAGGACACCGCTGGCGGTGAGCCCGAACGAGGTCCGGGTGGTGCCCGGAGCAGTGGTGCCCGGAGCAGCGGCGACAACGGACAGCGCCATCGTGAAGCGCTCGCTCCCCGACAGGGCGGCGGCGGCGGCCGACACCGGGTTGGCCGCCGGCCCGCTCCCCGGGGTGGCCGCCACGGCCAGGCCGACCGGGGCGAGCCCCAGCCCGGCGATCCCGGCCGTGGCGACCGCCCCGACGGTCAGCCGGTGGCGGAGCTTCCTGCGAACCCTGTTGCCAGCACATGCCATGACCCGAACCTACCCGACGGTCAGCTCCCGTCAAACGGGTCGGCCCGGGCAGCCCTCCCGGGGGCGGTGCCGGCCGGGGCGACGTCGACGAGGAGGTCGAGGCCGTGCTCGAACCAGCGAACCCCCTCCTCGACCAGGTCGACCACGCAGCGGTAGGTGGCCGGCTCGGACGGGGCGGTCACGTCGATGGGCACCAGGACGGTGTCCCCCGGGCGGACGTCGCTCGGGAGGGGGGCCCGGCCTCCCTCCAGGACCAGCCGGCCACGGCCGCCGTCCGGGTCGGCGGCGAAGAACCGGTAGGACAGCCCCACCCGGTTGCGCAGGGCCCGCCGCCAGGTGGCCTGGCCGAGGTTGGACAGCGACACCATGGCCGGCCGGACCTCCCCGGCCCGCAGCCCGTCCAGGTGGCGGCGGGGGCTCCGACCGAGCCGCCACTCCAGCCGGGCGGCATGGCCCCCCTCCCCGATCGGCCCGTCGGGGAGGCAGGCCAGCACGTCGCCGTAGCCGACCGTCCCCTCGAGCATCGGCTCGCCCGGGGCGGCCTGCTGGCGCTCGAGCACCCGGTCGGCCGACACGTCGGCGGCCAGCACCCGCTCCACCAGGGCGGCGTCCTCAGCCGGCAGGGCTGCCGGGGCGTGCCGGCTGGCCTGCTCGGGCAGGTAGAACACCTCGCTCACCCCCCGCCCGTCCTCCAGCAGCTGGCGGCCCTCCAGGCCGTCGTAGAAGGCCACCTTGGCCTGCCGGTCGGCCAGGGGGGTGGTGAC
>JAJZNB010000031.1 GCA_021848085.1 Actinomycetes bacterium
ACCGCCGGCACCAACGACACAGCCGGCACCGCCGGCACCAACGACACAGCCGGCACCGCCGGCACCAACGACACAGCCGGCACCGCCGGCACCAACGACACAGCCGGCACCGCCGGTCTGGCTGGTGCCGGCGGCACGGCTCGGGCCGGTGGCACAGCCGACGCGGCGCCGGTGAGCGGGGGGAGCCGGGGCCGAGGTGCCGGCGGCCGTCGCGCACAGCCGGAGCCGCCCGGCCAAGGGCGGCGCCCGGCAGCCGGCGACGACGAGGCCGGCGAGCTCGTGGTGCTCCACGTGGAGGACAACGCCTCCAACGCCGCCCTGGTGCAGCGGGTGCTGGCCCGCCGCCGCGGCATCCGGCTCCTGTCGGTGCCCCAGGCCGGCCTGGCCCTGGAGCTGGCTCGCCTGCACCACCCCGACCTGGTGCTGTTGGACCTGCACCTGCCGGACCTGCCCGGCGAGGAGCTCTTCTACCGCCTGCAGGGCGATCCCGAGGTCGGGGCGGTGCGGGTGGTGGTCCTCAGCGCCGACGCCACGCCGAGCCGGATCCGGCGGATGCTGGCCCTGGGTGTCGAGGCCTACCTGACCAAGCCGATCGACGTCGAGGCCCTGCTGCGGGTCATCGACGCGCAACGGGCCTCGTGGCCGTAACATCGTCCACAGGTTCGATGCCCAATTTTCACCGTGGTCAGGCACGAAGATCGCGAGCAGGCGAAGCAGAGGCGCTAGCCTGCCCGCCTTGGAACGCCGAAGGAGCCGGAGGCGTGGGCCGTGGTGACGAAGGGCCCGACACCCGGAGGTGTCCTCGTCGCGGCACGGTTCGGGCTTGAGAGGATCGCGAAAGGAGCTCCGGTGACGACGACGGGGATGGGGCCATGGTGACCACGCAGGAGCAGGCCGCAGTGCTGGTGGCGGAGGACGACCAGGGCAGTCGCACCGCCACCCGGCTGTTCCTGCAGCGCTTCGGCTACCACGTCGGTGAGGCGCAGGACGGCCCGGGCACCCTGCGCGAGGCCAGCCTGGGCCACTACGACCTGGTGGTGCTCGACCTCGGGCTGCCCGGCATCGACGGTGAAGAGGTGCTGGCCCGTCTACGCCGCGACAGCGCGCTGCCCGTCATCGTGCTGACCGGCCGCGCCGAGGAGAGCGAGCGGGTGCGCCTGCTCGACCAGGGGGCCGACGACTACCTGGTGAAGCCCTGCTCCCTGCCCGAGCTCGAAGCGCGGATCCGAGCCGTGCTGCGACGCGGGCAACCGCCGCCGAGCTCGAGCCGCATCGAGCACAACGACCTGGTCATCGACCGCTCGGCCCACCGGGTGGAGCTCGGCGGTCAGGTGGTGGACCTCACCCCCAAGGAGTTCGACCTGCTCGCCTTCTTGGCCGGGGCCCCCGACCAGGTCTTCACCCGCGAGGAGCTGCTCGAGCACGTCTGGGGCTCCACCCAGGAGTGGCAGGACCCCGCCACCGTCACCGAGCATGTCCGACGCCTGCGCCTGAAGATCGAGGCCGATCCGGGCACGCCGCGGTGGCTCCACACCGTGCGCGGCGTGGGCTACCGCTTCGCCGACGCGGCCGCCCGCTGACCCACCACAGGCGCCGCCGACCCACCACAGGCGCCGCCGACCCACCACAGGCGCCGCCGACCCACCACAGGCGCCGCCGGCCCGCCACAGGCGCCGCCGGGCGGCGTGCCCTCTGGCAGGAGGCGGCCGCCAGCAGCCCGTACCAGTGGCTCCTCCGTGCTGCCGGCACCTCCATGTGTTGTTCTCCACTTGACATCACATGTTGCGGTTATAGGATCACTCAGCATGAGCGTGCAGGTGGAGCAGGGGCGGCCCGACAGCGACGCCGACCCGGCGGCTCCGCCGTCACGCTGGGAGAGCCGTCCGCTGGCGGCCGCCGCCGTCCGGGGGCTGATCCTGACGGTGCCGCTCGGTGGCTCACTGGTCGTTGCCGCCGTGCTCAACGCCGTGCTCCCCGCCGGCCCGAGGCTCCTGACCGTCTTCCGGATCATCGCCATCTGCGCGATCTCGACCAGCACGCTCTACATCAGCAACCGGATGGCCCGGCGGTTGCTGCCGTTGGTGATGCTGTTGAAAATGTCGCTGGTCTTCCCCGACGAGGTGCCCAAGCGGCTGCCCGCCGCCCTCCGGGCCGGCGCGCTGCGGCGGATCGACGCGGCAGCGCAGCGGGCGGCCGAGGCAGGCCCGGCCGGCACCTCGATGAGCGACACGCTCACCACCGTCCTCGTCCTGTTGGGGGCGCTGACCGTCCACGACCCGCGGACGCGGGGTCACAGCGAGCGGGTGCGGGCCTTCAGCGACCTCATCGCCGAAGAGCTGAACCTGACGCCCGAGGACCGGGACCGGTTGGGCTGGGCGGCGGTTCTCCACGATGTCGGCAAGCTCCGCGTCCCACGCCAGGTGCTCGACAAGCCGGGCAAGCTGAACGCCGCCGAGTGGCAGATGCTGCGGCGCCACCCCGCTGTCGGCGCCGAGATCGTGGCGCCGCTCGAGCCGTGGCTCGGCCCCTGGGCCGGCGCCGTCTCCGAGCACCACGAGAAGTTCGACGGCAGCGGCTACCCCGCCGGGCTGGTCGGCGGCGACATCGGCCTGGCTGGTCGCATCGTCGCCGTCGCCGATGCCTTCGAGGCGATGACGGCAGCGCGCTCCTACAAGCGGCCGGTGAGCGTGCGAGCGGCCCGCGAGGAGCTGGTGCGCTGCGCCGGCTCGCACTTCGATCCCCAGATCGTTCGGGCCTTCTTGAGCATCGCGCTGGGCAAGCTGCGCGGCGTCATCGGGCCGCTGGCCTGGCTGGCCCAGATCCCCGTCGTCGGGGGTGTCCCGCACCTCGAGTCCGTGGCCCTGACTGCTTCGCGCCAGGTGCTGACCACCACCACCGTGGCAGGTCTGACCGCGGTGGGCGGAGCGGTCGGCGCCCAGGTCGCCTTGAGCGTGCCGGCGGCACCGGCGACGGCCAACGCCTCAGCCCCGGCCGGGACCCACCAGGTGGTGGCCACGGCCGGTCTCGCCGGAGACGGTTCGAACACCGACGGCGGCTCGGGACACCATCCAGCGCAGCCCTCCGGCGGCGGCGGCCGCAGCCGTCGATCCCAGGCCGTGGTCGACACCACCTCGAGCGGCCCCGGCACCGCCACCAGCCACCACGCGGCCGCCACCAGCAACCCCACCACCGCCACCAGCCACCACCCGACTGGCCCCGGCAACCCCACCACCGCCACCAGCAACCACCCGGCTGGCCCCAGCGACCCCACCTCCGAGCCCACCGCCACCGCCACCAGCCACCACCCGGCCGCCGCCGGCAACCCCACCTCCGAGCCCACCGCCACCGCCACCAGCCACCACCCGGCCGCCCCCAGCAACCCCACCACCGAACCCACCAGCTCCGCCACCGCCACCGCCACCGCCGGCGACCCGACCACCGCCGGCGACCCGACCACCGCCGGCGACCCGACCACCGCCACCAGCCACCGCCC
>JAJZNB010000240.1 GCA_021848085.1 Actinomycetes bacterium
CGGCCGTGGTCCGCCTCGGACCGGCCGCCCCGCTCGGCGCCCTGCTCGCCGCAGCCGCCGCCCGCCTGTCACCGCCGGCGCCGCCCGCGGCCGAGAGCCGGCCGCCGTGGAGCCGCCCGGCTGCTGATCGTGGCGGACCGCCCGCCGGCGAGGCCGGCGGCGTGCTGGTGCTGGTCCCCGACCAGCGCCGGGCGGTGCAGGGCGCCGCCTGGCTGCAGCGGCGTCACCTGCCGGTGGCGCTGCTGCCCGACGACTGGGCCCTGGCCCGCGCCGGCGGCTGCGTCGTCATCGGCACCCGTTCGGCGGCGTGGGCTCCGCTGCCGAAGGTGAGCGCCGTGATGGTCATCGACGCCCACGACGAGGCCTACCGCCAGCAGCAGGCCCCGACCTGGGTGGCGTGGGTGGTGGCCGCCGAGCGAGCCCGGCGCGACGGCGCCCCCTGCGTGCTGGTGTCGCCGTGTCCCACCGTGGAGCTGCTGCAGGCGGGCCGGCTGCTCACCGTGTCCCGCCCACGCGAGCGGTGGGACTGGCCGCCGGTCGAGGTGGTGGACCGGCGGGCCGAGGATCCCCGCCGCGGGCTGTTCTCGGCACCGCTGGTCGACCGGCTGCGGTGGGTGCTGGCCGGACCGGACCGGCGCCTGGTGTGCGTGGTCAACCGCACCGGCCGGATCCGGCTGTTGGCCTGCCACGCCTGCGGCGAGCTGGCCCGCTGCCCGCGGTGCACCGGCCCGCTCGAGCTGGTGCAGCCCGGCGACCGCCGCGCTCCGGCCGACCTGCAGATCCCGGTGCTCACCTGCCGGCGCTGCGACCTGAGCCGGCCGGTGGTCTGCGACCGCTGCGGCGCCACCCGGCTCCGGGCGCTGCGCCTGGGGGTGCAACGCGTCGCCGAGGAGCTGACCGCCTTGGCCGGGGTGCCGGTCGACGAGCGGTGGGGACCGCCCACCGCGGCCGAGACGGCCCCGGGGCCGGTGGTGGTCGGCACCGAAGCCGCTCTGCACCGGGTGGAGCACGCCGACGTCGTCGCCTTCCTCGACTTCGACAGCGAGCTGCTCGCCCCGCGCCTGCGCGCCGGCGAGGAGGCGCTGGCCCTGCTGGCGCGCGCCGGGCGCCTGGTCGGCGCCGGCCCCCCGGGCCGGCGCCGGGGCCACGTGCTGGTCCAGACCCGCCAGCCCGACCACGACGTGGTGCAAGCCGCGGCCAGCGCCGACCCGGCCCGGCTCACCACCGCCGAGACGCTCATCCGCCGCGGCCTGGCCCTGCCGCCGTTCAGCGCCGTGGCCGAGCTGAGCGGCGCCGGCGCCGCCGACTACGCCGCCGCGCTGGCCGCGGCGGCGTCGCCGTCGGTGGCGGTCAGCGGTCCGGTCGACGGGCGCTTCAGCGTCCGGGCCCCCGACCACCCGACGCTGTGCGACCTGCTGGCCACCGTCACCCGCCCCGCCGGCCGGCTCCGGGTGGAGGTCGACCCCCTGGGCCGCTGACCGGCACGTGCCGCCAGGACGGCCGCGGCGCCGCGCCGCCCGCCCCGACACCGGCGGAGCAGCTGCGCCGAGCGGATGGTGGCCGGCCAGGCGTCGACCGACTGGTGGCCGCCGGCGGGCAGCAGGGGCAGCTGCCCCACGGCCTTCGGCCCGGCTCGGAGGCGACGGCGGCCGATAGCATGAGGACGTGTCCACCTACCCGATCCGCGTCTACGGCGACCCGGTGCTGCGCCAGCGCGCCCGCGAGGTCGACGAGATCGACGGCCGTCTGAAGGTGCTGGCCGACGACATGGTGGAGACCATGGTGGCCGCGCCCGGCGTCGGCCTGGCGGCGCCGCAGGTCGGGGTGCAGAAGCGGCTGTTCGTCTACGACACCGGCGACGGCGGCGGGCCGCGCACCATCGTCAACCCGACCATCGCCGAGTCCGACGGGGAGTGGACCTTCGAGGAGGGCTGCCTGTCGGTGCCGGGCCTGTCGTGGCCCATCGTCCGACCCCGCCACATCCACCTGGTCGGATGGGACCTCGACGGCAACGAGGTGTCGATCGAGGCCACCGAGTTCGAGGCCCGGGTCCTGCAGCACGAGGTGGACCATCTCGACGGGGTGCTGCTGGTGGAGCGTCTCGACGACGACCAGCGCAAGGAGGCCCTGCGCATCCTGCGGGCCCGTGCGCTCGACCTGAGCGGCAACGACCCCGACGGGCTGGCCGGGTTGTCCGGCGGCGAGCGGCGCCGCCCCCTCGACCGTCGCTGAGCGCGGCTCCCAACCGGCCGCCGGTGCCGGTGCCGGTAGCGTGAGCCTGTGGCCCGTCTCGTCTTCCTCGGCACGCCGCCGGCGGCGGTGCCGACCCTGCGGGCCCTGGTCGACGCCGGCCACGACATCCGCCTGGTGGTGAGCCGCGCCGACCGGCGCCGGGGTCGAGGCAGCGCGCTGGTCCCCAGCGCGGTCAAGGCCGCCGCCACCCGGCTGGGGTTGGCGGTGTCGGACCGTCTCGAGGACGCCGCCACGGTCGGCGCCGAGCTGGGTGTGGTGGTCGCCTACGGCCGCATCGTGCCCGCCGCCCTGCTGGCGGCGCTGCCCATGATCAACGTCCACTTCTCGCTGCTGCCGCGCTGGCGGGGCGCAGCCCCCGTGGAGCGGGCACTGCTGGCCGGCGACCCCCAGACCGGCGTCTGCATCATGCGCCTCGAAGCCGGCCTCGACACCGGCCCGGTCCTGGCCCGCCGGGTGATCGACATCGCCCCGGACGACGACGCCGCCGCGCTGACCACCCGGCTGGCCGAGCTCGGCGCCGCCTTGGTGGTCGAGGTGCTGGCCGGCGGGGTGGCGGCGCTGCCGGCGGGGCAGCCCCAGGTGGGGGAGCCGACCTACGCCGCCAAGGTGGAGCCCGACGAGCTTCGCCTGCGCTGGGAGCAGCCGGCGGACCAGCTCCACCGGGTGGTGCGCCTCGGCCGGGCGTTCACCACCTGGCGCGGCCAGCGGCTGCGGGTGCTGGCCGCCGAACCGCTGACGCTCGACGTCGCCCCACCGCCCGACACGCCCCCCGGGGCGCTGGTGGTCGACGCCGGCCGGCCGTTGGTCCGCAGCGGCGCGGGCTGGCTGGCGCTGCAGGTCGTGCAGCCCGAGGGTCGGCGGCCCATGGAAGCCGCCGCCTGGGTGCGCGGCGTCCGGCCCCAGCCCGGGGAGCGCCTGGGGGAGCCCGCCGGCGCTGCCGGGCCGGCCCCGCCGGCACCACCCGAGGGGCGCCAGGCCTGATCGCCGGCGGCGGTCCCGGCCACCGCCACGGCACCCGGCTGGCTCGACGGCGGCTCGAGGGGCTCGGGCGCTTCGCCGGTAGGCTCGAGCGCTTCGCCGGTAGGCTCGAGCGCATGGTCCGGATCGCCCCGTCGGTGCTGTCGGCCGACTTCGGCGCGCTGGCCGAGGCGGTGGGCGAGGTCGCCTCGGAGGCCGACTGGCTCCACGTCGACGTGATGGACGGCCACTTCGTGCCCAACATCACCATCGGCCCGC
>JAJZNB010000251.1 GCA_021848085.1 Actinomycetes bacterium
CCCGCCACCGACCGGCCGCCGACGGCCGCCCCCGCCACCGCTCGGCCGCCGACGGCCGGCCCCGCCACTGATCGGCCGCCGACGGCCGGCCCCGCCACCGATCGGCCGCCGACGGGCGGCCGAGGCCCGGCGGCGTCAGCAGGCGTGGTCGCTGTCTGTCGGGAGGCTGTACCACTGGGTGACGGTCACCGGCCCGCCGGTGAACGACGGCTGGGCGCTGCAGTTGGCCTCCGCCTGGGCCTCGCTGGACGCGCCGGGCAGCCAGACCGGGATCCGGTACAGCGCACCGGACGCCGCCGTGGTTCCTCCGGTGATCTGGTCCCACTGCTGGGCGGTGGAGTAGGCGCCGACGGCGGTGACCCCGGCGGCGGCGAGGGCCGCCACCATGCCCTGCAGGTCGGCGACGTTCATGGCCTGGCCGCTGGAGCCACCCTGCCAGGTGTTGACGGTCTCGACGTCGAGCCACCACGGGTAGCTGCCCGGCCCGGCGGGCACGGCGACCGGGGGGCTCTGGGCGTCGATGGCGTCGGCGGCGGCCGTCAGCCAGCTGGCGTCCTGGGAGGCCTTGTCGTAGCCGTACTGCCAGGCGCACGCCGTGGAGCTCGCCCCGACGGTGGCGGGGCCCGAATTGGTCGTCGCCGTGGTGGTGGTGCACGACCCGTAGGGGTCGGCCGCCGAGGACGACGTCGGCCAGTCGCCGATGGCGGTGCCCGCCACCACGTTGCCCGGGTCACCGGTGTTGACGTACAGCGACGTCTTGGGCTGGCTGCTCAGGCCGGTGGAGGACGCCACCGACCAGTACAGCTCGCTGTCGGTGTAGCGCGGGTAAGAGGAGGACGGCCCGAGGCAGGGGTTTTGGTCGTTGGCCAGACCGGCGTTGACGGCGACGATGCCGAAGGCCGGTTCGGCCGGGAGCGCCGTGCCGCACTGGGGATACGAGACGTCGTAGCCCGGCGGCGACGCGGCGGCGGAGCCGACGCCGGCCATCCCGACGATCGGCGCGTTGAGCGGCTTGCCGCCCATCGACCCGTGGAAGGCGGCATCACCGAAGCTGAAGATCCCCCCGTCCCGGGCCACCAGCCAGTAGCCCCCACCGTCGGGCGTCGACGCCATCCCCACGATCGGCGCGTTGAGCGGCTTGCCCCCCATCGACCCGTCGAACGGCGCGCCGAACGAGAAGATCCCCCCGTCGGCACCCACCATCCAATAACCGCCGCCAGAGGTGCCAGTAGAGGTGGTGCCAGTAGAGGTGGTGCCAGTAGAGGTGGTGCCAGTAGAGGTGGTGCCAGTAGAGGTGGTGCCAGTAGAGGTGGTGCCAGTAGAGGCGGCCGAGGTGCCGCTGGCGGCGGCAGGGGCGGTGGCTGGAGCGAGCGGGGTGGCACCCGCCGCTGGGGCGAGCGTCCCGAGCAGGCTCAGCGCCAGAGCCACGACGACGGTGAAGGCGGCGGCGATCCGATGTCGTGCGGTTCGGGCCGCACCCCCCGGCGATGACATGGCGGTCACCGTATCCGATGGAGGGCGCGGCGGCACCCGGACCGCCTGCCCAGCCAGCCGCCTCGACAGGCCAACCGTGTCCGCCGAGACCGGTGGCCGGCCGCGTCCTCCACGGAGGAGGGCTGCGTCAGGCGTGACAGCCGGCGTCGGCCGAGCACCGCTCGCAGCTTCGGCCAGCCGATGTGGCGCCCGCCGGGCACGAGCACGAGCACGTGGACGTCCCCCGCGGCGCACCACGATGGTCCGGGTGCGCAGGCCTCGGCGTCGCCGGTGCATCGCCGCCCTGCGCCGCCCGGCGATCAGCGCAGCTGCTGGATGCGGATCAGGTTGCCGGCCGGGTCGCGCACGGCGCAGTCGCGGATGCCGTAGGGCTGCTCGACCGGTTCTTGGACGACGTCGGCTCCGCGCCTTCGCACCTGCTCGAAGGTGGCGTCGAGGTCGCTGGTGGTCAGCATGATCCAGCCGGAGGTGCCTTTGGCCATCATCTCGGTGATGGTGCGCCGCTCGTCGTCGGTGACGCCGGGATCAGCCGCCGGCGGTGCCAGCAGGATGGAGGTGCCCGGCTGGTCCGCCGGGCCGACGGTGATCCAGCACGCGGTTGAGGGCGCCACCTTCGGCGGTTGCGGGTGGTGGCGGTCGATCCGGTCGCCGGCACGGCGCAGCAACGTCAGCTCGTGCAGATGCTGTCCCTCACCGAAGGTCAGGGCACGCGGCGGTCGGCGAAGCGGGCGCGCAGGTCCTTCTTGGAGAACTTGCCGACCGACGTCTTGGGCACCTCGTCGACGAGCTCGACCAGGTCGGGCAGCCACCATCGGGCCACCCGGGGCGCCAGCCAGACCAGCAGCTCGTCGGCGGTCAGGGTCTGCCCGTCCTTCACCACCACGCAGGCCATGGGCCGCTCCATCCAACGCTCCGAGGGCACGGCGATGACCGCCGCCTCGGCGACCGCCGGGTGCCCCATGATCTGGTTCTCGAGGTCGACCGACGAGATCCACTCGCCGCCGGACTTGATCAGGTCCTTGGTGCGGTCCACCAGCCGGACGTAGCCGTCGGGGCTGACCACCGCCACGTCTCCGGTGCGCAGCCAGCCGTCGGCGGTGAATTGGGTGTCGCCTCGCGGGTCGTTGTAGTAGCGCCGGGCCACCCACGGACCGCGGACCTGGACCTCTCCGCTGCTGGTGCCGTCCCACGGCAGGCTGCCGGCGCCGTCGGGGCCGGCGATGCGCAGCTCCACCAGCGGCACGGGGATGCCCTGGGTGGCGCGCAGGTCGGCCAGCTCCTCGTCGTCGGCCGCGGCCGCCTGCTGGCGGCGGACGACGGCCACGGTGGCGAGGGGGCTGGTCTCGGTCATGCCCCAGGCTTGCAGGATGGGCAGACCGACCTCGCTCCGGTAGGACTCCGACAGCGCCCGCGGCACCGCTGAACCGCCGCCCAGCAGGCACCGCAGCTGGTGGGGCTGCCCGGCCAGGTGGGGCAGCGCCCCCATCCAGATGGTGGGGACGCCAGCCGCCACCGTCACCTGCTGGTCGAGGATGAGTCGGCTGATGGCCTGCGGCGACAGGTCGGCGCCGGGGAACACCACGTCGCAGCCGGCCATCACCGCGGCCTGGCACAGCCCCCAGGCGTTGGCGTGGAACATGGGGACCACCGGCAGCACCACGTCCGCCTCGCGCAGCCCGGGCCCGTCGGCGAGCAGCAGGGCCAGCGAGTGCAGCAGCACCGAGCGGTGCGAGTACACCACCCCCTTGGGTTCCCCGGTGGTGCCGCTCGTGTAGCACATGGCGGCGGCGGTGTTCTCGTCGTGCACCACCCCGAACGGGTGGGGGCGGGCGGCGGCCAGCAGCTCCTCGTAGTCGAGGATCCTCGAGTCCCGGGGCAGATCGGGTACCTCGGCCCGGCCGGCGGTGTCGTCCATCACCACCACGTGGCGGACCGTCTTGCACTCGTCGATCAGCGGCCACAGCAGCGGCAGCAGGCTGCGGTCGGCGAAGATGACCTCGTCCTCGGCGTGGTTGGTGATGTAGACGATCTGCTCGGCGAACAGCCGGATGTTCACGGTGTGCAGCACCCGTCCGGTGCACGGCGGTGCGAAGTACAGCTCCAGGTGCCGGGCGCTGTTCCAGGCGAAGGTGGCGACCCGCCCGTCCTCGCTCACCTCGAGGTCGTCGAGCACCCCGCCGAGACGTCGAGTCCGCTGCGCCCAGTCGTCGACGGTGATGGCGTCGACCCCCGCCGGGGTGGCGGTCAGCAGCCGCTTGGTGGGCCAGAGCTGCTCGGCCCGGTCGAAGATCCGGTCCAGCGACAACGGCACGTCCTGCATCAGGCCCTGCATCTGATCCTCCCCAGTCGGCGCTGACGATCGGTCGCCGACGCCCGTGCATCATCGCACGGCCTGCTGCGGCGGGCGGGGCCGCCGCCCCTGGAGTCCATCGGCCCGACGAAGGTCACCACCTGGGCGGTTGCGGCATGACCGGGCGCCCGGCGGGGTTGACGCGAGCGGCTCTGGCTACCGAAGGATCTGGCTGCCAAAGGATCTGGCTGCCGAAGGAGAGGCATGGGCGTCATCGGAGATCGCCATCTGCAAGCGCCGGGCGAGGCGGGCCCCGGCTTCGGTCCCGACGCGGTGGGGGTGTACCTGCACCAGGTCGGCCGGCACCGGCTGCTCGACGCCGAAGGCGAGCGGCGCCTCGGCCACGCCGTCCGCGCCGGGCTGGAGGCCAGGCGGCGGCTGTCGGACCCCGACCTGTCCGCCGACACCCGGCAGCGCCTGCAGCGCACGGTGGCGGCGGGGCAGGCGGCCGAGGCGCGCTTCGTGGAGGCCAACCTCCGCTTGGTGGTGTCGGTCGCCCGGCGCCATCAGCACCGGGGGGTGGAGATGGCCGATCTGATCCAGGAGGGCAACATCGGCCTGATGCAGGCCGTGGAGCGCTTCGACCCCGACCTCGGCTTCCGGTTCTCGACCTACGCCACCTGGTGGATCCGCCAGGCCCTGACGCGGGCCATCGCCAACGCCGGGTCGACGGTTCGGATGCCGGTCCACGCCCGCGAGAAGCTGACCGCCTTGCGGTCGGCGGAGGATCGCCTGCGGGTCCGCCTGGGTCGGGTACCGCACCTCGAGGAGGTCGCCGAGGACTGCGACATGGCCGTGGAGGAGGCCGAGCTGCTGCTCGGCGCCGGGCAGCGCGCCATGTCCTTGTCGGCCCCCGTCGGCGAGGACGCCGCCGAGCTGGGAGAGCTGGTCCCGGCCGAGGATCCCTCCCCCGAGCAGATCGTCACCGACCGCGCCCAGGGCCGCGACCTCGACCGGTTGGTCGACGAGCTGAGCCCGCCGGAGGCCATGGTGATCAGGTTGCGCTACGGGCTGGACGGGCGACCGCCGCGGACCTTGGCCGAGGTGGCCGCCGTCCTGGGCGTGTCGCGTGAGCGGGCCCGTCAGCTCGAGTCGCGGGCCCTGAGTCGTCTGCGTCGCCGGCCCGAGGTCACCGCGGTGGCGTGAGCGGCCGACAGGGCGCGTCCGGGCCGCCACCCGGGAACCGGGGGAGGTGGCGGGCCAGGCGTGGCAGGTGGGCGACCACGGTGAGCAGCCACAGGCCGATGGTGCCGACGGCGGCGACCTCGCCCACCCGGACGATGGCCGGGTTGCCCAGCAGGCGCCCGACCTGCCCGGCGCCCAAGGCGTAGACGCCGGTGGAGAAGGTGGGCGGCCATGGGGGCCGGCCGACGAGGCGGCGCAACCCGACCAGGTAGCGGAGGCTGCCGGCGAGCACGGGGACCAGGGCGATCCCGCCGACCACCCAGCACCCCAGAGCCACCCATCCCGAGCCGTGGAGGATGGCGCCACCGCGTCCCAGCGGATCGACGGCGCTGATCCGGCCGACGGCGGCGGCGGACAGGCCGCCGCATCCGGCGGCGATCCACCAGGGAGCCCGCGGCACCCCGGCGACCCGGTGGACGACCACCCGGACGGCCGCCACGCCCATCACGGCCAGGTAGCCGACGATGCCCAGCCCGGCGGCGGCCACCGCCAGCCATCCGAGGGCAGGGGAGTGGCCGGTCGTCGGGCCGGCCACGGCGCCCGCCCCGATGGCGTCGGCCAGCAAGGCGGCGGGGGCCAGGAACCAGGTGCCCCCGACGGCGGCCAGCCCGGGCGGGGCGGCGGTCACGGGGACCACGACGGTCGCCGCCAGCACGCCGGTGATGATCCAGGCGGCGGCGACGACCCCGTCGGCGGCGGCCACCCCCGGACCTCCCAGCCGGGCCAGGCCGCTGCCGACGACGGCCAGTCCGATGGGGACGGTGAAGTCGCCGAACCCGACGACCGGCCGGCCGGCACGTCGGGGGCGCCGGCCGGAGACGCCGAGGCCGACGATGGCCAGCGCCACGGCCACGGTGACCGCCAACAGCGGGACCCGCAGGGCGCCCATCCCGGCCGGTCCGGCCAGCTGCGACGCCACCCCGGTGGCCATCACCGCTCCGAACGGCAGGCTCGACCGGGGCGCCTCGGGCACCGCACCGTTCTACCGCCGCACCCGGACCCCGCCGCGCATCGCGGGTGCGGAGAGAAGCCCTGGTGGCCGGCGGAGTAGCGTCTCGCCGGTGACGCTGCGTCTCGAGGGCCTGCGCCGGCGCTACGGGGCCACGGTGGCTCTCGACGGGCTGTCGCTGTCGGTGCCGACAGGGGCGGTGGTCGGGTTCCTCGGCCCCAACGGCGCCGGCAAGACGACCGCCATGCGTGCCGTGTTCGGCCTGGTCAGCCTGGATGCCGGCCAGGTGACCTGGCAGGGTAGGCCCGTCGGCGCCGAGGAGCGCCGCCGCTTCGGCTACATGCCCGAGGAGCGCGGCCTGTACCCGGGCATGCGGGTGGGGGAGCAGGTGGAGTACCTGGCCCGGCTCCACGGGGTGCCCGCCGAGCGGGCCTTCGAGCTGACCCGCCACTGGCTGCAGGTGGTGGGTGTGGCCGACCGGGCCGACGCCAAGGTGGAGGCCTTGTCGATGGGCAATCAGCAGCGGGTGCAGCTGGCCGCGGCCCTGGTGCACGATCCGGAGCTGCTGGTGCTCGACGAACCGCTGTCGGGGCTCGACCCGGCCGGGGTCGACGCCATCGGTTCGGTGCTGGTCGAGCAGGCCGCCGCCGGCCGCGGCGTGCTGTTCTCGAGCCATCAGCTCGACCTGGTGGAGCACCTGTGTGAGGCGGTGGCCATCGTGGACCGGGGTCGGCTGGTGGCCGAGGGGCGGGTGGAGGATCTCACCACCTCCGGCAGCCGGAGGCTGGTGGTCCGGGTGGAGGGGGACCGCCAGGGGCGGTGGGCCCAGGGCCTGCCCGGGGTCCGGGTCTCCCAGGTGCAGGGCGGCGCGGTGCGCCTGGCGCTCCAACCGGGCACCGACAGCCAGATGGTGCTGCGAGCGGCCATGGCGGCCGGGCAGGTCACCGAGTTCGGCTTCGAGCGGCGACGGCTTTCGGAGGTCTTCCGGGAGGCCGTCGGCCACCCGCTGGACACCGCCGGTGCCACCGGCAGCGGCGCAGAGCGAACCGCCGGTGCCACCGGCCGCGGCGCAGAGCGAACCGCCGGGGGCGGCGCGCCGGCCGGCACCGGCCGTGGTGGCAGCCCGACGTCGGCCGCCGAGGTGGCACCCCCCGGCGGCGGGGAGCCGATGCCATGAGCTGGTCGGTGCTGGGCGCGGCCAGCTCGGGGGCCCAGGCCTTCCGCGTGGTGGTCATCGTGGTCGCCGTAGCTTTGGCCGTCACCATCCGGGTGGTGCGCCGGCGCCGGGCCGCGTCCCGCGGCGGACCGCGCCAGGTCGCTCGCCCGCGTCGCGCCGGCCGGCTGCTGGGCCGCAGCCAGATCGGTCTGGTGGCCCAGCGCGAGGTGCGCGAGCGGCTGCGGAGCCGGGTGCTGCGGGTCGGGACCCTGGTGATCCTGGCCGTGGTGGCGGCCGGCGTGGTCATCCCGGTGCTGACCAGCGGCGGCCACAGCCACCAGCGGGTGGGCGTGGTCGGCGCCCTCTCGCCGCCACTGCGAGCCACCATCGCCGCCGACGGCGCCGCCCTCGGTTCCGAGGTGTCCCTGGTGGACGAGCCCTCGCTGCCGGCCGCCGAAGCCGACCTGCGGGCCAAGCGGCTCGCTCTGGTGGTGGTCGACGCCCGCCGGATCCTCGTCACCGCCCCGCTGGCCCCGACCGACACGTCGGCCACCGCCCTGCTGGCCCGGGCCGTGGCCAGCCAGGTCAGCCTGCAGACGGGGCTCCAACAGGCCGGGCTGACCCCGCAGCAAGCAGCCCGGCTGGCCCATCCGACGCCCCTGGCCATCACCAGCCTGCTGCCGAGCCGGGCCAACCAGACGGCGCGGGTCACCGCCCTCTACGGCCTCATCCTGATCTTCGTGCTGCTCAGCCAGTACGGCACCTGGATCCTGATGGGCGTGGTGGAGGAGAAGGCCAGCCGGGTGGTGGAGGTGCTGCTGGCCGCCATGCGGCCGGTGCAGCTGCTGGCCGGCAAGGTGATCGGCATCGGCCTGGTGGCGTTGGGCCAAGCGACCCTGGTGGTGGCGGTGGCTCTCGGCCTGGCCAAGGCGGTCGGGTCGGACCTGATCAAGGGCACGGCCCCCGTCGAGGTGCTGGGCGTGCTGGTATGGCTGGTGCTGGGCTACACCTTCTACAGCTGGGTGTACGCCGCCGGGGGGTCCCTGGCCGAGCGCCAGGAGCACCTCCAGAGCCTGGCCTTCCCGCTGCAGCTGCCGATCCTGTTCGGCTACCTGGTGTCGCTCACCTCGCTGGGGGCCAGCCAGCCGTCGACCTTCATGAAGGTGCTGGCCTACCTGCCGCCGACGGCGCCGTTCGCCATGCCGGTGCTGGTGGCCGACGGCGCCGTGGTCTGGTGGCAGTTCCTGGCCTCGGTGGCGGTCAGCCTCGTCGCCACCGTCGGCATCGCCCAGCTGGCCGCCGCCGTCTACCGGCGGGCCATCTTGCGCACCGGCAGTCGGGTCCGCCTGCGCGAGCTGGTGGGCACCCGGGCCTGACTGGCGCATCTGCCGGTCAGGCCGGGGCGCCGGGGTGGAGCACCGCCAGGTGGGGCGCCGCCAGGTGGGGCGCCGGGCACCGGGGCAGCAGCCCTGCCCGCCGGGCGTACTTTACATAAGATACATTATCGGCGATCGGCCAGCGTGAGCCTGGATCGGCGGTCGGCCAGCGTGAGCCTGGATGGCGGCCCTGCAGCTTCGCCGGCAGCTGCCCGGCCCCGGCCCTGCGCCGGCATCGGCGGCTGAACGCCGCGCTCAGCTCGAAGCCGGCGTGCGCAGCGCGAAGCGGCGCCCGGAGAGGATGTCGGTGCGAATCCGCACCAGCGTGTCGCCCGGCACGGGCACCAGCGGCCGAGCGGCCGGCGGGCGGGCGCCAGCGGCACGCCGTCGGTCGTCGATCACGGTGGCCAGGCCCCGCACCAGCACGCTCCAGGCCTGCCTGCCGCCGAGGTCGAGGTGATCGGTCTCGAAGGCCACGGCCGACGGGCGCCGGGCGGCATCGAGCAACGAGCCCGGGCCGACCTGGATCAGCACGTCACCGTCGAGCACACGGTAGATGACCGGCTCGATCACGACCCCGCCGGTGTTGCCGACCAGGCCCACCCGCCCGACCCCGCCAGCGTGCACGGCCAGCAGCCGGAGGCACTCGTTGCGCCCCAGCACCTCCGAGCCCCGCTGGTCGAGCCACATCACCCCGATGCTCGCCCCGGTTCGCCGGGCGGACCAGGGTCGAACTTCCCGTTCGGGTCGTGGCCGTCGCTGGGGGCCCGTGGCCCCGACCTGCCGGGCACCGCCAAAGCTCGGTGACCGTGAGGCGCCAGGCTGGGTCGACGCCGTGGTCCGCCGGGGCCGGGCCGCCTACAGGCTGATGTCGTGCTCGGCGACGAGCTCGCCGATCTGCTGCACCAGCCGGCCGATTGCCGCCTCGTCAGCGGAGGGTCCGCCGGTCCGCTCGGCGTAGACCATGGCGCCGATGTCCCGCAGCAGACCGTCGACCCTGCGCTTGGCCTGCACGGCTTCGAGCTTGGCCTGGCCGGTCTTGCTGGCCTCCTGGGCCTTGTGGGCAACCTCGGTGGCCTGTTCCTTCACCTTGTCGAGCAGTCCCATGGGTCCTCCTGGGGACGGGGCCGGTCGCTCCGGCTCTTGCAGCCAACCGCCGCAGCGCCTCGGTCGGTAGGGCTGATGGTCCCGGAGGGTCGCCCATGGCCGCCGAGGATCGCCCGCCGGACGGGGAGATGGCCGTCGAGACCTTCGGCCCTGGCCGCCGCGGCCGACGGAGCCCACGCTGCCAGGTGGAGCACGTCACCCGTGGCGACCCCGACGAACGCCATCACCATCCCAAGTTTCCCGCATCACCAGCCCCAGAGCGAGAGCAGACCAACGATGCGCACCGACCTTGCCCCCGGCTCGGCTGATCCCGCAGCCGCCCAGCTCCCGACCGCCGAACCCCCGAGGGCCCAACCCCGGCCCGCCGAATCCCCGCCCGCCGAATCCCCGCCCGCTGCCGGCGCGGCCGGCGCCTGGCCCCCCGAGCCCGGAGGCGACGGTGGCGACCTGAGCCGCCGTGTCGCCTTCCGCCGTCACGGCCTCGGGCTGAGCCGCGCCGAGCTGGCAGCACGGGCCCACATGTCACCGGGCTACCTCCAGTACGTGGAGGAGCAGCCCGCTCGGCTCACACCCCGGGCGCTCATCCAGCTGGCCAGCGCCCTCGGCACCACCGTGGCCGAGCTGTTGGGCGAGGGTCACGACCGGGCGCCCGGCCATGGCCGCGGCGCCGACCACCCCATCTTCGGGCCGATGGACCACGACGAGTGCGTGCGGCTCCTGGCCCGGGGCGGCGTGGGACGCCTGGTGCTGGTGACCGAGCGGGGCCCGGTGGCACTGCCGGTCAACTTCGCCGTCCTCGACGGTGACGTCATCTTCTGCACCACCCACCGATCGACGCTGGCCAGCGCCGAAGGCACCCAGGCTGGCTTCGAGATCGACCACGTGGACGAGGCTCTGCTCGAAGGCTGGAGCGTGCTGGCCACCGGCCCGGTCAGGCGGATCAGCGACCTCGACGAGCTGGCCCGGGTGCAGGCCATGCCGTTCGGGCCGTGGACCGGGGGACGGCGCGACCTGTGCCTGCGGCTGGCCGCCAGCGAGATCACCGGACGACGCATCCGGGTCCCCCGCTGACTCGAGGAAGCCGGTGGACCAGCCGCCCCGCTCCCCCATCGGCCGGAGGCACCCCTGGCCAACCCGCTCCCCCGCCGGCGCGAGGCGCCTCGCCCGGCCCGACGCGGTCCGCGCTCCCACCGCCTGGCTGTTCGACCTCGACAGCGTGTCGACCGACACCGCCGCCGTCCAGCCGCGGCCTAGAAGCCGACCTGACCCGTTGCTGGCCGGCCCGCTCGGCGTGCTGGCCTCGGGCGCCGATCCCGATCCCCGCCGTTGCCTCGACGCCGTCGGTGACCACCAGCGCCGCGATCTGGCCGGCCAGGTCCTCCTCGGCGTTCCCACCAGCAGCGGCCGAAGCCGACCCGGCCGATCCGGTTGATCAGCGGCGCCGAAGCATGCTCGTTGACGTCGAAGCTGGCGCAGCGCTCCACCGCGCTCAGCACGCAGATCAGGCCATCGGTGATCCCGTGCCGACGTCGCCTTGTTTGACCGTGACAGCCTCGAAGCGGTCGTGCCGGTGGCATCCCGGATCTGGTGTAGATGCCGGTTGGTGCCGAGGGGAAGGTACCTCGATCCCGACGGCCGCATGGCCCCTGAGGACCGCGGTCAGGCGTCGTCGAGGGTGAAGTCACCTTCGGGTGCCGGCGGCGAGGCACTCGAAGTCGAATCGGACGAGTTGACCGGCGCCGCGGCCGTCGGCTTCAGGTCGATCGACCCCTGGGCGGCAACGAAGCCGTCCACCGCAGCCAGCGCGTCCAGCACCGCCTGGTTGTCACCTCCCTGCCGCTGCTCGGCGTACAGCGCCATCCCAAGGTCGCGAAGCAGCGCGTCGGAACGGCGCTTGGCCTGCATCTGGTCGAGCTTCGCCTGGCCCTGACCCATTCCCTGCTGGGCCTTGGTCATCGCTTGCTCGGCCTGCGCCTTTACCTTGTCGAGGAGTCCCATTCCGATATCTCCTTGTCCGTTTGCTTGCCGCTCTCGGCTCGCTCGGGGGTCGCTCGTTCGCTCCGCCCTGCGCACTGATCACCTGCCGGCGCTGGCCGGCTGTCGCGAAGAACCTTCCGATCACCCTGCCACCAGGGCCCCTACCCCCGGAACGGTCCGCTCGGACCCGTTCTTCGACAGCCTGCCCGCCGCCTTCTGCGCCGCCTCGTCAACCGTACTGTCACAACAGGCCGCCGAGCGGCCCCTTCTTCTCCTCACCGCCACCAGCAAGGTACGGGTGTAGGGAACGCGCCAGTGCCTCGAGACTCATCGACTGGATCAGTGCCGTGCCGTCACCCTCCAGCGTCGCGAGGTTCATGCCTTCCACCCCGAGGGCCGCGGTCATGGCGGTCTGGGCACCTATCCCCCCGATCCGTTCGACGCCGTAGGCGAGGCTGTCCTCGAAGGCCACGATGCACCCCGTATGCACTTGGACCTTGCCCCCGTACTTCGCCGGGTTCAGCTCCACGAAGTTCCCCGCCGCGGCGATGAGGAGCGTGCCGGTTCCCGTGAAGTGCTCGAGGACGAACCCCTCGCCCCCCCGCAGCCCAGCCCGCAGCCCCGCGAGCTCGACGTCGAGCTCCACCCCGGATTCTGCTGCCACCAGTGTGCTCTTCGCGGTGTACCAACCCCCGGTTCCGTCGAGCTCGATGGCGCGCAGCTCCCCAGGGACGGCCCCTGCCAACGCCACCAGTCCACTTCCGCCTGCGGGTGTGAAGTACGGCAACGCCAGGTGCTCGCCGGCAAGAACCCGCTTGCCCACGTCAAGCGCCTTCTGGAGGAAACCACCGGCAGCAGGGGCTGCGCCAACCTGGTTCCCAGCAGGGCGGGTGAGGCGCGTCTCGATCGCGACGTTCACGGTCTTCCAGAGGAACTTGCCGGGCTCCGCATAGACCGTCTGGCCCTGGTCGAGCTGGCAGACAGCCACCTGCATCGCATTGCCGACGATCCTGTGTGTGATCACGCGACACCTCCTTGTCGGGCTTGGCCCATCGCCCCAGGTCGTGGTCAGGGTCAGGTCGTGGTCGGAGCCGGCACTGCATCGCTGCGAAGAGCGAAGGCTCTCACTTCCAAGGGGCTACTGGTGCGGTTCCGGCGGTTCCGCTCGTGGCCGCCGGGGCGGACTCCGCCAGCGAAGACGCCGGCGGGGGCGCGTGTGCCGCCGGCTCGGTGACGCTCATCTCGACCGGTTCTGCCCATGCAACCGTTCGGCCGTCGTCATGAGCCGTACCCACCACTGGCGATGGTGCCGCCGGAACCGACGACGAAGTACTCCGGGGTACTGCTCTCCTCCAGCGCAATGCCGTTCAGGTCGGCGCTCGTGACCGGGGCCAGCTTCGTCCACGTGCTGGCGAGCTCGAGCACGGTACCGGCCGCCCCCGCGGCGAGCACGCAGGTGCCAAGGCCGTTGCTCAGGCAGTAGCCACCGAGGGCCACGCTGGTGAGGTCCTCCGTGGTGCCGGACTTCTGCGCAGACCAGGTCGACCCATCGGTGGAAGCGAGGATGCTCCCCCCGGCACCGACCACAAGACCCATCGTGCCGGCAAAGGCCACGCCTTGGAGGAGCTCGGTGGTGCCGCTTGTCTCTGCAGTCCACGTCGCACCGCTGTCGGTGCTCTTCAGGATCGTCCCGTTCGTCCCGACCGCGTACGCGGTCGACGAGGAGGAACCGGTGAAGGCGACAGCGTTCAGGCTGAAGCTGCCGGGGGACACGGAGCTTCCGGGAGGCGAGCCGCTCACAGCCGTCCACGTGACCCCTCCGTCGCTGGTGGTGAGGACGGTCTCCCAGGTACCGACGATGATGCCGTGGAGGTCGTCGCTGAAGGAGACACCCTGGAGGTAGTTGCAGTCCGGGTACGGGCTGCAGAAGAGCGAGGTGCCGGTGATGTTGGTCTGGGCGCTCCAGGTCTTCCCGCCGTCGGTGGTGGCGAGGATCGTGCCGCCTTCACCGACAGCCCAGCCATGGGTGGCGTCGGCGAAGGTGACGGCGAGGAGGTTCTGGGTGGTGGTGCTGGTCTCCGGCAACCAGGTCGAGCCCTTGTTGGTGGTGGCAAGGATGGTGCCGCCATCCCCGACCGCCCAGCCCGCGCCGGTACCGGTCGGCGGGAAGCTCACTGCGTGCAGCGTGGGACCCGACGCCGGGGCGGACACCACCAGCGAGAAGGTGGCCGTAGCGTGCTGGGGTGTCGGCTCGGTGTCGCTCGCCTCGACCGCGACGCTGACCATCGTGCCGGCCGCAGCATCGGGCGGTGTCCCCGAGAGGACTCCGCCGGTGGAGAGCGACAGCCAGCTGGGGAGGGCGGAGCCCGCCGGCACCGACCAGGTGTAGGAGCCGTCGCCGCCGGTAGCAGCCAGGGTCGTCGAATAGAGCGCTCCAGCCGTCGCCCCGGGGAGCGGCGAGGTGGTGGTGACCGACACCGCTGCGCCGATGACCGGCAGCGACAGCGTGGCCACCGAGGAGTTACCCGCCGCATCGGTCACTTGCACGCTTAGGGTGAAGGCGCGGCCGCCCGCCGTGGCCGGCGGCGTGCCCGAGAGCGCTCCGCTGGTGGAGAGCACCAGCCAAGCGGGGTGGAACGATTCGACCTGGTACCGCCAGGTATAGGGGGTCGTGCCACCTGCCGCAACGAGGGTCTCCGAGTAGGCCACCCCGGTGGTGGCACCAGGGAGCGGCGAGGTGGTGGTGATGGTGGGCGGGGCGGCTCGGACCGGAAGCGACAGCGTGGCCGTGGCGTGCTGTGGCGTCGTCTCGGTGTCGCTCGCCTCGACCGCGACGCTGATCGTCGTGCCGGCCGCAGCATCGGGCGGTGTCCCCGAGAGGACTCCGCCGGTGGAGAGCGATAGCCACGCGGGCAGGGCTGAGCCCGCCGGCACCGACCAGGTGTAGGAGCCGTCGCCCCCGGTGGCTGCGAGCGTCACCGAGCAAGAAGCTCCGGCCGTCGCTCGGGCCAGCGGGGAGGAAGTGGTGATCGTGAGCTGGCCCGCGACGACCTGCAGCGACAGCGTGGCCGTGGCGTGCTGTGGCGTCGTCTCGGTGTCGCTCGCCTCGACCGCGACGCTGACCATCGTGCCGGCCGCAGCATCGGGCGGTGTCCCCGAGAAGACTCCGCCGGTGGAGAGCGACAGCCAGCTGGGCAGGGCGGAGCCCGCCGGCACCGACCAGGTGTAGGAGCCGTCGCCCCCGGTGGCTGCGAGCGTCACCGAGCAAGAAGCTCCGGCCGTCGCTCGGGCCAGCGGGGAGGTAGTGGTGATGGCCAGCTTCGGTGCGCTCACGGCAAGGGTGAAGGTCCCCTTCGCGGCGCTGGGGGCGCCTGTCGAGTCCATCACCTCGAGCTCGAAGGTGGAACTGACCCCGGCGGCCGATTGCGGAGGTGTGCCGTTCAGCGAGTAGGCGCCGTTGGAGTAGGACAGTGCCAGCCAGCCTGGCAGCAGGGACGTGACGACGTACCAGTCGTAGGGCGGATAGCCGCCGCTGGCGGTCAGCGTCTCGCTGTAGGCCTGGCCTGGGGTGGCCGGGGGGAGCGTCGCGGGCGTCGTGATCTCGAGCCGCGCCGGCGTCACCTTCACCGACAGTGCTCGCGTGGCGGTCCCCCCGGCGGCGTCGGTGACCTCCACGGTGAAGGACGCCTGGCCGACGTCGGAGGCGCCCGGCGTGCCGGACAAGAGGCCCGACGAGCTGAGCGAGAGCCAGCCTGGCAGGCTCGATCCCACTGCGAGCGACCAGGCATAGGGAGTGACGCCGTCGTTGGCCTCCAGCTGCGCCGAGTACGCGCTGCTCACGGGAGCGGGTGGAAGGCCCTGGGTCCCGACCGAGGGAGCGATGTCCACGGCGATCGACAGCTTGGCGCTGGCGGTGTCCGAAAGGCTGTCTTCCACCGCGACGGTGAAGTCGTAGGTGGCGGCGCCGGGCGTGGTGTCGGTACCGCTGATCACGCCGGTGCGGGAGTCGAGGCTGAGCCCCGGTGGGAGCGATCCCGAGGGGAGGAACCATTCGTAGTACGGGCCTTGGCCCCGGGACGGGAACGGCACGCCCCCGGTGGCTTGGAGCGTCACCTGGTAGGGACGGTTGATCTCTCCCGCCGGGAGGGTGGACGACGAGATCTCGACCGGGCCGCCAACCGACAGGGTCAGGTTGGCGCTGGCAGTGCCACCGAGGCCGTCAGTCACCTCGACCGGCACGGCGTAGGTCTTGGCGCCAGCCGACGCCGGGGGCGTGCCCGTCAGGGTGCCGTCGGAAGCGACGCTGAGCCACCCTGGCAAGGGATAGCCCGGGGTGCTGACGCCCGCCACCGACCACGTGTAGCCGGGCACACCGCCGGCGGCGAGCAGCGAATAGGGAGTGTATGCCTCGCCCTCCTCGGCTCCGGGCAGGCTGCCGGTGGAGACAGCGAGCGCCGCGACGACGGTCACGCTGAACCTCTGGCATACCTGGGCGCCGGTCTGGTCCGATACGCACAGCGAGACCTGGTCGAAGGTACCGGGCACTTGCGGAGTGCCCGAGATCGTCCCGCTGGAGGGGTCTACCGACAACCCGTTGGGCAAGCTGCGGCCGCTCCACCTGTACGTGCCGCTACCGCCGGCTGCTCCGAGCGTGACCGAGTAGGGGACCTTCACCTCGCTCTCGGGCAGGCCGGAGGTGGTGAGGGTGAGCGGCTTCGCCACCGTCAGGGTCAGCGTAGCGGTGGCCTGGGCGTTCCAGGAATCGGTAGCGGTCACATGCAACGTGGTCGAGGTCCCACCAGTGGCCAGTGCCGGGGTGCCGCTGATGGTTCCTGTCTCGGGATCGAAGCTGAGCCCGGCCGGAAGGTGGTCGCTGGATGCCAGGGACCACAGGTACGGTCCGCTGGCTGTGGAGCCGCCAGAGGTGCAACCAGACGTCGCCGTATCCGGAGAACCGGTCACCGGGCCGGACGATGCGGTCACTGCGCAGGTGCCGAGGCTGTTCGCCATCCCTGTCCGGCGGGTGCCGCCGGTAGCCACCAAGGTGGCCGCGTAGGGCGCGTCGTAGGCTGCCACGGGAAGAGAGGTGGTGGTGACCGACGGCCCGGCGACGGCCGCCAGGGGAACGTTCGTCTGGGCGCTTACGCCGTTGTGGTCGGTGAGTGCGACCCTCAAGCTGTACTGGCCGGCCCGGAGGGGCGTACCCGACAGGGTGCCGTCCCTCGTCAGCGACACGCCGTCGACGCTGGCGGGTGTCCAGTCGAACGGTCCGACTCCCCCTGTCACCTGGAGGGTTGCCGAGAAGGCGACGCCGACGTCGGCCGCCGGCAGCTGCGGCGCAACAGCTGGCCGCGCCTGGATGGCGAGGCGGAGGAAGGCATTCCAAGAGGCGCCGGTCGAATCCTGCAGCCGGATCTCGATGACGTAGATCCCCGCCCGCACCGGTCGGCCCCGTAGGCTTCGCACGGCGTTGGACGAGGTCGCAGCGAGCGCCAGCCCCGGTGGTAACGACACGGGGAGCTCGACCCACTGGGGGACGCCCTGGCTGCTCGGGACCAGGGCACGGGTGCCGACAATCCGCCAGGTGTACGGAGCAGTCCCGCCCTGTGCGTCGAGGGCCGCCTGGTAGAGCACGCCCAGCTCACCTGCAGGCAGGAGCCTGGTCATGATCGCCGGACCGACCGGGATCGTGACGTACTTGGTGACAGATCCCCCGACGGTGTCGGTTGCCTCCACCAGAGCAGACGAGGTGCGCGCTACGCCTGAGCACGAAGACGGTGGCACGCCTCGCCCGGAGCAGGGGACGCCGCTCAGGGCGCCGTCGCCCAGCAGGCCGATACCGCCAGGCAGCGCCCCCCACACGATGCGCCAGGTGTAGCCCGAGTGCCCAGGTGTTCCGCCGCTCGCCCGCAATGTCACCCCGTTATAGACCTTGCCAGCGGTAGCCGGGGCGAGGATGTCGGGGCTCGTGATCCGCGGCGGCGGCACCACGGTTACCGTAAAGGTGGCAGATGCTCGGACATCGAAGTCGTCGCTCACCACAACCGGAACGCTGTAGGTCCCCGAAGGCGTGCCGGAAGTCACCGAGCCGGTGATGAACCCGGTGTTGGCATCGAGGCTGAGACCCGGCGGCAACTCCTCGAAGGAGTTGCCCGGCAGCGGCGCACCAGGGACAACGCCCCCGAGGCTGTAGTGGTAGGGACCCCGGCCACCGGTGACGTCGGTGGAGACCAGTCCCGTCGAGTAGGTGCCCCCCACCTCGGCAGCAGGCAGAACAGAGGACGAGAGCGACAAGGCCGGCCAGACCTTGATCTGCTGGTACTCACAGCTCGAGCCGTTGAAGCCGTCGCTGATCGCCATCGGGACGTTGTAGGTCCCCGCCGAGCTCGGGGTGCCGCTCAAAGCGCCGGTGCTGGTGTCGCTCATCGTGATCCCGGGGGGCAGGCCTTCTCCGGAGGCGGAGAAGTAGCAGCCATCGAAGGCGGCTTGGACGTTGTTGGGCGGCTCGAATGCCTGCGCGGTGTCCGGAGCTGTCGGCGACCATGAGTACGGGGCTTGGCCCCCTTGGACCTGGGGCGCGAAATAGAACGGCACACCCTGCTCACCGACGAGCGTCGAGGAGAGAAGCGGATAGACATGTTGGGCCACGGTGGGCAGGGTCAACAGGTCACAGGGGCTCCCCGATCCCCAGCAGTCTTGGGTGGAGGTCCCATCGCTGACCTGCAGCTGCTGGGTCGTCGGGCCTGAGAACACCGATCCGTACGCTGTCTCGTAGGGCACGTCGTTCTCCTCCACCCAGCCGTTCACCTCGCAGTAGCTGGAGGAGCCCTGCGTGACCGTGGTGACCTTGAGCGTCGGGGCAGCCCAGAAGTACTGCTGCGAGTCGCCCACCGGCTGGTTGGTGTATGGGCTCTCGGGCTGTTGGGAGACGTCGAGGGGATAATCGGGGCAAGAGTAGGTCTTCCCGTTCCCCGACTGGTTGTCCTTTGTCATCGGGATGACGTAGCCGTAGGTGGCGCCCACAGGCAGCCCGTGGACCACGATCTGCTGGTAGTTGTAGGGCGTGTCGGCCTCCGTCGGGGGAAGAGGGAAGCTCGCAGAGCGAACGCCGGGGACCACGGGGGCGCTGAGGCAGAGGTCCGAGACGTTGCCCAGCACGTCGGTCAACGTGATCGGGATGTACAGATAGCTGGCGGCGAAGCCGAGCGGCAGGCCACTGACCGTCAGTTGCGCGTCGTTGGGAGGCTGGCCGTCGGAGGTGAGCGAGACGTTGGTGCCGGCAGGCGCGTCGGCAGAGCAGGCATTCCCGCCGATCGCCGTTGCGATCGAGCCGCTCGGCAGGTTGAAGCCCGAGGTGATGGACGACCCACTGCCGGTGTAGCCCTGAGCTACCAGCTGGTAGGAGAAGGGTTGCAACAGCTTTCCGGTCTCGATCGTCGGCAGCACGAAGCCTAAGCATCCGGTCTGCGAGGCCGGGCACGCTGGTGGGTCTTTCGCCACCGGGGCCGACGCGGCAATCGTCACGGTCACGATCGGGATCGCCAGCTGCGCGTTGAGGCCGATGCTGAAGACCCCGAAGGACCAGCTGGCCTGGAAACCGACGGTGGCCTCCAACCCGAACGCCACCGCCCAGGTCGGCGCGCTCTGGCCGACCTGCAGCTTGAGGAACCCGTCGACGCCGATGTAGGGGCCGATCAACAGCGACTTCGGGGCCCAAGGGGTCAACCCGATGTTGAAGGTCAGCTTCGGTCCGAGCGAGACCTTGAAGTAGCCGGTTGCCTTGCTGGCGGTGGCGGGGTTGGGGCTGTTCTGCGGGGTCAAGTTGCTGATACCCGATAGCTGGCCGCCCGCGTAGGACGCGCCGACCTGCCAGGTGAAGCCCTGGGTTCCCGACTCGGTGAACGTCGCGTCGGCCTCGGCCTTGGCCGTGAGGTCGACCTCCATCACCGGGGTGATGATGATGGTGACGGGGCCGAGGGGGATGGGGATGGCGGTCAGGGGGGACTTTGGCACGATCGCGTAGGTGTACTGGCACGCGATCCCGCCATTGATCTTCGCTTGGTAGGCGACGCTCTCGACCACGGTGATGTAGGCATCTGCCTGGAACCCCGAACTGACGCTCCAGGAGGCGTCGAAGTGCGGGGTGAGCGAGAACTGGGGTGAGTTGAGCTGGAGGCTGATCGATCCGTCCGCCAGGCACCCTCCGCTGCTGCTGCCGTATGGTCGCAGCACATGGCTCGACACGAGTGCTCCGAGCTGGGCACGAGTCATCGTCGCTGTCGGGCCAGTCACATCGAACTCGCCTTGGCTGACCGCCTGCACCAATCCGGCGTGGGCCGTCGTGACGAGAAGAGTGCTGCCTTCGACAGCCATGCTGGTGATCTTCACGAGCAAGCCCCCAGGCAGCCTTGGGCTGGGGGCCCCGGTCACTACATCTCCGTCCTGTAGACCGGCCAGGTCCACCGGCTCATCCCCCGTCCACGAGAAGGTCAGCGACGACTGGTCCGGCGAGGCCGAGCTCAGGTGGGTGATGTCGGAGGCGCTGAGAACCTTGGTGGTGGCGGGCACGGTGGTCAGGTAGCTCACACCCACCACTGTCGGCTGGCCGACCACAACGGTGGCGGGACTGCCCGTGACGGTCGGGTAGTAGGTGGCAGCCCCGTCGCTCACTGGGGCAGCCGACACGGTGTACACCCCGGGCCCCACCTCGAGATCACTGCTGAACTCGACCTGGGCCGTGAAGCCGCTCGGGCCGGCGACGCTCACCGACGCTGGGAGCCCCGAGGGAAGCTGGCCGATGGAGATGCCCAGGGTCCCTTGGCTCGGACCCACCTGCCCGGGCACTCGGCCCACCACGAGCGTCAGGATCGTCGTCGCCAACCCACCATGCTCGTCGGTAACGGCGATGGTCAGTGGTGCCACGGCGGATGTGGAAGGGACGCCGCTGATCACTCCGGTGGCTCCGCCGAGCAAGAGACCGTCGGGCAGCGTGCCAGCCTTGAGCGACCATGTGTAGGGCCGGCTGCCGCCCGCCGCCTCCAGGGTCGCCGAGTACGGCTCGCCCGACAGCGCCGGAGGAAGGCTCGAGGTCACGATGGTCAGCGGCGCCGGCGGAGGAGTCGGCGGGGTGGGGCTGCCAGTTGGCGGGGGTCCGTATGGCATCGAGGCCATCCCCACCACCGGGCCGTTCAGCCGAGTCGCGCCCATCGATCCATGGAACGACGCGTCACCGAAGGTGAACACCCCGCCGTCAGACGCCACCAGCCAGTACCCGCCACCATCGGGCGTCGAAGCCATCCCCACCACCGGGCCGTTCAGCCGAGTCGCGCCCATCGATCCATGGAACGACGCGTCACCGAAGGTGAACACCCCGCCGTCAGACGCCA
>JAJZNB010000184.1 GCA_021848085.1 Actinomycetes bacterium
CGATGCTCTTCTCGAACGGCAGCCGGGCGACGAGGACGTTCAGGAACGACCCGACCATCAGTCCGAGGACGAAGGCGAAGGTGTCGTCCCAGTCGGCGAGGGAGCCGCCGCCGGCGTCGACGTCGTCCGTGAACACGCCGTTCACGTAGATACGGCGCCCGTTCACCGGGTCGTAGGTGACGACGACCGACACGCTCGACTGGAGGATCCCTTCGATGCGGATGCCGGCGAAGCGCTCGGCCCGCTCGCCGTGGAGCTGGTCGCCGAACACGGCCCGCTCGCCCTGCACGTGCTCCCAGAAGCGGTTGCGCAGCTCGGCATCGGTGACCAGCACGAAGTCCCACGGCTGGGACAGCCCCACACTCGGTGCGGCATGGGCGGCGCGCAGGATCCGGGCCAGCACACCACCGTCGACCGGCTCGCCGGTGAATTCGGCCCGCACGTCGCGGCGCCGGTGCACCACCTCGTAGAAGCTCGACGGCGAGGTGCCGGCAGCTGTGGAGATGGCCACTGGCCCGGGCGCGCTCGGCTCCATCGTCCACGCACTGTACCGGCACGTCTCGCGCACCAGGTCAGCGGCGACGGACCCCGACGGGCGGGGCCACTGGCGCGGAAGACGGGCAGGGCCACTGGCGCGGAAGAAGTCACGACAGCGAGCCAGTGCCCGTACGTCCCCGCTGGCGCAAGTACGGGTCGGCGAACCAGGTCCGCAAACGCACCCGGCACGGTTGGCGGTGCCCGCTCACCACCACGCCGTGGCCTGGAGGCAGACGGCGTAGCGTGTCGGGGGCCAAGAGGCGGTGCCGGCTCGGGGCCCAGGTGGCCGAGGCCCGCCCCTGGCGGTCGACGGTGGTGGTCTGGTGCTGCGCCTCGTGCTCGCCGACCAGGGCGGCCGCGTGGTCCAAGGTGGCCGGGTCGGCGATGCCCGACAGGAACAGCTTGGCCCGGTGGTTGTTCACGACGGTCCCGGCCCGGGGGCCGTAGCGGGCGGTGATCTGGGCCAGATCCTGCCAGACGGTGAGCAGCTGGATGCCGTGACCCGACGCCGTGGCAGCCAGCACGTCGAGATCGGGCAGCGGCGCGATGTTCGCTGCCTCGTCCACGATCACCAGCAACGGAGGATCCAGGCCCCGGCCGGTGCGCTCGGCCTGGTCCATGGCGGCATCGAGCACCTGGGCGACCAAGGTGGTGAACAGTGGCCGCAGGCGGCGCTGATGGTGAGCCGGGGCGCACAAGTACAAGGTGTCGGTCCCAGCGAGCAGCCTGTCGGGCTCGAAACGCGGTGCCTCTGCGACACCAGACCACCCGCGAGACCACCCGTCGCTCGGGCTCGGCAGGTCGGCGTAGGCCTCGAGCACCGATTCGGCGGTGGCGTACACCGCGCTGCGCTGGCGGGCGTCGCGCCCCCAGCACGCTCGGGCTGCCTGCAGCGCCGGGAACGCCGCGGCTGCGGAGAGGGCCGCAGCTGGCGTGTCTGTGTCCTGGTCGTCGAGCCACCGGAGCACCTCGGTGATCCCGGCACCAGACACCGCGGCGGCGTGGAGGAGGGGGCCGACCAGCTTGGCCGCCGACGCGTACCAGAAGTCGCCGTCGCTCATAGGGCTCTCCCCCCGCCGGGCCGAGTCCACCAGGCTTGCCGCCGCCCGGCGGGCACCGGACCAGGTGGACGCGGCGTCGACCGGCGTCCAGTGCACAGGTTCGGCGCCGGCGGTGGCCAAGGCGTCAGACACCACCATCGCCGGGTCGTACACCCACACCCGTCCGAGACCGGATCGCCAGCCGACGCTGTGGCGGGCCAAGTCGGCTTTCACCGACGCGGCGACCACAGGCCCCGGCCACTCCAAGATGGCAGGAATGGCGACCCCGCTGGTCTTCTGGCTCTGAGTCGGCCCCACCACCAGCACCGACGATCCCGGCTCGGCTGCCACCAAAAGGCGCCCGACCCGGCCGACGACGACCCTGCCGGGCTGCGGGTGACGCAGCACCATCGGCCCGAGATCGCGGCGCGTGGCCCACCGCGCCTCGTGCGCTTCGTCCCCGCCGGCGCCGCGCCTGGCGCCGACGGTGAACCAGGCACCGGCCCTCCACCCGCTGCGGAGGATCGACGAGCCGCCGCCGGCCCGGCGGGCACCGGCCCCCGCGGATCCGATGCTCCCAAGCAGCCCCAGGAGCCCGATCACCGCCAAGGCCAGCACCGCCTCTAGCGGCACCGCCGTCCCGAGGACCGGCCCCGCCAGCCCGAGAAGCGGCCCCGCCAGCCCGAGAAGCGGCCCCGCCGTCCCGCCGAGGATCGGCACCACTCCATCGGCGGCGGTCACTGGGCAGCCGCCATGGCCTTGTCCGTCCAGACCAGCGCCGCCTCGGCCGGCCCCACCACGTGACGCACGAGGAACGACCGGTCGCCGACCCGCCACAGCGCCACCCCCCGACCGAGATGGGGAACCAGCTCGGCCTCGGTCGACGACAAGCCGAGCATCCGGCGCGCCTGGGTCACCTCTCCTGGTGCCTGGCCGTAGACCACCCGCGTCTCGGAGTCGGCCAACAGGCCGTGGGCCAGCTCGCGGTGTGCCGAACCGCTCTCAGCGCCTGCGGCCAAGTCCGACACCCGGTGCAACACGGCGATGTTCGCCACACCCCAGGCACGCGCCAGCTTCCACGACGACTGCAACCACCGGGCCACACCCAGGTTGCCCAGCAGCGCCCACGCCTCGTCCACCACTACCAGCACCCCACTCGACATCGAGTCGCTCCCGCCTCCCCTGCCGGCCAGCTGGGCGTGCAACCAGGCGGTGGCGCAGGTCATGACCACCCCAAGCGCGGCCGACTGGTACAGCGCCGACAGGTCGAGCACGACCAGCGGGCCGCCCGGATCCAACCCGGGGCTGGTCGGCCCGTCGAACATGCCACGTAGGTCACCAGCCACCAGCCGCCGCAGCTCGAGCGCACCCTGGCGGCCGTCGGCAGCCAAGGTGGCGGGGTCGGTCCGCACGGCGGCCGCTGCGGACGCGGCGGGCGCCAGCATGGCCGCCACCACGTCCGGCAACGTCGGCGTGACCCGCCGGTACGAGACGCTCTGGACGGCGAGCTCCACCGCCACCCGCTCGCTCGGCAGCAGCCGGCGAACGAGACAGGCCTCGATCAATGCGCACAGCAGTTCGCCGCGGCGACGGACCAGCTCGTCTTCGCCACCGGATCCACTGCTGTCTCCCGCGGTGCCGCCCGGCGCCATCCCAGCGCGCGACGGAGCATCGAGCGGGTTGAGCCGCAACGTGCCCCCCGGGCGCAGCGCCACCGGGGTCACGCCCCAGTGGGCGGCCAGCTGGCCGTACTCGCCTTTGGGGTCGACCACCCAGGCTCGCCGGCCGAACAACGCTTGGCGCCACAGGTAGG
>JAJZNB010000092.1 GCA_021848085.1 Actinomycetes bacterium
CCCCACCCACCCCCCACCACACCAACCTCGCCCAAACCGAACAACCCAAACCAGATGCCCTCACCCCGCCACCCAACCCAAACACATCGACACGCACCACCCCACCCACCAAACATGCCGACCCCACCTTGGGCTGATGGCCGACAGTTCGGAGCCGAGCGCCCGGCGGGCCATGGGCATCGGCGGCCCGGTGGTGCCACTCGGCGTCTGCTGCGCGGTGCACGCCTGCGCCGGTGGCGATACCCCCGCCTTGATGATCGCCGGGATCCCCCCCGCCTGGGTGGCGCCGCAGTAAGTGCGCAGCCGGCGGATCGACCCCATCGGCGTCATCGTGCTGCTCGGCTTTTTGGCCCGCCTTGTGGTGTCGGCCGCCCGGGTGCTGCTGGCTCTGGCCGTCCTCCACCGGGCCCTGCCTGGCCCTGGCGCCGGCGCCGGCGCCGGCGCCGAGCGGTAGCGGTGCTCGGCGGGCTGTTCGCCTTCACCGTCTGGTTCTCCAGGCGGGCCCGACGGCTGAGTGAGGCGCAGTTCGCCCAGCTGGGCTCCGCTACCCGTAGATCCCGAGCGGCCTGACTGGAGCCGGCCAGGCCGTGCCCGCCATCGAAGCCGTACCTGCCGCCGCGGCGGAGGTGACCGCCGCAGGAGTCGAGGTGAGCACCGTGGGGCTGGCATCGGCCACCTTCGCGGCCCGGCCGCCGTCGGCAGGCCGGTTGACGCGGTGGATGCCAGCGCAGCCGGCAGGGACAGCGTCGCCCCAGCGCGGCCGCTCCCAGGCCCACCGGGAGGCGCTGCGGCCAGCGGTCGGCGATTGGTTGGTCGAGGATGCGCAGCCCGCGGTGAGGGTGAGGAGGCGGCAGTGGGGGAGCGCGGTGCGCCACGGCGGGGAAACGCCAAGCTACCGATGAGCTTGCGCCGCCATGACGCCGACCCAGCCGCCTTGTAGCGTGAGCCCGGTACGGCACAAGGGGGTCGGTGATGGCACGTCGGACATCGCTTCGCAGCCAGCTGTATCGAGCCGCCCGGGACTTGGGCCACCTGCACGCTGCGGGCAAGGGATCCGCCAGCTACGGCCGGAGGATGGTTCGCCGCAAGAGGTACACCAAGACCAACGGCATGCTCGTCAAGGCCCTGCGGAGCCTGCTTCGCTAACGACCTGATCTGCTGCCGGATCCTCGCGGCCAGCTTCGGCCCAACCCGGCTGGCCGAACCGTGGAGCGCCGACGATGGCGGCGCCCCCCACTGAGAGCTCAGCGGCTGGCGAACCGCCGGCGGCGGCGCGACAGGGCCACCAGCCCGCCACCGGCACCCAACAGCAAGGCGGCCACACCGCCTTCCGTGCCGAGGTAGGCGCCGGTGAAGGCGAGGCTCGAGCCGCTGACCGGGCTGGTGGCCGGCACCGGCGTGGCCGCCGACACGGGAGCGGTACCGCCGGCGGCGGCGGTGGCCAGCGTGGGGGTCGACCCCAGAGAGGTGGCGGTGCGCAGCACCGGCGCCTCCGGTGTCGGTGACGATCCCGTCGACGAGGTTCGCCCGCCGCCGGCTGCGGTGGCCACCGGCGGGGTCAACCCGGAACCGCCAGTCGAACCCGCAGCGCCAGTCGAACCACCCGCAGCGCCGGTGCTGGCACACGGCTGGACCCAGATGACGTGCTGCTTCAGATCCGAACCGTTCGAGTACGGCACCGCTGCGGCACCTTCACGTGGTAGCCCTGCTTGGCCGGAGCCACGCCGGCGAAGCTCGGCGCCAGAGCCGACCAGGGGATCGAATCGCCGCCGTCGAACCGGCTGCCGCTCTGCCACGTCGCGTTCTGCAGCTGGTAGGTGGTGGTGTAGGAGCTGCCACCCGGCGTGGGTGCCCAGGACGTGACGGTGATGGAGGCCGTCTGGTACCCGCCGTCGAAGCCGAAGAAGTTGACGGTCAGCCCGCAGCCGACATGGGGATCGTTGCCCGTGGCGCCATCGGGTTGGTACTCGTCGTCGATCTGGACGTGACCGTCATTGCCGGCGGGCCCGGTGCTGGGGCCGCCACCGCCGGCCTGGTCCGGCTGCTGGGCGGCAGCGTAGCCGGCGTTGGCAGGGCCCACGTTGGCAGGGCTGGCGTTGGCGTTGGCGTTGGCGTTGCTCCACGCGGCCGCGGCCGGCGCTGCCGCCAAGGCCACCCCACCCAACGCCAACGCTGCGCTTGCCAACGCCAACGCTGCGCTTGCGAAAGCGGCAGGTGCGAACCCGCCGGTCCTCTCAGTATGCACGGTCGTCCTTTCGTCGTCGAACCTCGTCGGGAACGTCGTCGGCCGGTCGTGCCTCAAGTGCCTCCGACAGCGCGTGGCTCATCGACCTCTTGAGAACGGTGCACCTCTCGTTGTCTTTCGATTTTGCTGAGGGTGATGCCACCCCATTGTCTTGATCATCGCCGGAGGGACTGCCGGCATCGACAGTAGCGAATGCAGCGGCCATTGCAACGTTCTCGCCTGGCTCAACGCGTGGCCGCCCGGTCAAACCGCGGCTTCTTCCCGCTTCGGCCAGGGCCGATCGCGGGGCGCGACCGGGGAGTGCGGGCGTCTGGCGATCAGACGGTTGAGGCGACCGGCGGTTGTTCGGTGCGTCTCATCCCGAGATGTACCACGATCCTCTGTTGCTATGGGACATCGGTCGATTGGATGCCAAGCACCAATGGTGGCCTACCACCTAGGTCAGTGGTTCGTTTCCAGCGATGTCCACCTCTATCAGTGGCTGCGCTTCCTGGTCTTCCGTCCATTCTCTGTCGCGAGACGAATTCCGAGTAATGTCGCTTCGGCTCCCGAAGGCCCTGTCCGGTAGGCCCCAAGCGATCCACCAGCTGCTGTCCGCCTCCACATCGCCCTGTCGTGTCGCCACTCCGCCAGGGATCTCGAGGATCACCGGGACAGGCCGGCCTGCGCGCCGCTCGCCACCGAGGAGTCCGCAGCCGACTTGCGGGTCAGCTTCGGCATGGCCGTCTTCTTCACGGGCGCGTGCCGATCCCAGCTTCTCCTCCTCCGCCGCAGGCACGATCCTGCCGTTCCACGATCCCGCCGACCTCCGTCGCGCAGTGTCGTCGTCCGTGCTCTATCCGGGACGACGACCACCCAAACCGGTTCCGGCGACACAGCCCGCGCGTCTCCTGGCATGCTTTCCCCCACAGCACTGGGTGGGCACCACGCGCGCCGCCACAGCGGCAGTCGCAACAAGTTTCGGTCTCCCTACGCAGGGGGACGCTAGAAGCATCGGGAGCGACCGGACGAGGAGCACGAGCGGAACCGCGGAGGAGAGAGATGAGCGCGACCCCGCACTGGCGTCAGGAACTGCGGCACCAGGTTGCCGATCTGCTCAGGTCGCTCGGCGACGACCCGCGACGCGTCGCCGATCAGCTCCGGGCTGAGGGGGCCGTGGGTACCCCCGGCAACGTCAAGGACTGCGCCATCGCCCGCTACCTCGCCGCGGTGGTCGGCGCCGACACCCGGATCCGCTGCCTCAAGGTGACCAACCGGTCGGTGGTGCTGACCACTGGGCGCAGCTGCCGGCCGTTGCGGGTCCGTCTGACCCGTCCGCTGCAGGAGTTCGTGGTCCGCTTCGACCACTGCCTGCACCCCGAGCTCATCCGACCCGCCGGTCGGGGACGCGGGCCGCGGATGGTGCTGCGCTGAGTCGAAGATGGGGCTGCGCAGACCTGAACATCGAGCTGCGCATGGCTGACCGCATGGTGGCCTTCCTGCCTCGGCGATAGCGTCCGGGCGTGCCCATCTATGCCCTCGGCGATCTCGTTCCCGTCATCGATCCCGACGCCTACGTCCATCCCGACGCCGTCGTCATCGGCGACGTGACGATCGGCGCCGACGCCAACATCTGGCCCGGGGCCGTCCTGCGGGGCGACTACGGCCCCATCAACATCGGCGCCCGCTCGTCGATCCAGGACGGCACCGTCATCCACGCCGGGCCGGGGTTGCCCACCATCGTCGGGTCGAGCTGCGTGGTCGGCCACATCGCCCATCTCGAAGGCTGCGTCCTCCACGACGACTCCCTGGTGGGCTCGGGCTCGGTCGTTCTGCACCACGCCCACATCGGGTCGGGTGCCACCGTCGGAGCCAACGCCGTGGTCCCCAGCCGCACCGAGGTCCCTCCCGGAGCCCTCGCCATCGGCGTACCAGTGTCGATCCGCCGCGACCGCTCCGACCGCGACATCATCCGCCTGTCGGCGGACGAGTACGTCGAGAACGGTCGGCGCTTCCGACAGCTGCTCCGACGCCTCTGATCTGATCACCCCGCCGACCGGGCCATCACGCCCACCCCCTGTCGGGCGGCGCACCGTCACCGACCCGGGTCCTGCCAAGCTCCAAGCTGGCCGAAGCCCGATGCGACGCCGGCTACGACCATGTCGCCCCGCACAAGACGTGCGCCTGCGGCTTCTCGCTTTCCGACCCGAGGCTCCCGTTGCCCAGCACCTGCGGCCCACCAGTCGCCGTTGGTGACTGCAGATGGCCCTGAGCGGCAAGGTCGTGGTCCACGAGCACGGCTACCGCGGACAGCACCAGCGGATCCTGAGCGTTGCTGCCCCCACCCTCTGCGCCTGCCTGCGGGGCGCCCCGACCTTGGCTGTGGTACGCGAACGTCAGGTGCTGGCGCTGTGCGTGCGCTGCGCGCCGGAGGCGGTCGCCGTCGACGGCGCCTTGGCCCTCCCCCCCCAGCCGTCTGCAGGAGCTGCTGGGGGTGGCGCTCCAGCGACGCCATCTGGCCGACTGCTGGGTGGAGCTGCTCGAGTCAGGTCTCATCGCCCGCCAGGCCGACCCGCCCGTGCCGGTGGTGGCCGATCGTCGGTACACGCTGCGCGTGCGCGGCCGCTCCTCCGGTGCCATATCAGAGGTCAGCTCGGAGCGCTCCGACGTGTTGGGCCGCTGGCTGATGGCACTGCTGGGCGAAGGCCGTATGCGCCAGGCCGATCTGGAGCTGGTGTCATGGAACCGCACCGGGCGCTCAGCCGCACCGCCGCACCGGGCGCTCAGCCGCACCGCCGCACCGGGCGCTCAGCCGCACCGCCGCACCGGGCGCTCAGCCGCACCGGCCCGGCGTGGCCGGACCTGTGCCTCGGCGACGTGGCCCGCGCCAGCCCCTCGACCTGAACCGAAGGCTGACACCAGCGTAACTACCCTCCTGTCGCCGGCTGGGCTACCATCAGGTTGCACCTGAGGTGGAGGAGGAACCCCGATGGCTGGTCGCGTCCCGTACCCGGCCCGTCTGCCTGGCATCGTCGACGAGCCCGCCACGCCTCGAGAGGGGTTCCGCGGCCCCCAGGTCTGCGCCCTGGTCGGCATCACCTACCGCCAGCTCGACTATTGGGCTCGCACCGGGCTGCTGCGGCCGTCCATCACCGACGCCCGCGGCAGCGGCACCCAACGGCGCTATTCCTACCACGACGTGTTGGAGCTGAAGGTGATCAAGCAGCTGCTCGACGCGGGCATCTCGCTGCAGCGGGCCCGACGAGCGGTGGAGTGCCTGCGTGACGGCCTCGGCGGCGACCTGGCCTCCACCAGCCTGGTGCTGGTCGGCGCCGACTCGGTGTTGGCCCATGGCGACGGCGAGGTCGTCGACCTGCTGCGCGGCGGGCAGGGGGTGCTCAACATCGTGCCCCTGTCGGGGGTGGTGGAGGAGCTCGACGCCGCCATCACCGACATCGCCGGCCTCGGCGCCCGCGCCGGGCGCCGCGACACCCGCCCCCACACCGACCACACCGACCGCACCGACCGCACGGACCCTCACACCACCCGCACCGACGCCAGCCACCCCGACTCGAGCCACCTCGACGCCAGCCACCCCGACTCGAGCCACCTCGACGCCAGCCACCCCGACTCGAGCCACCCCGGCTCGAGCCACCTCGACTCGAGCCACACTGACAGCACCCACCCCGCCCGCACCCTTCAGATCAGCACCCGTCAGAACGGTGGCATCGGGCCTGGCATCGAGCCGCGATCGGCGGCGGGCGCCGGCGGATGACGGGCGGGGCGTCGACCGAGCTGACGCGGCAGCGCCGCCACGCGGTGCGCTTCGCCCATCCCTCCGAGCGCCACCTGGCCGAGCTTCTCGACTTCTACGGGGTGCGCTGGGAGTACGAGCCGGTCGAGTTCGTGCTCGGCTGGAACGCCGACGGCAGCCCCCGCAGCGCCTTCCGCCCCGACTTCTACCTGCCCGACCACGGCTGGTTCATCGAGCTGACCACCCTCAACCAGAAGCTGATCACCCGCAAGCACGCCAAGCTGCGCCGGCTGCGGGCGCTGTACCCCGAGGTGGAGGTGAAGCTGCTGGCCCAGCGTGACTACCGGGCGCTGCTGGCCAAGTACGGCTTCGGCGAAACCGCCTCGCCCGCCGCGTAAGCTCGACACGTGACTCCAGCCGACACCGTCGCCTCGCCTGGCGCGCCCGGACCGCCGACGCTGCGACGTTCGCCGCTGCACGACCACCACCTCGAGCTCGGGGCCCGCATGGTCGGCTTCGGCGGCTGGTCGATGCCGCTGGCCTACCCGGCCGGCACCTTGGCCGAGCATCGGGCCTGCCGCGGCGCGGCGGTGGCCTTCGACGTCAGCCACCTGGGGACGGTGCGGGTGCAGGGCCCCGACGCCTTCGCCCGGCTGCAGCAGCAGCTCAGCAACGATCTGCGCAAGATCGGCCCGGGCCGGGCCCAGTACACCCACCTGCTCGACGACAGCGACGGCTCGGTGCTCGACGACATCATCGTGTGGTGGCGCGACGACGACACCTTCGACGTCATGCCCAACGCCTCGAACACGGCCCGGGTCCTCGATGCTGTCGGTGGCATCGACACCACCGCCCAACGGGCGGTGGTTGCCGTCCAGGGTCCCGACGCCCGCCGGCGGCTGGCCACCGTCGCCCCCGATGCGGCCGCCGTCAGCCGGTTCCGGGTGACCAGCTTCACCTGGCGCGGGGCCACCTGCACCGTGGCCGGCACCGGCTACACCGGAGAGGACGGCGTCGAGTGCGCCGTGCCGGCCGAGGTGGCCGGGTCGTTCTGGCAGGCGGTGCTGGGCGCCGGGGTGCATCCGGCCGGGCTCGGCGCCCGCGACACCTTGCGCCTCGAAGCCGGCCTGCCGCTCCACGGCCACGAGCTCGGCCCCGGCATCACCCCGCTGCAGGCCGGGCTCGGCTGGGTGGTCGGCTGGGACAAGCCGGCCTTCCGGGGCCGCCACGCCCTCGACGCCGAGCGCCGGCGTGGCCCAACCCGGGTGCTGCGCGGCCTCACCACCGCCGGGCGCCAGCCGCCCCGGGAAGGAGCCGAGGTCTACGTCACCGGCCAGCCTGCCGGCACCGTCACCAGCGGCAACTTCTCCCCGGTGCTGGGCTGCGGCATCGCGCTGGCGTTGCTGAGCGCGGCGGTGTCGACCGAGCCGGGCACCGGCGCCGAGGTGCGCCTGCGGGGCCGGCAGCTTCCGGCCCAGGTGGTGGCCCTGCCCTTCGTGGCGGCGGGAACCGCCGCCCCCCGCCGCGGTGCGGCGCCAAGCGCCGAGGCGCACCGCGACGCGACGACCCCAGGGAGGAGCGACTGATGGGCGACTACACGCCGCACACCGAGGCCGACATCGCCGACATGCTCCAGCTGGTGGGGGCGTCGTCGCTCGACGAGCTGTTCGCCGCGGTGCCCGAGGCGCTGCGGCTGGCCGGCGGGCTCGACCTGCCCGACGGGATGCCCGAACCCGATGCTGTCGCCGCCCTCGAGGAGCTGGCCGACGCCAACCGTCCGGTGGGACGGCGCCTGATCTGCTTCGCCGGCGGCGGCGCCTATGACCATCACGTGCCCCCGGTGGTGCGGGCCTTGGCCTCACGTTCGGAGTTCGTCACCTCCTACACCCCCTACCAGGCCGAGGTGGCCCAGGGGGTGCTGCAAGCGGTGTTCGAATTCCAGACCCTGATCGCTCGCCTCAGCGGCCTGCCGGTGGCCAACGCCTCGCTCTACGACGGAGCGGCGGCCACCGTCGAAGCCGTCAACCTGGGGGTGGCCGCCACCCGTCGCCAGCAGGTGTGGGTGTCCTCGGGGCTGCACCCGTCGTGGGTGCAGGTGCTCCGCACCTTCGCCGCCGGCACCGGCCACCAGCTGGTCGACGTGGCCCTGCGCGACGGCACCACGGCCTGGCCCGACCCTGACGCCGGGCCGGCGCCGGGGGTGGTGGTGGTGGCCTATCCCAACCACCTCGGCTGTCTCGAGGACCTGGCCGCGGCGCGGGCGCTGTGCGACCGCACCGGCGCGGTGCTCGTCGTGGCCTTCGACCCGGTCAGCGCCGCGGTGCTGCGCTCACCGGGAGAGCAGGGCGCCGACGTGGTGGTGGGGGAGGGCCAGCCGCTGGGCATGCCGCTGAGCTTCGGCGGGCCGTACCTGGGGCTGTTTGCCTGCAGCGACGCCCATGTCCGGCGACTGCCGGGCCGGCTGGTCGGAGAGACCGTCGACGCCGAGGGCCGGCGCGCCTACGTCACCACCTTGCGCGCCCGCGAGCAGGACATCCGCCGGGAGAAGGCGACCTCCAACGTCTGCACCAACCAGACGCTGATGGCCGTCACCGCCGCCATCCAGCTGGGCTGGCTGGGCACCAGCGGCCTGGCCGAGGTGGCCCGGCGCTGCGTGCAGGGCACCCACTACTGCCGCCAGCAGCTGCTGACCGTGCCGGGGGTGGAGCCGTGGGCACCGGCACCGGTCGTGCGCGAGTTCGCTGTCCGGCTGCCGGTGGAGGCTGAGGTGGTGGTGCAACGACTGGCAGAGGAGGGCTTCTTGGCCGGCATCCCGCTCCACCCCGCCGTCAGCGGCGGGGCTCCCCACGGCCTGCTGGTGGCGGTCACCGAACGCCGCACCCGGGCCGACATCGACGCCTTCGCCACCGCCTTCGCCAAGGCGGTGCGGTGATGGACGAGCCGACCGGCACCCCCGGAACCGGCACCCCCGGAACCGGCACCCCCGGAACCGGCACCCCCGGAACCGGCACCCCCGGTCCGGCCAGCCGCCGGTCGGCCCGGCCGGCCCCCGGCGGGCGAGCCGCCAGCGCACCGCTGCTCGGCCGCGACGGCGAGCCGACCTTGTTCGAGCTGTCGACCCCCGGCCGGCGGGCCTGGCAGCTGCCCACCACGGCGGTGCCCGAGGTTCCGCTGGCCGACCTGCTGCCCGCCGAGCACCGGCGCGACGTCCCCGCCGAGCTGGCCGAGGTGTCCGAGCGGGACCTGGTGGCCCACTTCACCCGCCTCAGCCACCGCCAGTTCTCGGTCGACCTGGGGGCCTACCCGCTGGGGTCGTGCACCATGAAGTACAACCCCAAGGCCTTCGACGCCGTGGCGGCGCTGGCCGGGCTGGCCGACGTCCATCCCGCCGCCCCGGCGTCGCTGACCCAGGGCTGGCTGGCGCTGCTCGACCAGCTGCGCCGGTCGCTGTGCGCGGTGACCGGCATGGCCGACGCCACCTTGCAGCCGGCGGCGGGAGCGGCCGGCGAGCTGACCGGGCTGCTGCTCATGCGAGCGTGGCACCAGGCCCAGGGTCGCCAGCGCCGCACCGTCATCATCCCCGACTCGGCCCACGGCACCAACCCGGCGTCGGTGACCTTGGGCGGCTACCACGCCGTCACCGTCCCCAGCGACCGCCGCGGCTGTGTCGACCTGGCCGCCTTGCGCCAGGTGCTCGACGAGGACGTGGCCGGCATCATGCTGACCAACCCCAACACCTTGGGGCTGTTCGAGGAGAACATCCGCGACATCGCCGACGCCGTCCACCAGGTCGGCGGCCTGCTCTACTACGACGGCGCCAACCTCAACGCCATCATGGGGGTGGTCCGCCCCGGCGACATGGGCTTCGACATCGTCCACCTCAACCTGCACAAGACCTTCGCCACCCCCCACGGCGGCGGCGGACCGGGGTCGGGGCCGGTGGCCGTGTCGCCCCGGCTGGCGCCGTTCCTGCCCGGACCCCAGCCCCGCCGGCAGCCCGACGGCACCTACCGCTGGGCGACGCCCGAGCAGTCCATCGGACGGGTGCACTCCTGGCACGGCAACGCCCTGGTGCTGGCCCGGGCGCTGGGCTACATCCTGGTCCACGGCGGTGAGGGGCTGCGGCGGGTGGCGCAGCTGGCCGTGCTCAACGCCAACTGGCTGCGCACCCGGCTGTCGTCGGTCCTCGACGTCCCCTTCGACCGGCCCTGCATGCACGAGTGCGTGCTGTCGGCGGCCAGCCTCAAGAAGGCCACCGGGGTGCGGGCCCTCGACGTGGCCAAGGGCCTGCTCGAAGCCGGGTTCCACGCCCCGACCGTCTACTTCCCGCTCATCGTGGACGAGGCGCTGATGCTGGAGCCGACCGAGACCGAGAGCCTCCAGACCCTGCAGGCGCTGGCCGACGCCGTGGAACGGATCGTGGCCGACGCCGGCCGACCCGGCGGTGCCGACCGAGCCGCGCAGGCCCCCCGTCACACGCCGGTGCGGCGGGTCGACGAGGCACGCGCCGCACGCCATCTCGTGCCCACCTTCGACGCCAGCGACGCGGCCTCGCCCGGCTGACCGGCTGCCCGGCTGACCGGCCTGGGCGCCGGCACCGCACGGCCCGCCCGGCAAGCTCAGCCTTGCCGCAACTCCTCGCCTTGCCTTGGGCCGAGCTTGGTCCCCGTGCCTCTCACCGGCCAGGTCAACTCGAAGCATCCCACGCAGGTGATCGATCCGAGGTGGCCGGTCCTGTCGCCCCGCCGGCGGGTGACGCTCAGCGCGGCACACCGACCAGCGACCAGGTGCACGAGCGCCGTCCCGGCCAGATGACCGCCGCCGTGTAGGTTCCTGGCGGCAAGGTGCCGAGCGTGCCGAGCTGCTCGCCGACACCGACCGCCACCGCCGCGCTGCGCACCACCCCTCCCGCCGACGACACGGTGATCGACAAGGTGGTGGTGCCGGGCCCTGAGCACCACAGTGCCCAGGTGGTGGTGAACGGCTGGGTGGCAGCCACCGCCGTGGTGGCGGCCGGAGCGGTGGACCCGAAGCCGAACAGGGCGTGCCCCGTGTCCGCCCGACTGGCGCCGCCGGCTGCGGATGGCGTTGCAGCACCGCCACCAGGCCCACCAGCAGCACGGCCCCCAACCCCAGGCGCAGCAGCATCGACCGGCGGTTGGCTCCCGTGGGGCGCGGCGTGGGAGGGGAGGCCAAGGCGGTGGGATTGGCCGCCTCCGAGGTGGGGGTCTGGTCGCGCGGTGTGGTGACAGCGGTCAGCTGACGAGCCAGGGCGGCCAGCGGGCCGGCGTCGGGCCGCTCGGTGTCGGTGCCCGGAGGGGCCTGCAGCGGCGCCGTCCCCGAGGAGCTCCTCGACCGCCGGAAGGCGATCGAAGGCTCGACCCACCCGTCGGCCGAGGTCACCAGCGAGGCGGGGCCGTCGGCCGAGGTCACCAGCGAGGCGGGGCCGTCGGCCGAGAGGCCCGGCGGCGTGGCGGGGTCGGGTCCGGACCGGTCGCCGCCGTAGACTGGCACCGCCGTCACCCCCAGACCGCTCGTCAGACCGCCCCAGGCCGGGCCAGCCAGCGAGGCCGGCAGCCGCACCGGGTCCAGGCGGACGCCGGGCCGCACCACCCGTCGGGCCTGCTGACGGCTGCGGGCTGCCCGCCGGGTCCGCACCGCAGCCGCTTCCCGGTCGAGCATGCCGATGAAGGCGGTGCTGCCACAGCCCGGGCATGACTCCACATCGTCGCCCAGGATCTCGCAGCAGGTGAAGCAGAGGGCCGCCACGGCCACCCCCGAGTCCGTTCCGACCGACCGTGCTCAGCTCATCGGCTCATCGGCTCATCGGGGAGAACGTGGCCGCACTGTACCAACGATCTCACTCCATCTCCCCAACCAACGGTCAAGGGGGTCTCCCACTCAGAGATCACCGACGCTGGGCAAGCGGACGGCGTCGCCTGCGGCACCACGGCGCCCCCCGCCGCGGCCGCCGCCGGCGGCGTGACCGTCATCATCGCCGGCAGGCCGCTCGGAGCCCGAACCGGCGGCGATGTCGGGCCCGGCGACCTGCGCCGACCCTGCACCGGCGGCGGGCCGCAGGTCCGCCGGCGCCAGGTCGAGCCGCAGGCGGACCAGGTCGCCCAGGTGGCGCCAGCGTTCGGGGTTCCAGGCGGCGTCGACGGCGATCTCCGCCACCACGGTGGGCGCCACCCGCAGGTACGACACCCGCTCGGCGCTCGACAACCGCCCCACCCACGATCCCGGCAGCGGGTCGGGTCGCCACGGATGGTCGGTGCCGGCCGGCTGCAGCCGGGCGCCGAGCTGCTGCTGCACCTCGTCGAGCAGGGTGCGGGTGGCGCCGGCCACTCGCAGCCGCCCCAGCTGGTCGGGGCGGCCCACCACCACCGCGGCGGGATGGGCCGGGGTGCCGACCACGCCGGCCACCACGCCCAGCACCGTGCGGCGGTGGCGGATCTGGTCCCAGCAGGCTTCGCCAGGGTGGTAGGCGCCGGCCACCGGCTTCAGCACCAGCCCCTCGATGCCGGCCGCCGGATACCGCCGGTACCACGAGCGGGCCCGGGCCGGGTCGGTGGTCGACTCGGTCAGGAACAGCGGCGCCACCAGCCGTTCGGCCAGCTGCTCCAGGCGGGCCCGGCGCTCGGCGTAGGGGCGGGCCCGCATGTCCTCGCCGGCCTCGGCCAGCAGGTCGAACACCACGTAGCCGGCCGGGGCGTGACGTCCGGGGCGCTGCGGCCAGACCGGTTCGCCCAGGCGGGCCTGCAGCGCCCCGTAGTGCAGCCGCGACCCGTTCCACACCACCAGCTCGCCGTCGAGGACGGTACCTGGCTCCAGCTGGGCGCCCAGCGCCGCCGTCACCTCGGCGAAGGAGGCGGTCAGCATCCGGCCCCGGCGGGTCTGCAGGTCGACCGCTGCGTCGCCTCGGAAGGCGATGCAGCGAAACCCGTCCCACTTGGGTTCGAAGGCGATGTCGTGGGTCTTGCCGAAGCGGGGCCGCCTGGTGGGAGGCCGCACCAGGGCCGGTTCCATGGGGGGGCGCAGCTCCATCAGGCGGGGGGCGGTGGCGGCATCGAACAGAGAGTGTCCCCGCCGCGTCGGGCGGTCAAACGCCGTGGTGACAGCCGCCCTCACGGCCCGCTCGTGCCCAACAGCGCCGCGACGTCGACGTACCAGCCCCCGGCGCGGTGGACGGCGGGGATGGCCGAGCCGGTGCCGCAGGAGAAGTTGTCGCACCACTTGACGGTGACGACGCTGTCGGGATGCCCGGCGCGCACCGAGGCGGCCGAGATCTGGTCCCCGCGGTAGGCGGCGGCCAGGTTGCGCACCGCCGGCAGCTGCGACAGCGGTCCCAGGCTCTGAAGCTGGGCGGGTACCACGTCGTTGGCGGCGGTGCGGTAGTCGCCTTTGGCCAGCTGCTGCACGAAGTCGGCCACCACGGCGCCGGCCGAGCGATGCGGCGAGGGATGCAGCACCAGGTAGACGGCGGTGCCGGCGGCCACCACCGCCACCAGCACCAAGGCGACGATCAGCGACAGCGCCAGCCGACCACGCTTGCGGGTGGCGGGCGGCTCGGCGCGGCGAGGACGGATGGCGAAGTGGTTGTGGTCGAAGCCGGCCAGGCCTGAGGCAGCCGGCGGCGCCGGCGGCGGACCCGAGGAGGCCGGCGGCGCCGGCGGCGGACCCGAGCCCACGCGCCGCGGCGCCAACGGCGCGGCGCCACCCGCGGTCAGCCCGCTGTTGGGAGCAGGGATGCCCACCCGCCAGTTGGTCGGCGTCAGGCCGGTGCCCGGCGGTGACCCCGACCCGGCACGCAGCCGGGCCACGGCGTCAGGATCCACGTCGGGCGGATACCACTGGCCGTCAGCGGCCATCCACCATCCGGGTCCGTGTGCCGTCTCACCCACGGGAATCCCCCACCTTGGACCGCACCATTGGCGCAGACGCTACCGGACACCTCGGCGCCGACGGTGGCAGCCGGCCCGTCCCCCTGGCCCGCCTGAGCCTCTAGCCCGGACGCCATGGGACCTGGGACGCCAACCCACCCGGTGCCAGGCGACGGCCCAACCCACCCGGCGCCAACCCACCCGGCGCCAGGCGACCGGCCCAACCCACCCGGCGCCAGGCGACCGGCCCAACCCACCGGGTGCCCGCTCGCATCAGTCGAGCAGGTCGGGCTGCTCACCCACGATCCGGTCGTACAGCGGCTGGAAGTTGAGCCAGCCGATGTAGTGCCCGCCGACCTGCGAGGCGGTGAGCCGGGCCTGGTCGGGGTCGATGCGCACCGGGGTGCCGGCCGCCTCGGCCAGCAGCTGGGCCTGGCAGGTCCGCTCCATGGTGATGAACCACCACACGGCGGCGTCGACCGTGTGGCCCACGGTGAGCAGGCCGTGGTTGCGCAGGATGACGGCCTTGTGGGATCCCAGGGCAGCGGCGATGCGCCGACCCTCCTCGACGTCGAGGACCACCCCGGTGTAGTCGTCGAACAGGCCGTGGTCCTCGTAGAAGGCACACGAGTCCTGGGTGAGCGGGTCGAGGCGCCGGCCCAGCGACGACCAGGCCTTGCCGTGCACCGAGTGGGAGTGGGCGGCGGCCATCACGTCGGGGCGCGCCGCGTGGACCTGGGAGTGGATGGCGAAGGCCGCCCCGTTGACCGGCCGGCCCCCCTCGACGACCTGCCCCTCGCGGTTGACCAGCACCAGGTCGGACACCGAGATGTGGCCGAAGTGCATGCCGAAGGGGTTGACCCAGAAGTGGTCGGGATGCTCCGGGTCGCGGGCGGTGATGTGGCCGGCGACGCCTTCGTCGAACCCGAAGCGCGAGAAGAGGCGGAAGCCGGCGGCCAGACGCTGCTTGCGGTGCAGCCGCTCCTCCTCCACGGTGTCGAACCTCGGCGGCGAAGGCAGCGCCGGCTGCTGGCCGGCCGCCAACCAGGCCTGTGGCTGTGGCTGTGCCGCCGTGGCAGGCGGCGTGGCCGTGGCAGACATCGTCAACCTCCTCCCCCCGAGCCGGCCCCCGACCGCCTCGGAACCTGGCGGCCGCCGACGGCGGCCCGAAACCCACCGTAGTGCGCGCTCCGACCGGGGCTCCGAGCGCCGGGCGAGACCGCCGTGCCTCCGAGATGGCCGAAGACGGCCGGTAGAGTGCCCGCGGTGTCGGACGGTGTGTTGGAGGACCGGCTGTCGCCACCGCCCGCGGCGCTGCCGCCGGAGCCCGGCGACCCGAGCCTGGTACGGCGCCTGCCGACGCCGCTCCGCCTGGCGCTGACCGGTGCCGGCTTCGCCGCGCCGGCCGCCCTCTACCTGTGGCTGGTGGCCGCCTACACCGTCAACACCATCGTGTCGGACCAGTGGAACGACGTCACCGTCATCCGCCGCACCTCGCACCACCTGCTGAACTTCAGCGCCCTGTGGGCCCAGCACAACGAGAACCGGATGTTCTTCCCGAACCTCATCGTGGTGCTGCTGGCCCGCACCACCCACTTCGACATCACGGCGGAGGAGTGGCTGAGCGCCGGGCTGCTGCTGGCGGCGGTCGCCCTGCTGCTGTGGGGGGTGCGGCGCCGCAGCCCGAGGGTGCCGTGGCTGGCGCTGGTCCCCGTCGCCCTGCTGGCCCTGTCGGTGGTGCAGTACCAGAACACGCTGTGGGGCTTCCAGATGGCCTGGTACCTCATCTTCCTGTGCCTGATGGTGGCGCTGGTGCTGCTCGACCGCCCCCAGCTGAGCTGGGTGGGGTTCGCCGGCGCCGTCGCCGCCGCCGTGGTCGGCAGCTTCTCGTCGCTGCAGGGGCTGCTGATCTGGCCGGCCGGGCTGGTGCTGCTCTACCACCGCCGCCGGCGCCCGGCCCACCTGGCGCTGTGGCTGGGCGCCATGGTGGTCGCCGCCGTCGTCTACCTCCGCAACTTCCGGCTCACCAGTGGCAGCCCCCACAGCCACTACGTGCTGCACCATCCGCTGTCCGGCCTCGAATTCTTCTTCGCCTTGGTGGGCGACGTCGTCGGCCGCCGGGTGGCGTACCAAGACACCCACACCAGCCCCTGGGTGGTCCTGTTCGGGGTGGTGATCGTGGCGCTGGCCGTGACCGTGGCGTTGCGCACCGGGCTGCGCCGGCGCCCGGCGGGGGTGGCGCCGCTCGGGGTGGCGCTGATCGTCTACGGGCTGCTGTTCGCTGCGGTGGTGACCATCGGCCGCGCCTACTTCCACTACTGGGGAGCCACCCAGTCGCGCTACACCACCTTCGACCTGCTCATCCCCATCGGCACGGTGCTGTGCCTGCTGCAGCCCGCCGCCCTTCGCCGCCCCGCCCCGGCCGGCCCCGCCGGACGGTGGTGGGCCCGCCATCCTAGGCGGTGCTGGCCGGCGTGGACGTGGCCGGCGGCGGCCGCCGCCGTGGCTGGCGTGGTGGTGGTGCAGCTGGCGGTGGGCACCCCTGACGGGCTGCAGGGCGCCCGGGCCAACCACACCTATCAGCTGCAGGCCACCCGGGTGCTGCTGCACCTCGACCAGGTGCCCGACAACATGGCCATCTTCTACCTGTATCCGTTCCGCTCGGCGTCGTTCATCCGGGCCCAGGCGGCCACAGCCAGGCAGATGCACCTGAGCGTCTTCGCCGGCACCTCCGGCTCGGCCAGCGCCGGGACCGGGGCGCCGCCCGGCGCACCCTGACCGGGCTGCCGGGTCCGCTGGCGGCATCGAGCGAGCTCGGCGTCGCCGCCAGATCTGCCCGTCTGGCCCGGCCGCCGCGACCGGTGGCCGCCGGGGAGCAGGCGCCGGCGCCGGCGCCGGCGCTCAGATGGTGCCGGCGGCGATGGCCCGCTCGATCCAGGGGATGACCTCGGCCAGGATGACCGACAGCGGGGTCGTCGCCTCGAAGCCCAGCAGCCGCTTGGCCTTGTCGGTGGCGGGGATGCGCCGCTGCACGTCGTGGGGGAACGGCGGGTCCGACACCCAGCGCAGCTCTTGGCCGGGGCCTTTGACGGCGCTCCAGATGGCTCGGGCCAGCTCCAGCACGGTGGTCGATTCGGCCGTCGAGAGGTTGAAGTCCTCGTTGCGGGCGGCGGGGTGCTCCATGGCGATGACGATGCCCTCGGCCAGATCAGCCCCGTAGGTGTAGTGGCGGACCTGGCTGCCGTCGCCGAGGATGTGCAGCGGATCCTGGCCTTTGAGCACCTTCTGGACCAGGTCGGGCACCACGTGGCTCATGGCCAGCTTCACGTTGCCGCTGAGGATCTCCACGTCGCCCAGCGCCCGGCGCTCCCCGATCCCCACGCAGTTGAAGGGACGGATGATGGTGTAGGGCAGCCCGTGCTGGTCGAAGGCGGCACGGGCGAAGTGCTCCACGGCCAGCTTCTGGAAGCCGTAGGACGACTTCGGTGGTGGCACGTCGTGCTGCTGGCCCTCGTACGCCGGCCAGCTGTCGGCCGACTCGAACACCATCGACGAGCTGAGGTAGGTGACCTTCTGCAGCCGGCCGTGGCGGTGAGCGGCGATGGCCGCATCGCACGAGGCGGCGGTGATGCGCTCGTTGGTGGCCAGCAGGTCGTAGGCGTAGGTGTGGAAGTAGGAGATGCCGCCGATCATGGCGGCCCCGGCGATGAAGTGGTCGCAGTCGCCGAGCAGCTGCGTCATCAGCTCCACGTCGCGGGCGTCGCCCTCCACGAAGCGGTAGCGGGGATGGTCGTCGTACGAGCGCCGCACCGGCCCGTACTTGGAGTGGTTGTCGATGCCGACCACGTCGTGGCCGCGTCGGAGCAGCTCCTTGACCACATAGCCGCCGATGAACCCGGAGGAGCCGCTGACCAGCACCCTGCTCATCGCCACACCCTGCTCATCGCCACACCCTGCTCATCGCCACACCCTGCTCATCGCCACACCCTGCTCATCGCCACACCCTGCAACGCCGCCCGGCGCATCGCTCACCGCCCGGCACCGTCGCCTCGGGCCAGGACCCGCTCGCCGGCGGCCCGCACCTCGTGGAGCGGCAGGCGGGGCCCGAAGGCGAAGGCCCACCAGCGCAGGTAGTGCGGGATCCAGCTGGCCAGCTTGAAGTTGGACATGCCGGCGTGGCGCTCGAGCCAGATGGTGGGCAGCTCGGCCACCGGCAGCCGGGCCCGGCGGGCCTTGGCCACCAGCTCGATGCCGATCTCGAACCCTGCCGTCGACGAGATGCCGACCTGGCGCACGAAGCCGACGTCGTAGGCCTTGAAGGAGTTGGTGGCGTCGCGGGTGCCGACCCGGGCCAGCGCCCACAGCGACAGCCCGGCCAGGCGCGACAGCAGCCCCTTCAGGAACGGGCCGCCGACCTGCTGGCCGCCACGCGAGTAGCGCGAGGCGGCGGCGATGACCACGCCCCGTTCCACCAGGCGCACCAGCTGGTCGATCTGCTGAGGATCGTCGCAGCCGTCGGCCATGGTCACCACCACCACCTCGGCGGCGGCGTGGTCGATGCCGCAGCGGATGGCCTGGGCCGGGCCGGGCTCCACGTCGTTGACCAGCGCCCGCACCCGCGGGTCGCGGCGGCTGTACTTGTCGACGTAGGGCACGGTGGTGTCGGTGGGGGAGTCGACCACCACCACGATCTCGCAGGGCAGCCGCACCGCCTCGGTCAGGCGTCCCAGCACGTCCTCGATCTTGCCGCCCTCGTCGTAGGCGGGGATGACGACCGACACCCGGGGCTTCACAGGGCGACCCCGGCGCCGCGCAGGTTCCAGATGTCGACGACCGGCTGGGTGATGGGCAGCTCGGCGTAGCGGCGGTGGGGGGCGCCGATGACGATCAGGTCGGCCCGGGCCAGGACCTGGTCGAGGGGAGCCAGCTCGTCGTCGGCGGTGACGTAGGGGTCGCTGGTGAGCACGGCCTTGGCCCGCACCTTCAGCACCCGCTTCAGCTTGTAGGACAGGCTGGCCCGGTTGTCGTCGGACTCGCCTTTGAAGGCCATGCCCAAGATGCCGACCGTCATCGACTCGAGGTCGTAGCGCTGGGCCATGCGCGACACCAGGTAGAGCGGCAGGCCCTCGTTGACCTGCATGCTGGCCTGTCCCAGGGCGAAGTTGTTGTTGTTGAAGGCGGCCAGCTGCATGGTGTCCTTCAACAGGCACGGCCCGGCGGCGAAGCCCGCCCCGGGCAGGTCGGCGGCCCGGGGATAGTCGGAGATGACCGCCTGGCGGATCCGCTCGTAGTCCAGGCCGAAGTCGTTGGCCATCATGAACAGCTGGTTGGCGGCGGCGAACTTGATGTAGCGGTAGGAGTTGGTGAACAGCTTGGCCAGCTCGGCCTCTTCGGGCTCGGTGCGGACGATCGAGCCGGTCAGCCGGCCGAACAGGGCGGCGGCCCGCCCGTAGGCGTCGTCGTGGCGGGCAGCCACGATCTGGGGGAGCGAGTGCAGCTCTTCCATGGCCCGCCCCTCGGCGATCCGTTCCGGGCAGAAGGCCACATCCACCGCCTTGCCCAGCTCGGCCAACCGGCGCTCCACCAGCCGGGTCACCCCCGGGAACACCGTGCTGCGCAGCACCACCAGCTGCCCGTCGACCAGATGGTCCGCCACCGCCTGCAGTGCTTCCACCAAGGCTTGCGGGTCGGGGTTGAGGTGCTCGTCGATGGGGGTGCCGATGACGACGATCAGATGCTCGCTCTCCCCGACCGAGGCCGGGTCGCTGGTGGGCCGCAGCCGCCGGTCGGCCAAGGCGCGCTGGAGCACCTCCTCGGCGCCGGGCTCACGGTGGGGCAACTTGCCCGAGCGGACCTGGTCGACCGCCTGGTAGTTGGTGTCGTAGAGCACCACCTGCAGGCCGCTGTCGGCCAGGGCCAGCCCCAACGGCATCCCCACGTGCCCGCAGCCCCCCAAGATGGTGACATCGCTCTCCCACGTCGGTGCCACCCGACGCACGCTACCAAGCCGCCTTCGGCACCGGGGCCGAAGTCCCTCCTCAGCGGCCGGCCGGGCGCCGGAGACGACGGGGCGTCTCGGCCAGCACCAGGTGCTGGGCGCCGAGCGGGATGCGCCGGCACCAGCGGTCGACGGCGTCGCCGACCGGCCCGCCGAAGGGGCTGAAGAAGATGTGGTCGCGGCGCACCACCCGCCCGCCGGCACCGTGCAGCAGATCGGCCACGGCGCCGGCCGAGACCAGCTCCACCCCCTCGTCGAGCGGGCAGCGGTCCACCGCCCGCCGGGTGAGCGGGTTGAACGGGTTGTGCTCCAGCACGGCCACCAGCCCGCCGGGGGTGACCACCCGCAGCAGCTCGGCCACGAAGCCTGGCCGTTGGGCCGGGGGCACGTGGTGCAGCACGCAGACGGCCACGGCGAGGTCGAAGGCGCCGTCGGGAAACGGCAGGCGGGCCCCGTCGTAGCCGACGAAGCGGGCGGCGGGCACCAGGCGGCGGGCCTCGGCCAGCATCTCCTCGGAGACGTCGACGCCGGTCAGCTCGGCCACCTGGCCGGCCAGGGCGCGGGCGAAGGTGCCGGTGCCGCAGCCGGCGTCGAGCACCCGGCTGGCGGCCAGCGGACGGCCGTGCGCGGCGGCGATCCGTCCGAGCAGCCGGGCCTTGCGCCGGGCGAAGAAGGCGCTGTCGCGCCCGGTGAAGGCGATGGAGCGGTCCACCGCCTGCTGGTAGCCGGCGGCGTGGGCGTCGAACTCGGCGGCCGTCGAGCCCGGTGCCGGCACCTCACCGGCCGGGGTCGTCACCGGGCGGGCCCGCCGGGCACGGCGGAGCCGGGCCGCACCGGTCGGCCGGCCGACTCCGGCGGACGGGGGGTGGACGGAAACCCGTGACCGCCCACGATCCCACGCTCCTCCCGGACTCGCTCACCCTGGTGAACCCGGCCACCCGCGGCGATCCGGAATCGGCGCTTCAAATGAGGGGATGGCGAACC
>JAJZNB010000070.1 GCA_021848085.1 Actinomycetes bacterium
GCAGGACCGGTGTCAGCCGGCAGCTTGCCGATGGCGCGCACCCCACGCATGGCGAGGGCTTCCTCGCGGCTCATGGGCTGGCCCGCAAGGCGGCGAAGGGCCAGGTCGACAGCCTCCGTCTTCGTGTGGAGACCGTAACGGTCCATGACGGCTTGGAGGTAGGTGTCCTCGATCTCGATGTTGGTCCGAACTCGGCTCATACACGTAGTATACACAATATGTGTATGAGGCGTGTACGGCTGGCTCCGCCTTGGGTAGTGGGTTGGAGCGGGCGGGCACCGCGGCCGGTGCCGAGGCTGTCTTCGGCGGCCGCCGCCGGCCGGTAGCGTTGGCGGCGGAGGTGCCCGGGCGCCTGGTGGGTTTCCCCGCCTTCAAAGCGAGTAGACGGGCGATCCCGTCCGGCGGGTTCGATTCCATTCCACTTCTGCCACGACGTCGGCGCTTCCTTCGGCGAGCGAAGCGCGTGTGCGCCCGGCCCAGCTCGCGCCCCACCAGGCGCGTGTGACGCAAAGCGAGCTATCACGGTTGTCCCGTGTCGGCGCCTCCGTTAGCGTGTTGTGTGGGCCTTGTGGCTCTTCGGCCCGGATGGGAGACAGCGGCACTGCGGTGGGCCGGCACCTGCCGGCTCGACCCCGGCCCCGGCCGTCGAACCAGCCGGGAAGGCGACAGGGGGGCGAAGGTGGTGGGCGCCGTGGCGACCTGCGACGACAGGCGCGGGTGGGCGTGGCCGACCGGTGGGGCGAAGGGGCAAACGTGCCACGCGTGCTGATTGCCCATGACGATCGACTCCTGGTGGAGGCACTGGCGTTCGTGCTTCGCAGCCAGGGCCATGTGGTGGCGACGCTGCTGGGATGTTCGGCTCGGACGGCCCTGGTCCGCGCCGCGGAATGGCGACCAGCCGTTGTCGTGCTCGGCATGGAGCTACGCCGCGACGCCTCCGACGGGCTGGCTGTCGTCGACAAGCTGGCCGGGCAGGGTGCCGCCGTCGTGGCGTTCGTCGAACCGCAGGCCCACAGCCTTCAGGCTGCCTGTCTCGAGGCGGGAGCTGCCGCGTTGGTGGCAGCCGACATCCCGCTGGCGGACTTCACCACCGTGGTGACGCGGGTCGCGGCGGGAGAGCGGCTGCTCGGGTCGGCTGCCCGCCATGCCATCTTGGTCAGAGCCCAGCAGGCGGAGCACGATCACCGGGAGCGTTGGGCGGCCTTCGAGTCGCTCACCTGTCGTGAACGTGAGGTGCTGCTTGCCATCATGGGCGGCCACAACGCCACCCAGATCGCCGAGCTCACCTACGTGTCGGTGACGACGGTGCGAACCCACATCCGCTCCTTACTGAGCAAGCTGGGGGTCAGTTCGCAGCTGGCGGCGGTGGCGTTGGCCGTGCAGATGGGTTGGCCCGACGCCAGGCGGTTGGCGAGCCCGGCTTTGTCGGAGGCAGCGGTCGCGGCGCGGTCCAGACGCCGTCCACTCCCGGCGGCTTGCTGAACCCCCTGGGGGCCTGCAGTCGAGTCGGGACGTCGCCTTCGACCGACGCGGGTTCTGGCCGGCTGCCGGTCTGGGAGGTCGGGGCCGGTCGGCGGGTTGTGACCGTCTGCTGGCTGCTACGGAGCCGCCGTCTGCTGGTGGCGTTCGAGCGTCGGCGACGCGCCGGGGCCGGCTGGGGGGTTGTCCGCCGCGCCCGGTCGCCGACGGCGGCGGACCACGACGGTCCCAAGGCCAGCCAGCACGACAGCAACGACGGCCAGCCAGGGCAGCGGACTCGACCACCACGGGATCCCGACCGCGAAGGTGAGGGAGCGGCTCTGACTGATGAAGCCGTCGAAGTCGGCGGTTCCGTTCAGCCGGTAGTCCCCGCCTCGGGGAAGGTCGATGACCATCGAGACCGTGGCGCTGGCGCCGGCCAGGGTCAGCACCGGCTGGGACGTGACACCATCGATCAGCACGCCGTCGCGGTAGAGCCGACCTTGGAACACCGGACGGGTCTCGATCTGCCCGGTGTTGCGAAGCGTCGCTTGCACCACCGCGGCGCGGCCCACCGCAGGATGGTTGGCTAGGCGCAACCCCTCGAGGACGCCTTGGCGCCGCAGGGTGCCGTAGGGCACCACCTGTACGCTCAGAGCGCGGTTCCCGATGGGGTGCCCGAGGTAGGCCACCGCCACGTGGACCTGGTACCGGCCGAGCGGAGCGGCGCTGGTGGTGCCCCAGTCGGTCTCGAGCTTGCGGGGGCCGACACCGGGATCGACCAGGTCACCTTGGAACACGTGGTCGAACATGGTCGTTCCGGCCCGGCGTACCATCACGTGGATGGACGGGTGCACCGCCACGTTGCCGGTGTTCGTCACGACGGTGAAGATCCGCATCGGATAGCCGACCTCGATCTGCGGTGCTGAGGAGGCGTCGAGCAGGGCACCGCTGATGGTCTGGGTGCCGGTCACGACGATCGCCACCGGGATCTGGTCGCTGATCTTGATGCCCTGGTTGGAACTGCCCTGGCTTCCTGGGTGCAGCACCGAAGACGTGATCTGCACTACTCCGTGGTAGGTGCCGTTGGCCGCCGCCGACGGTACCGTCATCCGAAGCGCCACCATCGACGGCGGCCCCTGCTTGGCCACCACCGTCGACTGCGGGGTCGACTGGTCGTCCACGCTGACGAACGACATCCAGGAGGCGATGACGCCAGATGCCTGCAGCTGGAACGTACCGGGCGTGGGGGAGCTGTCGATGACGCCGACGGTCCGCAGGTACTGGCCGCCGCGCAAGGCGTTCGGGAAAAGCAGCTGGGTCGGGTAGACACCCACCGACGGGGGGGACGGCGCCGCCGTCGCCGGTCCGGGTGCCGACACCAAGCTCCACGCGCCCACGACAGCGGCGAGCACGGCCGTCTGTGCACACCTGCTGACCGTCCACCCGCGGCGACTCATGGCTCTCACCATCGCGCCGGCGACCAACGGTCCGCTTCGACAACATTGACGATTTGCCCGACTTCGGCGAGGCCGGGCTGTACCCCTCGAAGCGATGGTGCTCTCCAACATCGGGCATAGCTACTGCCATCACCCTGGTGGCGACGCGAAGGAGCGGGGTGGCGCCGTGCGCCACCCCGCTCTCCGTCAGCGAGCTGTGACCCGGTGCTCGGAGGGAGCGCCCGGATGGGTTAGGGGGGTCCGGGCCAGGCACCCGCTGAGATCGGCGTCCCGCTTTCAGGTCCGAGTTGCACCGTCTGCTTAGTACGAACCGGTCCGTGTGCCGCTGTTGGGGACGTAGGAGCTTCCGCTGTCGGTCGGGCAGCTGCCGCTGGTCGGGGTGGAGCCCCTGGCGGAGATCGTCAGTGAGCCCTTGTAGGTGTCAGCCGGCGGCACCTGGGTGTCCTTTTGCGGGTCGATCGACAGGTCGAGCTTGCCGATGTCGTTGGGGCACAGCAGCTGCGAGCCGCTCCCGTTGAACCACTGGGTGGCGCTCGGCGCGCCCGGTGCCGAGGTGGTTGGGCACGTTGCCGTGCCGGCGAGGTGCTGCAGCAGCGTGGAGCTCAGCGCCGGGCTCAGCCCGTCCGGTCCGTAGGTGCTGAAGGCGGCATCGAAGTTGTTGATGCACTTCCCGTAGTACTGGCCGATCATCGGGCCCCACGAGACCCCGATCTGCTCGCCGGAGTTGCCGAGGTTGGTCACCGACGGCCGGGTGTCGGCCGGCGGGTTCCAGTTGACGTCACCGTTGACGATCGACTCGGAGGTGGCGGAGATCAACCCGTAGTTGACGGTGTTGAAGTCGAGGGCCAGATCGTAGAACGGCAGGACGTCGATGGAGTACGTCAGTGACGTGCTGTTGCCGCTCTTGTCCACGGCGTGTGCCACGACCTTGTAGATACCATTGGGCTGGTCCTTCGATACCGTGAAGGCGTTGTGCCACAGTTCCTTGGTGCCCTCGTTGCAGAGAGCGATCATGCCGTTGTTCGGATCGCTCACCGCACTGGCTGCCAGCTGGCCGGTGTTGACCGCCTCCTGGAACATGGGATCGCTGGTGGTCGAGGTGCCATAGGGCCCGAAGCAGTTCGTCTCCTGCACGCCGAACAGCTCCACCTTCAAGTTGCCGTCGGGATGGTAGACGTCCCACCACACTGAGCTGATGTTGCTGGCGCCTTGGGTGTCGTCGACCGCCGCCCACAGCTCTACGCGCCGCTGCGCGGGCTGGTCACCAGCGTTGGGTAGCACCTGGATCATGTGCTGATCGCCGTTGGCCTGCACGGGCGCGCCGGGGTTGGGTGCCGTCTTGGGAGCACCGAGCGCGCACGGCGTGGTGGCGGTGCCGCTGGAGTTGGTCGGAGTCGTGACCGGATCGTCATCGTTGGTGCCGTAGGTGAACCTGTTCGCTCCCGACGTCGACGGCGGTGTCACCGTGCCGTTCGGGCCGGTGTAGTTCGTCGCTGTCGTGACGCTGTTGGACGTCTCGGCGCCGCCTGCCGGGTTGGCGTCGGGCAGCGCCCACGCACATTCGATGTTGGTGTCGCTGGTGCCGCCCGACACGGTGGCTTGTTCTGGGACGCTGACGCTGCTCGGGTTGCTGTCGCTGTACCCGTGGCTGCCCACGGACGATGCTGACGCCCCCGACGCGGCCAGAGCCAGCACCACCGAGCCGGCGGCTCCGGCCAAGGCGAGCTTCGATGCCGGTGCCCGCCCCCTCCACGACTGTCTCATGTGATCCTCCTCACCGTTGCGGCCAAGGACTCGGTCCGCACGAGCTGCGCACGAGGCCTTCTGCCGGCCCGCCGGCGGATGCCGGTATCTGCATTTGGCGGCTGGTGCTGGCCTGGCCGCAATGGCCGCGGTCGGAAATGGCCCACGGCAGTCCGACCAATGGCCCACGGCGAGCCAGCGGCGTCCGTCGAGGATCGTCAAAGTTGACGGCGACCGGATAGCCGGCCACGTGGCATTGTCATGACGACGGCGGTGCACAGGTAGGGCTGTCGTGTTGGCAGCGGGGTGGCAGCTCGCCGAGCGAAGCGAGGTTGGTCGATGAGCGTACCGACGGCGGCCGACGAGCTCTTCGGACCACTGGTTCACGGCACCGCCCAGCTGCAGCTGCGGCGCATCTTCCAGCTGGTCATCGACGCCGTGCGCATCGGCGTGCTGGTCACCACCGCCGCTGGTCGGCGGACCCACTCCAATCGCTGTCTCGACGCGCTGGTCGGCGCCGACGGTCGCATCCCGCTGGATAGCGCCGACCCCCCTGTGTACCTTCCCGCCGACCAGCACCACCTCTACTGGGAGCTGCTGCGAAGCTTGCCGGAGCTGGTCTTCAGCGAGCGGCCTGGCCGTTCGACCGTGCTCGAGCTGGTCGGCCCCGATCGGGAGCGGGTGCCGGTCGACGTCGTCGTGTCGGCCCTGGCGCTGCCTGGCCATCCACCGATGGCGGCATGGCTGCTGCGCGAGCTGCCTCGGGTGAGCAACCCGCCCCTGCCAGACCTGTCGGTGCTGGAGTGCTTGACCCGTCGTGAGGCCGAGGTGCTGAAGCTGCTGCTCGACGGATGGCGGGTGGGTTCCATCGGTCGGACGCTGTACCTCAGCGACCACACCGTTCGCAACCACCTCAAGGCCATCTACCAAAAGCTAGGCATCCATTCGCAACCGGAGCTGATCGACCGGTTCAAGCCCAGAGCCTGAACGGCCGAGCTGCGGACCCCGCGGCTTCCGGTGGCGAGCCAACGCCAAGATGCAGCGCCTGGGCATGGCCAACCTCGACTGGCTGGTGGTGCGCGACTTTTCGCTCATCGAGTCGGCCACCTGGTGGAAGGACGGCCCGGAGATCGCCAGCGGCGAGCTGCGCAGCGAGGACATCGCCACCGAGGTGTTCTTCTTCCCGGCCGCGGCCCACACCGAGAAGAACGGCAGCTTCACCAACACCCAGCGGATGCTGCAGTGGCACCACATGGCTGTCGACCCGCCCGGCGACGCCCGCAGCGACCTGTGGTTCTACTACCACCTCGGGCGGATCATCCAGCAGAAGCTGGCCGGCTCCACCGACCCGATGGACGAGCCGATCCGCGACCTGCAGTGGGACTACCCGACCGAGGGGGCGCTGGGCGAGCCCAACGCCGAGGCGGTGCTGGCCGAGATCAACGGCTTCGACGCCGAGGGGCGGCCCCTGTCGAGCTACCAGCAGCTCCACGGCGACGGATCGACCGCCTGCGGCTGCTGGATCTACTGCGGCGCCTACGCCGACGGGGTCAACCAGCCGGCTCGCCGAAAGCCGGGGCACGAGCAGAGCTGGGTCGCTCCCGAGTGGGGCTGGGCCTGGCCGGCCAACCGCCGCATCCTCTACAACCGGGCGTCGGCCGACCCTGAGGGTCGGCCCTGGAGCGACCGCAAGGCCTACGTGTGGTGGGATGAGCAGCAGGCCGCCTGGACCGGCCACGACGTGCCCGACTTCGAGCCGTCGAAGTCGCCGCACTACCGGCCGCCGGCCGGCGCCAGGGGCGTGGCGGCCCTGTCGGGCGTCGACCCGTTCATCATGCAGGCCGACGGCAAGGGCTGGCTGTTCGCCCCCGCCGGGCTGACCGACGGGCCGCTGCCCACCCACTACGAGCCGCAGGACTCTCCGTTCACCAACCCGCTGTACCGCCAGCAGCGCAATCCGGTGCGCCAGGTGTTCTCCCGCCGGCACAACCGCTACCACCCTGCCCCCGGCGAAGGCGGCGCCGCGGTGTTCCCCTACGTCGCCACCACCTACCGGCTCACCGAGCACCACACCGCCGGCGGCATGTCGCGCTGGTTGCCCTACCTGGCCGAGCTGCAGCCCGAGATGTTCATCGAGGTGGCCCCCGAGCTGGCCGTCGAACGGGGTCTCGAGCACCTCGGCTGGGCCACCGTCGTCACCGCCCGCGGCGCCATCGAGGGCCGGGTGCTGGTCACCGAGCGGATGACCCCGCTGCGGGTGCAGGGACGCGTCGTGCACCAGATCGGCCTGCCCTACCACTGGGGTCCCAACGGCTACGCGCGCGGTGACGCCGCCAACGAGCTGGCCTCCATCGTCTTGGACCCCAACGTCCACATCCAGGAGGTGAAGGCCTTCAGCGCCGACATCGTCCCCGGCCGCCGGCCGCGAGGGCCAGCGCTGCCGGCGCTGGTGGAGGACTACCAGCGCCGGGCCGGCATCACCGCCGACACCGGCATGGAGGTCTGAGATGGGCGCGGATCCGAGGCGGTGGCGGATCGGAGGCGGGCGCCGGTCCGAGTCGGGCAGGGAGGTCTGAGGTGACCGTCGACGCCGCCGCCAACCCGTTCTTCGAGTCGGCCGACCCGGCCGGCTCCAGCGGCCACCGCCACCACCCGCCGCGGGTCGGCTTCTTCACCGACACGTCGCTGTGCATCGGCTGCAAAGCCTGCGAGGTGGCCTGCAAGGAGTGGAACCACGTCCCCGAGGACGGCCTCAACCTCACCGGCATGTCCTATGACAACACCGGTGGTCTCGGCGCCGACAGCTGGCGGCACGTCGCCTTCATCGAGCAGCGCAAGCCGCTCGGGGTGCAAGAGCCCGGGCTGTTCCACGACGCCGCCGGCGCCGCCGGCACGGTGGCCGCCTCCGGCGGGCAGCCCAGCGAGTTCCGCTGGCTGATGGCATCGGACGTCTGCAAGCACTGCACCCATGCCGCCTGCCTCGACGTCTGCCCCACCGGCGCGCTGTTCCGCACCGAGCTCGGCACGGTGGTGGTGCAAGAAGACATCTGCAACGGCTGCGGCTACTGCATCCCGGCCTGCCCCTACGGCGTCATCGCCCAGCGCCAGGGCGACGGCCGGGCCTGGAAGTGCACCTTGTGCTACGACCGGCTCGGGGTCGGCATGGAACCGGCCTGCGCCAAGGCCTGCCCGACCGACTCCATCCAGTTCGGGGTGCTCGACGAGCTGCGCCAGCGCGCCGACGGGCGCCTGGCCCAGCTGCACCAGGCCGGCATCGCCGACGCCCGCCTGTACGGACGCGACCCCGACGACGGCGTCGGCGGCGACGGGGCGTTCTTCTTGCTGCTCGATGAACCCGAGGTGTACGGGCTGCCACCGGACCCGGTGGTCACCACCCGTGACCTGCCCGACATGTGGAAGCACGTCGGGGTGGCCGCCGCGGCTCTGGCCGCCGCGGCCGCCGCCGTCTTCGTGGGGAGGAAGCCGTGAACCGCACCGACGTCACCCGCCAGGGGCTGCAGCACGCCCGTCCCGGGCGCGAGGCGCTCACCGGAGCGGCCGGCACCGGCGCCACCACGTCGCGCCGGCGCGCCGGCGAGCAGCCCATGGTGCCCGACGCCGCCTTCGGCTCCTACTACGGCAAGCCGATCATCAACCGGCCGGTGTGGCAGTCCCCCGACATCCCCGGCTACCTGTTCGCCGGCGGGCTGGCCGGCGCCGCCTCGCTGCTCGGAGCCGGCGCCGCCGTCACCGGCCGGCCGGTCCTGGCCCGGGTGGCCAAGCTCGGAGCCCTGGCCGCCGCCGGGCTCGGCGGGGTGGGCCTCGTCCACGACCTGGGCCGCCCGTCGCGCTTTCTGAACATGCTGCGGGTCTTGAAGCCGACGTCGCCGATGAGCGTCGGCAGCTGGATCCTGTCGTTCTACGGGGCGGCGGCGACCGCCGCGGCCGGCGCCGAGCTCACCGGGCGGTTCCCCCGGCTGGGGACGGCCGCCACCTTCGCCAGCGCCGCCGCCGGGCCGCTGCTGGCCTCCTACACCGCCGCCCTGGTGGCCGACACGGCCGTGCCGGCCTGGCACGACGGCTACCGGGAGATGCCGTTCGTCTTCGTCTCCTCGGCGGCGACCGCCGCCGGGGGCCTGGGGCTGCTCGGGGCACCGCTGCACGAGAACAGCCCCGCTCGCCGTCTCGCCGTGGTCGGCGCCGTCGGCGAGCTGGTGGCCGCCAAGCTGATGGAACGCCGCATGGGCCTGAGCGCCGAGCCCTACCACCAAGGGTTCGCCGGCACCTGCCGGCGCGCCGGAGAGGCGCTCACCGCCGTCGGGCTGGTCGCAGCGGTGGTCGGCGGGCGGCGCCACCGGCTGGCCGCCGCCGTGTCGGGGGCGGCCCTGATGGCCGCATCGGCCTTCACCCGCTGGGGGATCTTCCACGCCGGCCTGCAGTCGGCCGACGACCCGAAGTACACCGTGGTTCCCCAGCGGCGGCGCCTGCAAGCCGCGGCGTCGGCCGCGACGCCGGCCGGCTGAGCCGGGCACAGCCCGAGGCGGCGGCCTGGGCCGGGGCGAGCCGGGACGGGGGATGTGGGCCGGGGCGGGGGATGTGGGCCGGGGCGGTCGCCTCTTGCCCGTTCGACCGGGGCCGCTCTTTCCTCGCAGCCGGGCAGAGCCGGCCCCGCCATTGGCCTGCCCGCAGCGGCCGTTGCGGAGGCGTTTTGCCCGCTCCCGACCCACTCCTTCACGTGCATGTGCGCACAATCGCAAAGAGGGAAAAGCGCGCTTGTCCGGAAGAAGCGCAGTACCGTTGGGAGCCACACGGTCCGTGCTCTGGTAGCACGGGAATGGAGGGGAATCATGGCGACGATTGGCGTGCAGGAACCGGTCGAGATGCAGGAGCCGCCCGCGGCACCACCGAGCGTGGCGCATCGGGTGGCCGACCCGGGTCCGTTGGGTCTGGCGGCGTTCGCCATGACCACCTTTGCGTTGAGCATCGCCAACACCAATGTGTGGGCGCCGGCCGGCGACACCGCCTTGGCGCTGGCTCTGGTCTATGGCGGGTCGATCCAGGTGCTGGCCGGCATGTGGGAGTTCGCCCGGAAGAACACCTTCGGCGCCCTGGCCTTCACCTCCTACGGCGCCTTCTGGATCTCGTACTACGTCCTGGCCAAGTTCATCCTTCCGGGGGTGAAGGCGGCCGACGTCCCGACCGTGGTGGGGGTGTACCTGCTCGGTTGGACCATCTTCACCTTCTACCTGATGGTCACCACCCTGCGGCTCAACGTGGCCCTGGTGGTCGTCTTCGTCGTGCTCGAGGTCACCTTCGTGCTGCTGACCATCGGCAACTTCAATTCGCAAGAGACCCTGATCAAGGTCGGTGGCTGGTGCGGCGTGGCCACCGCGGCGGCCGCCTGGTACACCTCGTTCGCCGGGGTGATCAACGAGACGTTCAAGAAGTCGGTGCTGCCGGTCGGGCCGCTGACGCGCTGACCCCGGCCGGGGGAAGGCCCGGGGGGCCCACCAGCGGGCTGGCGGCGCCGGCCCGCTGGTGGCGCGATCGCCGCCGGGACCGGTGCGGCGCGCACCGGCACACAACGAAGGCAAGGAGGCAACATGGTGGACGCCAACATCGCCGGTGGGGCCAGCCGGGCCCGCTCCATGGACGTCGTCAGCCCGGTGGTGCGGCGCTGGCTGAAGGCCGCCGAGGACGACCACGTCGGCTTCTGGGCCAAGGCCGCGGCCGAGGTGCCGTGGTTTCGCACCTGGGACCAGCCCTTCGAGGCCGACCCGCCGTCGTTCCGCTGGTTCTGCGGCGGGCTGACCAACCTGAGCTTCAACGCCCTCGACCACCACGTCGCCCACGGCCGGGGCGGGCACGCCGCCCTGATCGCCTACACCGAGGGCGGCGAGCGGCGGGTGCTCACCTACGCCCAGCTGCTGGCCGACACCCGGCGCATCGCCGCCGCCCTGCGCGGCCTGGGGGTCGGCCGCGGCGACCGGGTCGGGATCTACATGCCGACCATGCCCGAGGCCATCGCCGCCATGTTGGCCGTCACCCGCATCGGCGCCGTGCACCTGGTGGTCTTCGCCGGCTTCGGCAGCGGGGCGCTGGGCGAGCGGCTGCGGCTGGCCGGCGCCAAGGTGCTGCTGGCCGCCGACGCCACCTGGCGCAAGGGCAGCCGGGTCGACCTGTGGCGCATCGCCAGCGAGGCGCTGGCCGACCCGCAGTCGCCGGTGGAGAAGGTGGCGGTGCTCGGCCGCGACGGGCCGACGCCGGGGCTGCGTCCCGGGCGCGACCTCACCTGGGACGAGCTCCTGGCCGCCGGCGAGGGCCAGCCCGACGGGCACGAGGTGATGGAGGCCAACGAGCCGGCCTACATCCTGGCCACCTCGGGGACCACGGCCAAGCCCAAGCTGGCCGTCCACACCCACGGCCCCTACCAGGTGGGGATCGCCGCCATGGGCCGCTGGTGCTTCGGGCTGCGGCCCGACGACGTCTGGTGGTCCACCTCCGACATCGGCTGGGTGGTGGGCCACAGCTACATCGTCTACGCCCCGCTGGTCGCCGGCTGCACCACCATCGCCTACGAGGGCGCCCTCGACCATCCCGGCCCCGACACCTTCTACCGGCTCATCGCCGAGAACCAGGTGACCGGGGTGTTCACCGCCCCCACCGCCGTGCGCCAGCTGATGCGCTACGGGGTCGAGCCGGCCCGGGCTCACGACCTGTCGTCGCTGGAGCGGGTGGTGTGCGCCGGCGAGGTCCTCAACGCGCCGGCCTGGGAGTGGCTGCAGTACGAGGTGCTGGGCGACACGGTGCCGGTCATCGACCACATGTGGCAGACCGAGACCGGCGGCCCGGTGTTCGGCAACCCCTACGGCATCGACCTGCTGCCCATCAAGCCCGGCTCGGCCGGGATCGCCCTGCCGGGGATCGGGGCTGAGGTCCGCGACCTCGACGGCAGCGCCTGCGGCCCGGGGGAGAAGGGGATCGTGGTGCTCACCCGCCCGTTCCCGGGGCTGACCGCCTCCATCTGGGGCGACCCGGCCCGCTACGCCGACTACTGGAACCAGATGGAGGGCTGCTACTTCACCGGCGACGCCGCCTACGTCGACGAGGACGGCTACTTCTTCTTCTCGGGCCGGGCCGACGAGATCATCAAGATCGCCGGGCACCGCATCGGCACCATCGAGGTGGAGACCGCCTTCCTGCGCCACCCGGCGGTGGCCGAGGCCGGCGTCACCGGACGGCCCGACGAGCTGCGCGGCGAGGTCATCTCCGCCTTCGTGGTGCTGCGGGCCGGGCATGAGCCCTCCGAGGAGCTGCGCAAGGAGCTGCTGGCCACCGTCCGCCAGGACCTGGGGCCGGTGGCGGTCATCGGCGAGGTCAACTTCGTCGGGGCTCTGCCCAAGACCCGGTCGGGCAAGATCATGCGCCGGGTGTTCAAAGCCATCACCCTCGACACCGACCCCGGCGACGTGTCGACCATCGAGGACGAGGGGTCGGTGGAGGACGCCCGCGAAGCCTGGCTGGCCATGCGGGCCGAGCTGCACGGCGACGCCCCGAGCTGAGCGCGGCGGCGCCCCCGGACGGGCCGGGGGCGCCGGGTCCGACGGCGGCCGCCGCCGCCGGTCAGTCCTCTGCCCCCAGCGTCATCCGGTCGCGGATCATCTCGGTGACGGTGGGGTCGAGCAAGGTGGTGACGTCACCGAGCTCGCGGTTCTCGGCGATGTCGCGCAGCAGCCGGCGCATGATCTTGCCCGACCGGGTCTTGGGCAGGTCGGGGGTGATCATGATCTGACGGGGCTTGGCGATCGGACCGATGGTGGAGGCCACGTGGTTGCGCAGGCTCTCCACCAGCTGCTCGCCGCCAGCCTCGTCCTCGGCCACGCTGCCCCGCACCGTGACGAAGGCCACGATGGCCTGCCCGGTGGTCGGGTCGCTGGCGCCGACCACGGCCGCCTCGGCCACGCTGGGATGGCCGACCAGGGCGTGCTCGATCTCGGTGGTGGAGATGCGATGCCCCGAGACGTTCATGACGTCGTCGACCCGGCCCAGCAGCCACAGGTCGCCGTCCTCGTCACGCTTGGCGCCGTCCCCGGCGAAGTAGGCGTCAGGGAAGCGCGACCAGTAGGTCTGGCGGTAGCGCTCGTCGTCGCCCCAGATGCCGCGCAGCATGCCCGGCCACGGCTCGGTCAGCACCAGCAGCCCGCCGGACCCGTTGGGCACCGACTTCCCCTCGTTGTCGACGACGTCGGCCGACACCCCGGGGAACGGCCGCATGGCGGCGCCGGGCTTGGCCGTGGTGACCCCAGGCAGCGGCGTGATCATGATGCCGCCGGTCTCGGTCTGCCACCAGGTGTCGACCACCGGGCAGCGGCCGCCGCCCACGTAGGTGTGGTACCACACCCAGGCCTCGGGGTTGATCGGCTCGCCCACCGAGCCGAGCACCCGCAGGGTCGACAGGTCGTAGGGCTCGAGCTCCTGGGCGCCCCACTTCATCAAGGTGCGGATGGTGGTCGGGGCGGTGTAGAGGATGCTGACCTTGTAGCGGTCGATGAGCTTCCACCAGCGGTCCTTGTCGCCGGGGTGCGGCGTCCCCTCGTACATCAGCGACGTGGCCCCGTTGGCCAGCGGGCCGTAGACGATGTAGCTGTGGCCCGTCACCCAGCCGATGTCGGCCGCGCACCAGTACACGTCGGTGTCGGGCTTCAGGTCGAACACGTAGTGGTGGGTGGCGCTCACATGGGTCAGGTAGCCGCCGGTGGTGTGCAAGATCCCCTTCGGCCTGGCCGTGGTGCCGCTGGTGTACATGATGTAGAGCGGGTGCTCGGCGTCGAAGGCCTCGGCCTGGTGCTGGTCGGACTGGCCGTCCACCACGTCGTGCCACCACACGTCGCGGCCCGCGTCCCAGTCGACGTCGCCGCCGGTGCGGCGCACCACCAGGGTGTGGCGCACGTTGGGGCACTCGAGCAGGGCCTCGTCGACCGCCGCCTTCACCGGGGTGGGCGCCCCCCGGCGGTACTGGCCGTCGACGGTGATCACCACCTGGCAGTCGCAGTCGAGGATCCGGCCTCTGAGCGCCTCGGCCGAGAACCCGCAGAAGACGACGGTGTGCGGCGCGCCGATCCGGGCGCAGGCCAACATGGCCACCACCGTCTCGGGGATCATCGGCATGTAGATGGCCACCCGGTCGCCGGCCTTGACGCCCAGCTCGGTGAGGGCGTTGGCCGCCTTGCACACCTCGCGGTGCAGCTCGGCGTAGGTCAGGTCGCGATGGTCGCGCTCGCCGTCACCCACCCAGTGGAATGCCACCTTGCCGCCCCGACCGGCGGCGACGTGGCGGTCGAGGCAGTTCACCGAGGCGTTCAGCTTGCCGCCGACGAACCACTTGGCATAGGGCAGCTGCCAGTCGAGCACCTGGTCCCAGGGCTGGTCCCAGTCGAGACGCCGGGCCATCTCCTCCCAGAGCTGCAAGCGGTCCTTGGCTGCCCGGTCGTAGATGTCGGGTTGGGCGTTGGCGGCGGCGGCCAGTTCCGCCGGCGGGGGGAACCTCCTGTTCTCGTGCAACAGCGCATCGAGAGCATTGTCAGGTGCCATCGGCTCCCCCTCCTGTGTCGTCCGCCTGCAGTCTCGCGCCGACCGGGCGGCATTGCACAGCCTCGGCCGCCGGCCATGACACAGCCTCGGCCGCCGGCCATGACACAGCCTCGGCCGCCGGCCATGACACAGCCTCGGCCGCCGGCCATGACACAGCCTCGGCCGCCGGCCATGACAACTCGCGACGCCGACCATCACGACGATGCCGCCGGCTGAAAGAGGACGTTGCCGCCCGGTGGATCGTGGGGAACAGCGTCGATGGCGCCGGCCAAACGGCTGCGGTGGACGCCAAATGCCCGGCCGCTCCATCGGCAATGGCGCGGGTGCCGGCGGCCGGCTCGGGCATGATGGTCGGTGCAGGTGACCGCCTCCGATCCCTTCCGCACCGACGCCGCGCGCCTCGTGCCCGACGGCGGCCGACGCCCGGACCCGGCGCGCCGGGGTCGAGTCGGCCCATCCGCCGCCGCCGAGGTGGCCGGGCTGGTCGTGGTGGTGGCGGCCGCCGCCGCCCTGGTGGCGCCGGCGCTGGCCCACGGCCCGTACCTCGGCGCCTACCAGACGCTGCTCGGCGCCCACCACGGGCTCACCTCCCGGGCCGGGGCCACCCCGAGGGTGTGGGACAACAGCGACGTCGCCGACCAGATGATCCCGTGGCTGCAGGTGGCCTGGCGCCAGGTCCACCACGGCCAGCTGCCGCTGTGGAACCCCTACGGCGGGTTCGGCACCCCGCTGGCCTTCAACTGGCAGTCGGCGCCGTTCGCCGTGTCGTCGCTGGTGGCCTACCTGGCGCCGTTGCGCCTGGCCTTCACCGTGGCTGTGCTCACCACCCTGGCGCTGGCCGGCTCCGGCGCCTACCTGCTCGGACGGGTGCTGGGTCTCGGCGCGCTGGCCTCCGCCGCCGTCGGCGTCGGCTTCGAGCTCAGCGGACCGTTCGCCGCCTGGCTGGGCTACCCCTTCGACTCGGTCAACTGCTGGGCCGGGTGGATCTTCGCCTTCGGCCTGCTGGCTGTGCGCCGCCGGTCGCCGTGGCCGGTGGTCGCCCTGGCTGCGGCGGTGGCCGCCGCTCTCTACGGCGGCCAGCCAGAGGGGGCGGTGGTGCTGCTGGGCGCCGCCGTGGTGCTCCTGGCCGTGGTGGCGGCGGCGGCGGTGCGCGGTGGCGGGCCGGGACGGGCCCGGTGGCGTCCGGCGCTGCGCCTGGCCGGCGGGCTGGCCGCCGGGGTCGGCCTGGCCCTGCCGCTGGTGCTGCCGGCCACCGAGGTGTCGGCCGTCTCCATCCGCCGGGCCGCCGGCGGCGCCCGGGGCCTGCCGCTGCACCTGCTGGCCTACCTCGGCTTCCAGGGCTACGACGGGCTGCCGGTCACCGGCACCGGCGGCGGCGGCCTGTCGCAGCTGTTCTACACCGAGACGGCCGCCTACGTCGGCGTCGGGCTGCTGGCCCTGGCCGGGCTGGCCGTGGTGGTGCGCCGGCGGCGTCCCGAGGTGTGGGGGCTGGCGGCGGCGGCGGTGGTGCTGGGTGCTCTGGTCTTCGCCGGTCCGCTCGACATGGCCGTCGACCGGCTGCCGCTGGTGGGGTCGGTGGACTGGTCGCGGGCGCTGATGCCGCTGGCGCTGGTGCTGGCCGCCTTGGGCGGCATGGGGGTCGACGCCGTGGTCCGCCAGCCCGACCGGCGTCGGGCGGCCCGCTGGCTGGGGGCGGCCTTCGCCTCCGCCGGGATGGTGGAGGGGGCCCTGTGGCTGTTCGACCGCGGCGGGCTGCACGGTGCGGCGCTGGCCGCCCGCGACGCCAGCTTCCGCTGGCCGGCCCTGTCGGTGGCCGCCGGGTTGCTGGCCGCCGCCGGGCTGTGGTGGGCCGGCCAGCGGAGCCCGGGTGGCGGGCGGTGGTGGGCGGGCCGGAGGAGCCTCGCCGTCGGGCGGTGGTGGGCGGGCCGGAGGAGGCTCACCCTCGGGCGGGGGTGGGCGGGCCGGAGGAGCCTCGCTGTCGGCCCCGGCCGGAGCTCGTCTGCTGGCGCCGAGGCCGACATGGCCGGCTGGCTCCCCCGGGCTGATGCCGGCCCCGGCCCGCCGTGGCACCGCCCGGCCGGACCCGCCGCCGGCACCGCGAGGGCGCGGCGGCTGGCGGCCGTGGCGGACCAAGCCGGGCTGCTGGCCGGGGCCGCCCTGGTGGCGGTCAACACCGCCTTTCTGGTGACGGCCGGGGCGCCGCTGGTGCAGTCCAGCGCCCACGGCTTTCCCATGACCGCGGCCATCGCCGCCTACCAGCGGGCGGCCGGCGCCGGCTCCGTAGCCTTCGGCACCCCCTGGTGCCAGCTGGGGCTGGCCCCCGACGTCAACGACGCCTACCGGGTCCACCAGCTGTCGATCTACGACGCCAGCCTGCCCAAGGCCCTCTTCGACGCCTGGCCGGCCGACACCGCTTCGCCGGCCGGCAGCGCCGGGCTGTACCTGTTCTGCCCGGCGGTCACCTCGGTCGCCGTCGCCCGCCAGTTCGGGGTCCGCTTCGTGCTGGAGCCGGCGTCACAGCCCGGCCCGCCCGGCACCGTGCCGGCCGCCCGGCTCGGCGCCGAGACCCTCTACCGGGTGCCGCGGTCGGGGCCAGCCACCCTGACCCCCCTCGCCGGCGGCCGGCTGCCGCCGGCGGGCGCCGTCGGCCGGCCGCTGGCGGTGCCGTCCTCGGACCCGGCGGTGTGGCAGGTGCGCTTCGCCGCCTCCGCCCCGTCGGTGCTGCGCCTGCACCTCGACGCCGCCGCCGGCTGGCACGCCACCATCGACGGCCGGCCGCTGGCCTTGACCCGCTACGCCGGCATGCTGCTGCAGGCCCGGGTGCCGGCCGGGCGCCACACCGTGGTGCTGTGCTACTGGCCCAAGGCGGCCACCTGGGGGCTGATGGCCGCCGGCCTCAGCCTGGCCGGGCTGGCCGGCGCTGTCGGGGTGGACCTCAGCAGGCGACGTCGCCGTCGTAGGGATGCCCGAACCACTGGGTGAGGGCCACCGCGCCGCCGGTGAAGGCGCTCTGGGCGGTGCAGTTGGTCTGGGCGCCCGACGAGCTGCGGGCCCCGGGGATCCAGTCGGGCATGGTCGGCAGGGCCGAACCGTAGGTGCTGCTGCCGCCGGTGATGGTGGTCCACTGCGACGACGTCGAGTACACGCCAATCGGCAAGCTGGAATCCCCGCTGGCCGCCTGCAGGCCGGCGACCATGCCGGCCAGGTCGGCGACGTTCATCGCCTGGCCGCTGATCCCCGGCGAAACGGTGCCCGACTGCCAGGTGTTGCCGGTCTCCACGTCGAGCCACCACGGGTAGTCGGCGGGTGACGAGTACCCCGATGGAACCGTGGCGTCCTTGGTGATGGCGGTCGTCACGTCCTGGACGTCAGCGGTCGCCATGTTGTAGCCGTACTGCCAGGCGCAGCCGGTCGAGTCCTGGCCGATCCCCGACGTCGTCGTCGTGCACGGGCCGTAGCCGCCTCCGCCTCCGGATGTGGGCCAGTCGTTGATGACCGTCCCGTTCACCGTGTTGCCCGGGTCGGCGGTGTTGACGTACAGCGATGCCTTCAGCCCGCTGGCCCAGTTCTTGGTGGTGACACCCGGCGAGCTGAGCGCCCAGGTCAGCTCGCTCTGAAGACACGGGTTCGGGAAATCAGGCACCCCGTCGTTGACGCCGACGATCCCGAAGGCCTGCCCCGAGGGATAGCTGCCGCCGCACTGGGGCCACGAGATGTCGTTGCCGGTGGTGGACGACGTGCCTCCGCCGCCGCCGTGGCCCGGGTTCGCCGGCTTGGCGGCGAAGGCCGGGCTGGCTGCCGCCACCAGCAGGGTCAGCACCAGCGCCCCCTGCACGGCCAGATGTCCCGGCTTCCGCAGCCGGCTGATGACCGCTCGCACACCCATTGCTCTCCCTCCCCGCCGGGCGGCTGCAGCCGTCCTTGCCTCGGATCGTCGACCGGCGCAGCGTAGTCCAGATGTTGTCCAAGGTGTGGGGTTCGGCGCCGGAGCCTTCGCCGGGACCTTCGCCCCTGGGCGCCCGCCCGGCCCGGCGCGAACCATCAGGTGGGCAGCCTGTCGTTGCGGCGGCTGCGAAGGGAGGGGACATGGCACTGCTGTCGGCAGATCTCGACTATCTGCGGCGGGCGCAGGCCGGGCACTTCGACTGGGGCTGGCTGCACCAGACCCGTTCGGAGTGGGGGGTGCGGGCCCGGCCGGGCAAGCGGGGCCTCACCCTGCGCGACATCACCGTCGGCACCTACGGAGCCGTCCCCGACCATCCGAGCCGGCGCACCATGGCCCCCCGGGGTGCCGACATCGACCCCGACGTCCCCGACATGGGCTATACCATCAACGACAAGGCCGAGGTGTGGTCCGACAACGTCGGCGACCTCTACGAGGAGGCGGTCAGCCGCCAGTGGAGCGCCACCCGCGACATCCCCTGGGGTGAGCTGCCCGACCTGTCCCCCGACCTCGAGCACGCCATGTGCCAGCTCAGCACGGTGCTGTCGGAGGTGGAGATGGTCGCCTCGGATTTCCCGGCCAAGTGGCTGTGGCGCATCAACCACGACTTCGTCGAGGCCAAGATGTTCCTGTGCACCCAGGTGATGGACGAGGCCCGCCACACCGAGGTGTTCCGCAAGCGTGCGCTGGCCAACGGCGGCGGGCTCGGCAAGGCCAAGGCGGTGGTGGAGCGCTTCTTGAAGCTCATCCTCGACGCCGACAGCTACGACGAGGGCTCGGCGCTCATGCACCTGCTGGGCGAGGGGATCGTGCTGTCGCTGTTCCGGGCCGGCGAGCTGATCGCCCCCTCCCCGGTGGAGAAGAAGATCTTCCGGCTGTGCATGCAAGACGAGGCCCGCCACGTGGCCTACGGCACCATGCACCTGCGCTACCGGCTCCAGCGCGACCCGACGCTGGCCGAGGACTTCCACGGCTACCTCGACAAGGGCGAGGAGATCATCGCCATGCTGTTCTCCACCCCTGAGGTCGTCGAGCCGGTCACCTTGCTGGTGGCCGGCTCGGTGGAGGCGGCCGAGCAGCTGGGCCTGGCCGGTGCCGACATGTTGCGGGGCCGGGTCATCGAGGAGTACCTGCAGCGCTGCGACCACGCCGGCCTGCCCCGACGGGGCCGGCTGAAGCTACCGGCCGAGCTGCTCACCGGGGTGCCCGGCGCCAGCACGGCGGAGGTGGCCTGACATGGACGCCGCCACCTTCCCCTGCGGGGCCTGGTTCGAGGTCATGGCCGCCGACGCCGTGCGGCGCCCCGACGTCTACCGGCAGCTGGGCCTGGCCGACTTCCGCCTGGCGGTGGAGGTCGCCGACGGCGCCACCAGCCACACCTACGGCCTGGTCCTCGACGGCTACGACGTGCTGTTCGCCGGCGAGCTGGACGACGTCGCCGGCTTCGAGGCCGAAGCCACCATCACCGGGCCGCGCCCGGTGTGGCAGGAGATGGTCGCCAACATCGTCACCCACGGCGGCGCCGACGGCAGCCACACCCTCAACGCGCTCACCATCGCCGAGACACCGCTGCGGGTGGTGGCGGCCGACCCGGTGGGACGCGACAAGTTCTTCCGCTACGCCGAGACCCTGCAGACCCTGTTCGACGCCCTGGCCCACCCGGTGCCGGTGGCGTAGAGAGCCGGAGACGACGATGGCTCTGCGCATCGCTGACGGCTGCATCGGCTGCGGCGCCTGCGAATCGGCCTGCTGGTCGGGTGCCATCACCCAGACCGACGGCTACCTGGTCGGCTACCGCGTCGAGGCTCGGCTGTGCAACGACTGCCTCGACTGCGTGGTGCTGTGCCCGGTGGAGGCCTTCGAGCCCGACCCGACCCGGCCGGTGTGCCTGGGCCGGGGCTGCCCGCTGGGCTCGGCCCGCTACGCCAGCTGGGAGTGCAGCCAGGCCCACCAGCACTGCCCGACGTGCGGGTCGGTGCTGTGGCGGCCGCCCAACGGCGAATGGGTGTGCAGCAGCTGTCGTCTCGGCGACGCCGGCCGCGGGGCCCGCTGCCCCAAGGGCGGCGTCGACCGCCGCATCCCGAGCCGCAGCCCGCAGGGGGTGTCGGCCCGCCTGGCCGGCTGAAGGGCGGCGTCGGCGCCGCCCGCCGGCGTCAGGACCTTCGCCGGTCCCAACGCCCCGCCTTCCCGGCGGCAGGTTGGTGGAGGCTGAAGGCAGGTCGGGGTGCCCGCTTCGGCCCAGGAGGTGGACGCCGATGATGTGGTACTGGGGCGGCGGGGTGCACTGGTGGGGCTGGCTGCTCGGCTTCGTGGTGATGGTCGTCTTCTGGGCCGTGGTCGTCTGGGCCATCTGGTACTTCGTGGCGAGCCTGCTGGGCCGCCAGCCTCGCCGCGACGAGTTGGGCTCGGCCCAGCGCATCCTCGACGAGCGCCTGGCCCGCGGCGAGATCGACACCGAGGAGTACCGCCGGCTGCGGGGCGTGCTGGGCGGCGAGGACCAGCGGGTCGGCGCCGGTCACGGCCCCGGCGGCCCCGGCGGCTTCGGGCCCGGCCGCCCGGGTTCGTAGCCCGGCCAGCCGTCCCACACCGGCCGCTCCGCACCGCGCCCGCCCGCCGAGGCGCACCGCGACCGGCCGAGGCGC
>JAJZNB010000133.1 GCA_021848085.1 Actinomycetes bacterium
CGGACCACCTACGCCACGCGTTCGGTGGGGAACTCCTCCGGCCGGCGCGGGAGCTCCGTTTCGACCCTGGTAGAGTTCGAATGGGCGGTGAAGGCCACCGGCGGACCGGAGGGGACCGGACCCGGGGAGTACTGGGTCAACCGGGAGTCCGGACGGCTGGACCCGGACGACCTCGGCATCGATCCGGCGACCTGGATGACCCGGGCGCAGGATGTGCGTCGGGCCAAACCGCCCGAGTCGGGCGTTCGCCGCGTCCTCTTTCCCGCCGAGGTCCTCCGGGATATCGTTCCGGCGGTGTTGGGATACCGGTTGTCGGGGGCGGCCGCCCTTCGGGGAATCGCCCTGGCCGTCGGATCGGTTGTGGCCAGCCCGGCGGTGACGTCGCGGCCTTGGGCCGAGCGGTGTTCACCGTCTACCTCTTCCCCTTCGAGATCACCGTCGGGCTCCTCGTTACCGCCATCGTGGGTGCTGTGGTCCTGGCACGGCGTCCGAGCCAGCCGGCTGTGCCTGACGACGAGGCCGCGACCGGTGACGCGGGCGACCCCGCGCCCAGCCCGCCACCCGCCTCGCTGCGCGCGACCGATGCCGAAGTTCCTGGTGCGCCGGCGGCCGATGCCCGCACAGAGGCTGTTGTGGCAGGGGGCAGCGCGCCGGCGGGCAGCACCCACACAGAGGCTGTCGCCCCAGAGCTCGGTGCGCAGGCGGCCGATGCCCGCACAGAGGCTGTCGTGGCAGGGGGCAGTGCGCCGGCGGGCAGCACCCACACAGCCACCGGCGTCACGGAACCCGGTGCTGGAGCCGGATCGGCGTCCGAGCCCGGTGCCGTTCGCGAGGAGGTGGTGTCGTGACCGTCCCTGGCAGCTGGTACCTGGCGCTGTCCGCGGTGGTCTTCGCCATCGGCGCCCTCGGCGTGCTCACCCGACGAAACGTCCTCATCATGTTCATGTGCGTCGAGCTCATGCTCAACGCCGCCAACCTGGCCTTCGTCACCTTCGCCCGCATGCTCGACGACATCGGCGGCGAAGCCCTGGTGTTCTTCGTGCTGGTGGTGGCGGCCGCCGAGGTCGTGGTCGGCCTCGGCATCGTGGTGTCGATCTTCCGCCGGCGCCACAGCGCCACCGCCGACGACCTCCACGTCATGAAGGGCTGACCCCGGCGCTCGATGGCTCCACCTTCGTTCCTATGACCCCACCTTCCCGATGACCCCACCTTTCCCGACGCCCCCGCCGACCAGGACCCCCACACCATGATCCATCTCGCCTACCTGCTGCCGTTGCTGCCGCTGAGTGGCGCCTTCGTGCTGGGCATCTTCGGCCGGCGTCTCGGCGAGCCGCTGGCCGGCTGGCTGGGAACGGCCACCGTGCTCGGATCCTTCGTGGTGGCCTGCATCGAATTCGCCGCTCTGTTGGCCCGCCACGCACCAGGCAGCCGCAGCGTCACCCAGGTGCTGTGGCGGTGGATACCGGTCGGGGGGTTCCAGGTCCACGTCGGGCTGCTGGTGGACCCGCTGTCGATGACGATGGTGCTGTTCGTCACCGGCATCAGTGCGCTCATCCACCTGTACTCCATCGGGTACATGCACGGCGACCGGGACTTCACCAAGTTCTTCGTCTACCTGAACCTGTTCGTCGGCTCCATGCTGCTGTTGGTCCTCGGCAGCAACATGCTCGTCACCTTCGTCGGCTGGGAAGGGGTGGGGGCGTGCTCCTACTGGCTCATCTCCTTCTGGTTCGAACGCGACAGCGCCGCGTCGGCGGGGAAGAAGGCCTTCATCTACAACCGGGTCGGTGACGTCGGGTTCCTGCTGGCCATGTTCCTGGTGTTCGACAAGGTCGGCAGCCTGGACTACCACGTCGTCTTCGCCCACCTCTCCGCGTTCGACCCCGCCTCGCGCACAGCGGTGGTGCTGCTGCTGTTCCTGGCCGCGGCGGGCAAGTCGGCCCAGCTTCCGCTGTTCCCGTGGCTGGCCGATGCCATGGAGGGCCCCACGCCGGTGTCTGCGCTCATCCACGCGGCGACCATGGTCACCGCCGGGGTGTACCTCATGTGCCGGTTCAACCCCATGCTGTCCGGGGCCCACGACGCCCAGCTGGTGGTGGCCTCGGTCGGGGCGGCCACGGCCTTCGTCGCCGCCAGCATCGGTGCCACCCAGCACGACATCAAGAAGGTCCTGGCCTACTCCACCGTGTCGCAGCTGGGCTACATGTTCTTGGCCATCGGGGTGGGCGCCTACGAGGCGGCCATCTTCTTGATGCTGGCCCACGCCTTCTACAAAGGGCTGCTGTTCCTCGGGGCCGGGTCGGTCATCCACGCCATGCACGACGAGCAGGATCTGCGGCGCATGGGGAACCTGCGCCGGTACATGAAGCTGACCGCCGTCACCTTCGGGACCGCCTGGCTGGCCATCGCCGGCATCCCGCCGCTGGCCGGCTTCTGGGCCAAAGGCGACGTGTTGGACAACGCGTTTGCCTCGAACAAAGCGTTGTGGGCCATCGGACTGGTGACCGCGGCGCTCACCGCCTACTACCTGAGCCGGCTGATGGCCATGGCCTTCTTCGGCGACGAGCGGTGGCACGACCTGTTCGCGACCAGCGCCGGTTCGCACGGCCCTGCTGCAGCCGGCTCGGCTGCAGTCGGCTCACAGATGCCGGGCTCCACGATGCACGCACCGGCCGCATCCGGCTCGCCGCCGTCGGGTGCCGCTGTGCCGGCGCCGCTCATGCACGGCTCGAGCCCCCCACAGCACGCCGCCGGCCAGCCCCACGAGGGTCCGTGGGTCATGGGCGTGCCGCTGGTGGTCCTGGCCTTCCTGGCCTTCTTCGGTGGGGCGCTGAACCTCCCGTGGCACCCGTCGTGGGATCCGCTGGGCTGGCTGGCCCCGGTGTTCGGCAGCCGGCTGTACGACGCCCACCAGTCGGCGGCGACCCTGTGGCTGCTCGGTGTGGCCGACACCGTCATGGCGCTCATCGGCATCGGCACCGCGCTGCCGCTGTGGACCCGCCAGGTCGACAGGCCGAAGCTCGAGCCGGTGTTCCTGCTGCGCGCCTGGTACCTCGACGCCGCCATCGATCTCGTGGTCAGCCGTGGCGGCCAGCTGCTCGCGCGCTTCACCGGTGCGGTGGTCGAACCGAAGGTGGTCGACGGGGCGGTGACCGGCACGGTGCGGCTCACCGGAGCGCTCGGCGCCGGCCTGCGCCGGGTACAGACCGGGTTCGTGCGCCAGTACGCGCTCGGGGTGGTGCTGGGCATGGTCGCCTTGCTCGCCTACATGATCAGCCGGACGTGGATGTGACGCCATGACCAGCACCCCGGTCTTCCCTTACCTGTCCATCTTGATCTTCCTGCCGGCGGGC
>JAJZNB010000058.1 GCA_021848085.1 Actinomycetes bacterium
GTCGTGCTCGCGGTGTCGCCGGGCGCCGTGCTCGCGGTGTCGCCGGGCGCCGTGCTCACCCCCGTGCTCCTTCGTCGAGCAGGTCGCTCACGGCATCGACCACGCCGCGCGGAGGCCGCCACGACCAGACCCCGCACGGCTGGTCGTCGACCCGGGCGCCGGGGTGCCCGGTCATGCCCCGGATGAACAGGTAGTGGGCGCCGGCCAGGTGCCGGTGCGGGTCGTAGCCGCCAACCCGCCACCGCAGGTACCGGTGCAGCGCCACCAGGTAGAACAGGGCCTGCAGCGGATAGTGGCAGCGGAACATCTCCTCGGTCAGGGCCGCCGGCCGGTAGTCGTGGGCGGCGAGGGGCCCGTCGCCGGAGGCCAGCCGGTTGGTCTTGTAGTCGCACACGGCGAAGGCGCCGTCGGGGGTGCGCAGCACCAGGTCGAGGCTGCCGGTCAGATAGCCGCGCAGGCTGGCCTGGATGGCGGGGTCGGCCAGCCGCCCGGCGTAGGCGGCCAGCGGGTCGTCGGGATCGAGGTGGGCCGTCAGCAGCTCACCGAGCGCCTCGGGGTCGAGGTGGGCCGTGGGATGGTCCCCGCCGACGAGGGGGAGCTCGAAGCCGAGCTCGTCGAGGCGGTCGGCCCGGGTCAGCTGGTCGAGGCGGAGCTCGCCGAGCGCCGGCCCCAATGGGGTGCGGAGCGCCCGGGCCAGGCCTTCGACCAGCACCTGGCGGTCGCCGACGTCGACCCGTTGCGCCGCCAAGGCGGCGTCGAGCGCGGCGCGCAGCTCTGCGGTGAGGTCCGCGGCATGGAAGTCGGCGTGTTCGAGCACCCGGTGGACCAGGGTCCCGAAGGCGGTGCCGCCGGGGGCGGCGCCGAGCAGGGCAGGGACGGCCCGCAGGGCACCGCCCTGGTCGCCGGCGGAAGCAGCGTCTACCTGCCCAGCGTCTGCCTGCCCAGCGTCTGCCTGCCCAGCGTCTGCCTGCCCAGCGTCTGCCAACGCCCCGTCTGCCAGCGCCTCGTCGTCGGTCGTCTCCTCACCGGTGTCGACGGCGTCGTGGGCCACCGCGGTCAGCGAGGTGTAGGAGTGGCGGCGCCAGGTGGTGTCGAGCTGGCGGTCGAGCCGGGCCAAGGCGAGCTCGCCGCGCCGGACGGGGGCGGGCCGGTAGGTGACGGCGCAGGGCGCGGCCGTCTCGACGGCGATGCAGTCGGGCGCGGCGTCGGCCAGCGCGGCCAGACGGTCAGCGACGCGGTCGTCGTCGGGGCTGCGGCGCCCCTCGCCCACCGCCCCGCCGGGTTCGCGGCTGAACAGCAGCCGCCCGAGCGGGGAGCGGCCGGCGCCGCGGGTCGGAGCCCACCAGCACACCACCTGGTGACGGGCCCGGGTGAGGGCTACGTAGAGCAGGCGGAGGTCCTCGCCGCGGGCCTCGGCCTGGGCCAGCTGCAGATGGGCGGAGAAGCCGGGGCGGCTCCCGCCGACGTCGAGGGTGCGGGCTCCGGCGGCGTCGGGGTCGTGGAAGACCGGGAAGGCGTCGTTGCTGGTGCCGGTGTCCCACGGGAACGGGCAGTACACGACGGGGAACTCCAGGCCCTTGCTGCGGTGGATGGTCAGCACCTGCACGGCTGCGGCGTCGGACTCGAGGCGACGGCTGCGCTCCTCGGCGCTGGTGTCGCCCGCCGCCGGGCCATCGGCCTCGACCATCCGCTCCCGCAGCCAGGTGGCCAGGGCGGCGGGCCCGAACCCGGTCCGGGTGGCCTGGGCGTGGAGCAGCTCGGCGACGTGGTGCAGGTCGGTCAGCAGCCGCTCGCCGTCGTCGCCGGCCAACAGCCGGGCCGGGAGGGCGGTGGCAGCTTCGACGGCTGCCAGCAGCGAGGCGACGCCGCGGCGGCGCAGCACCGACACCCACTGGTGGAGCTGGCCGTGGAGGCGGTCGAGCTCTTCGTCGTCGGCCAGGGCCAGCCGGCGGGCGTCCCAGCCGAGGAAGCAGGTGCGAGCGGCGGCGGCCGCTCGTGTCCGCGAGGTCGGCTGTTCGAGCGCCTCGAGGAGCCGCAGCCACTCGTCGGCCTGGGCGGTGGTGAAGACGCTGCCGGGGGCGACCACCACGGCCGGCACCCCCCTGGCGGACAGGGCGTTGCGCACCAGGGCCGCCTGCCGGTTGGTCCGGACCAGCACGGCGAGGTGGCCGGGCTGCACCGGCTGGCGGCGGGTGGCGCCGTCGGGGTTGTCGCTCTCCACCTCGGCGGGCGAGCCGAGCAGGGCGGCAACCTCGCCAGCCAGGTCGTCGGCCACGAACCGGCGGGCGGGGTCGGCGCGGGGGTCGCCGCGTCCGGTGGGCTCGACGGCGCCGCGCCGCACCTGCCGGATCCGCAGCGCCGCGTCGACCGGCGCGCCACGCAGCCGGGCGGTGTCGTTGCGGGCGGCGGGGGCGACGTGGCGGTAGACGATGTCGGCGTCGCCGAGCTCGGTGTCGAGGAACACGGCGTCGAGGGCGCGGACCAGCGGGCCGTCGCTGCGCCAGTTGACGGCCAGGGTGGCCCGCCTGGTGGCGGCGCGCGCCGCGTCGAGGTAGGCGTGGACATCGGCGCCGCGGAAGGCGTAGATGGCCTGCTTGGGGTCGCCGATGAGGACCAGGCTGGCCACCCCGTCACCGAAGGCCCGCCGGACGATCTCCCACTGGACCGGGTCGGTGTCCTGGAACTCGTCGATGAGGACGATCTGGTAGCGGCTGCGCAGGCGGGTGCAGGCGGCGGGGCCGCGCCGCTCGTCGGCCAGGGTGTCGCGCAGGCGCAGCAGCACGTCGTCGTAGGTGAGCATCCCAGCGGCCCGCTTGCGCCGGTCGGTCTCGTGGCGGACCGCCTCGGCCAGGCGCCGTCGGAGGGAGGCCAGGTCGGCGCCGTCGCCGAGCGGCGGGGTCAGGCGGGCCGACGGGTGCCCGAGCACGGCGCGGGCCACGGCGAGGGCGTCGCGGCGGCTGAGGTCGGGGTGGCCGCGGCCGACGTACTTGCGGATGAACAGGTCGTCGACGACCTGTTCGAGCAGGTCGCCGACGTCCTCGACGAGCCGCAGGGAGCGGGCCGCCTCACCGGCCACCCCGAGCTCGGTCAGCACCCGATGGCAGAAGCCGTGGGTCGTCTCGATGGTCGCCGCGTCGAAGCCGGCCAGCGCCCGGTCGAGCCGGTCCCGGCGGGCGGTGACGTCGGCCCGGTCCCCTTGGCCCAGCAGGGCGACGAGCTCGTCAGAGGCGGCGGCGGCCTCGTCGCCGGCCAGGGCCCGCTCCAGCCCGTCGCGCCCGGCCAGCAGCCGGTCGCGCACCCGGGCGCGCAGCTCACTGGTGGCCGCCCGGGTGAAGGTGATGACCAGGAGGCGCTCGAGGGGCCAGCCCTCGGCCACGAAGCGCGCCGCCAGGGTGGCGATGGCGTAGGTCTTGCCGGTGCCGGCGCTGGCCTCGAGCAGGATGGTTCCCGACGGCAGCGGCCCGTACAGCTCGAAGGGGACCACCTTCTCGGCTGGTGCCGCCGGGGCGGTCACCGGTCCTCCACCCGCTCGTGGGCCAGCAGCCCGTCCCACAGGCGCCGGGCGTAGCGTCCCAGGCGCGACGTCTCGTCGGCGGCCCACCCGTCGCCGCCCTCGTCGGGTCGGGGCCGCGCGACCAGCAGCACGGCCAGCTCGACGATGCCGCCGTGGACCTCCTGATGGCGCCGGTCGGCGTCCTCGCCGCGGGTCCCCCAGCCGCTGCGCCATGCCTGGCCCGCCGCCTGCTCGGGGTCGACCCGGCGCCGCACCGCCTCGGCCCAGGCGAGGGAGGTCCTGGGGTACAGCGGCAGTGGTTCACACACCCCTCGGCGGTACAGGTCGACGAGCGTCTCGAGGTGCGCTTCGGCCGCCGCCCGGCGCTCGGCAGGGCTGGCGCCGAGCTGGTCGATGGTGGCCACGCTGATCCGGACCGGGTCGGTGGGGTCGGCCTGGCGGAGCCGTCCCGCCGTCCGCGCCGTGCGGGGGCGCTCGGGGTCGGTGGCACACAGGGCCAGCAGCCGCACCCACGCCAGCAGCCGGTCGCCGCCCGACAGCCGCCGGTACCCGGCCCGGCACAGCACGTCGCCGTGGAGATCCGGCACCGCTCCCACCAGGCGGGTCCCTGAGGGCAGGGTCACGTCGACCGGAGCTACGGTGCCGGCCTCGACGGCCGCGCTGGCGCCGGCGATGGCTTCGACGATGGCCAGGACCGGCTCGAGCACGGCGTCGGCCAGAGCGCCAGGCGGCAGCGTGCCGCGGGCCCGTTCGGCTTCGGCAGCCTCCTGCAGGTCGGTGCCGGCCAGGCGGGCGGCCAGCAGTCGCTCCCCGACGGCCCACTCGGCCAGCGCGTCGAGCTCCACCGGCAGGGCGTCGTCGAGAGGCCGGTCGCTGTCGCCGGGCACGAAGCCGAGCCGCTGGCGGAGGAAGGCGCCGACGGGATGGCGCAGGAACGCTTCGAGGTCGGCGAGCTCCAGGGTGGAGCAGTCGAGCCCGGGCAGGGGGCCGTCGAGGAACCGGGTCGGCGGGCGACGGTGGCCTTCGAGAGCCCGGGCCCCGCCGAAGCTCGTCGGGTCGAAGCCGAACGGCCGCTCGGGCCGCAGCGCCCCGACGGTGAAGTTGCGCGGGTCGAAGGGCTGCAGCGGATGGTGCACCACCACCGCCTGGGCCGCCGACGAGCCGTCGGCGGCCACCGCCGTGCGGTCGATCACCTCGAGCAGCTCGCCGACCGGGACGGCCGGCGGCCGTTCGATGTTGGTGCGCTCGTCGCGGCCGGAGTAGGCCACGACGAGGTGGCCGGTGGCAGCCAGGACGGCGTCGAGCAGGAGCTGGCGCTCCTCACTCCTCGGGTCGCGCTCCCCGAGGCGGGGGTCGACCAGCAGCAGGTCGTCTCCGTCTCGGGCGCCGGCACGGGGGAAGACCCCGTCGTCGATGCCGAGCAGGCAAACCACCTGGTGCGGCACGGCCCGCATGGGGACGAGGCTGCACAAGGTGACCTCCCCGGTGCGGAAGTTGGCCCGGGTGGGGCGCCCCTGCAGCCGCTCGCCGAGCAGCTCGGCGACCTCGGCCCGGGTCAGCAGGACCTGGCTCGGGCCGCCGGGTCCGGTGGCCTCGTCGACCACCTCCGTCAGCACCCGGCCGAGCTGAGCCCGCTGCCAGATGTCGGCCTCGGAGGTCGTTCCGCAGGCGTCGACGGCTTCGGTGAGCGCCGCGCACCAGGCGTCGACGGGTTTGGGCGTCGACAAGGCGTCGACGGCGGCGGCCAGCCGGTCGACGAGCTCGGCCAGGCGTCCGGCCAGCACGAGATCGCCGGGGGGGACGTCGTCGAGGGGCAGCACCCCGCCGAAGCGCCGCCCGCCCTCTTCGGTCATGGCGGCCCCCAGGGCGAGCCGGTCGAGCCCGGCCGCCCAGGTGTTGGCCGCCACCGCCTGCAGCTCGTAGGGCCGCCGATGCGGCGCGTCGAGACCCCAGCGCACGCCTGAGGCCGCCGACCAGCGCTCCAGGCGTCGCAGGTCATCGTCGCCGAGAGCGAAGCGTCGCCGCACCGGCGGCCGGCTGGCCACATCGACCACCTCGCTCGCCGTCATCCGGGCCGCGGCCAGCTCGAGCAGCGTCGCGGCCAGCTCGAGCAGCGGGTTCGTCTGGCGCAGCGAACGGTCGGCCACCCGCACCGGCAGCCGGGGCAGCGACGCCTCGCCTGGGGGTTCTCCGGCGGTGCCGTGGGTGCTGTCGTCAGCGGCGGTGCCGTCGTCGGCGGTGCAGGCGAAGGCGGCGTCGACCAGCGGGGCGAAGGTCTCGACGTCGGGACACAGGACGATGACGTGGCGCGGCTCGAGGTCGGGTTCGGTGGCCAGCAGGTGCAGCACCGTGTCGCGCACCACCTCGACCTGCCGGGCGCGCCCGTGGCAGGCGTGGAGCTGCACGCTGTCGTCGCCGGGGTCGAGGACGAACCGGGTGTCGCCCCCGCCCGGCAGGGGCGGGCCCGGCGGGGCGAGGTTGTGGCCGATGTCGAGCTGCAGGCGCTGGAGCAGGGTGCGGGGCGGGCTCTGGATCCGCCGGTGCTCACCGGCGACGGCGGCTGCGGAGCTGAGCACCAGCTGCATCTCGCGGGCGTCGCGGCCCCATGAGGCGAGGATCGGATGCTCGACGAGGTTGCGGCTCGGGTCGTCGCGCCGCGACTGGCCGCCCGGCGGCAGGACGATGTCCTGGCATCGCTCCCACAGCGCCGCCGAGGGGTGCAGGAGGAAGAGGTGGACGTCGCGCACCGCGCCGAGGGCGCTGAGCACCGCGAGGTGGCTGGCCGGGAGCCGGGTGAGGCCGAACAGCGCCACCCGGTCGGGCAGGGTGAGGGCGGCCCGGCCCTGGCGCAGCTCCCGGCAGCCGTCGCGGAGCTGCTCGGCCGGGCTGGCCCGGCCGACATGGGCCCGCAGACGCCGCCACAGCTCGGCCTGCCAGGCGGCCGAGGCGGGGATGGCGCCGTCGTCGCCGTCGGCCCAGGCGAGCAGGAGCTCGGGGCGGTGCACGCCGTAGCGGTCGTAGAGATCGGCGAGGTGGCGGAGGCTGGCCAGGCGTCGCTCCTCACTGCCGCCGGCTCCGGCCTGCAGGTGGCGGGCCAGCGGAGCCAGCCACGGCTCGTCGAGATGCCCGTCCACCACCTCGAGCAGCGGCCAGGTCAGACGCTCCGGCGCCCAGCGGCTGACGGCCGGGTCCTCGCCGCCGGCCTCGGCCAGCACCCGGCGCACCAGCGTGCCGGGAAAGGGGAGCTCGACGTTGGCGCACACCCCGTCGTTCCGCCCGGGGCGGCTGCCGAGACGCCCGGCCAGCTGCTGGGTGAGCCACCGCTCCACCCCACGGGTCGGCACCGAGACGATGTCGGCGGCCAGCGGGTCGGGCAGCGGTGTGGCCAGCAGACCGCCGAGCAGGTCGGCCAGCAGATCGGACCGTTCGGCGCGGTGGACGACCAGCACGGAGCCTCAGGCGCGACGTTGGCTGGTGCCTGGTGCGGCAGGTGGGCGTCGGCGATCCACGAGGCGGACCCTACCGCTCGGGTGTGACGCCGCAGAGCCCGGCCGAGGCGGGGCTCCAGAGCGGCTGGGAGTCGTCGAAGCGCAGGTCGGCTGGACGTGTTGCAGCTTCGTCGGCGCGTGAGCTCGCCGCGCTGTCGCGGGAGGCGAAGGTGCCGGAGAAGCAGTTGACGTGTGGCATCCGACGCAAGCGGCGGTGCTCCCCCGGAACCCGAGCCGGCTCGTCCTCGATGCCGCGGCGGCGAGCACCACGGCCGGCGCTCCACGGTGGCGACGAGACGAGACGACCGGACCCCGGATTGGCCCCACCGGCCGGCCCCGGAGAAGCCGCCACGCGCCGGTGCAGCTGCAGGATGACCGTTCAGCTGCACGATGACCGGGCGGCTCTCGGCGACCAGTGGCCGCCAACGGAAGACGCCGGCGACGGTGTCGCCGGCGTCTTCCCTGGTCAGAGCCTGTGCAGCGGAGAGGGAGGGATTTGAACCCTCGGACCCAGTCTCCCAGGTCAACTCATTAGCAGTGAGTCCGATTCGGCCGCTCTCGCACCTCTCCAGCGGGAAGCCCTCCCACCTCCCGTCGCCGGGAGCACAGGGATCCAAGGCTCCTCCCTGGCGGCAGAGCTTAGGCCAGCAGCAGGCGCCGGTCAGCCGCCCATCCCCGCCACCTCGGCGGCTGTGTGGCGTCGAGCGAGGTTCCTGGGTGCGAGCGGCGTCCGTGGGCGTTGGTGCGGGGTGGGGGGCGGCGCTGCCCCACGGCCGGGCGGCCACGGTCGGTGTCGGCGGCAGCGGGCGAAGTCGCAGGGTGCCGGTAGATTGGGGGGATGGCCGAGCGCTACTGGGTGGAGACGCTGGGCTGTCCCAAGAACCAGGTCGACTCGGACAAGCTCGGCGGCACCCTGCTGGCCGACGGCCTGGTCCCGGCCGGCTCCGCCGAGGAGGCCGATCTGGTGGTGGTGAACACCTGCGCCTTCATCGAGGCGGCCCGTCAGGAGTCGGTCGACACCATCCTGCAGCTCAGCGACGTCCGCCGGCCCGGCGCCCGGCTGGTGGTCACCGGGTGCCTGGCCCAGCGTCACGGCCCGGAGCTGGCCGCCGCCCTGCCCGAGGTCGACCTGGTGGCCGGCTTCGGCGTGCCCGTCACCCTGCGGCCCGCGCGCCGCGGCCCCGGCGCCCCGCTGGCGCTGGGTGCGCACCACCGCACCCCGACCCCGACCCCGACCGCCGGGTCAGGCGAACCGCCGCCGTTCGACCTGCTCAACCTGCCTCGCCCACCGGCCGCCGCCCCCTGGGCCTACGTGAAGGTGGCCGAAGGCTGCGACCGCCGCTGCGGCTTCTGCGCCATCCCGTCGTTCCGCGGCACCCAGCGGTCGCGCCCGGCCGACGCCGTGCTGCAGGAGGTGAGCGCTCTCGGTCCCCACGTCCAGGAGGTCGTCCTCGTCGCCCAGGACCTGGCCTCGTGGGGCGCCGACCGCGACGACCCCAGCACCACCCGGAGCCGGGGGGCCCGGCGGCCCATCATCGACCTCATCCGCCGCCTGTCGGCCCAGGTGGCGCGGGTGCGGCTCCTGTACCTCTACCCCTCGTCGCTCGACGACGCTCTGGTCGACGCCATCGTCGCCACCGGGGTGCCCTACTTCGACCTGTCGCTGCAGCACGTGTCGCGTCCCCTGGTGCGCCGCATGCGGCGCTGGGGCGAGGCCGAGCGCTTCCTGGAGCGCATCGCCGCCATCCGGGCCGCCGCACCCGACGCCGCCCTGCGCTCCTCGTTCATCCTCGGCTATCCGGGCGAGACCGAGGAGGACCACGACCAGCTCCTGGCCTTCCTCGAGGCAGCCCAGCTCGACTGGGCCGGGTTCTTCCCGTTCTCGTGCGAGCCCGGCACCCACGCCGCCGGCCTCACCGGCCAGGTGCCGCCCGAGCTCGCCCTCGAACGGCTCCGGGAGTGCGCCGAGCTGCAGGACGCCGTCACCGCCCACCGCCGGGCCGCCCTGGTCGGCGACACGCTGCAGGTGCTGGTCGACCGCTCCGGCGTGGCCCGCTCCCACCGCGAGGCCCCCGACATCGACGGGGTGGTGCAGGTGCCGCCGTCGCTGGCCGTCGGCGCCTTCCACCACGTGCGGGTCACCGCCGCCGCCGGCCCCGACCTGTGGGCCGCACCGGCCGCCGGCCCCGACCTGTGGGCCGCACCGGCCGCCGGCCCCGACCTGTGGGCCGCACCGGCCGCCGGCGCCGGCGGTGGCGCACCGTGAGAGCCGAACGGTGACGTCGCTGTCGTCGGGAGCGGAGCGGCCCTCCACCTTCGGCCCCTCGGCGTTGGCCACCCCGGCCAACGCCATCACGGCGGCGCGCCTGCTGGCCACCCCGGTGCTGGTGGTCATGGTGGCGGTGTCGGGCCCCAGCTACGCCGCCTTTGCCGTCGGCTTCGCCGTGGCGGCCACCGACGGCGTCGACGGCTGGATCGCCCGGCGTCAGGGCACCACCAGCTCCGGCGCCTTCCTCGACCCGCTGGCCGACAAGGCGCTGGTGCTCGGGGCGCTGGCCGTCTTCGCCGCCCGCGGCGAGGTGTCGTGGTGGCCGGTGCTGCTCATCGGCGCCCGCGAGCTGTGGATGCAGCTGTACCGGACGGTTCTGAGCCGCCGCGGCATCTCGGTCCCGGCCCGCCGCTCGGCCAAGATCAAGACCCTGGTCCAGGACCTGGCCGTCGGCCTGTGCCTGCTGCCGCCGGTGGCGCCGCACCACACCGTGCTGGCCGCCGGGCTGTGGCTGGCGGCGGGGTTGACCGTGGTCACCGGGCTGCAGTACCTGGGCGCTGGGCGCCGGGCGGCCCGAGGCCGCCGGTGAGGCGCCGGGGCCGAGGCCGGAACCCGGTCAGCGGGGGAGGAGGTGGCCGGTGAAGCACCGATACCTCCAGGGTCCCCTGCCCGTCACCACGGCGGCCGGCGGCCGACGGCGGCCGTGGGGAGGCCGGCTGTGAGGGTGGAGGTGCTGGCCGTCGGCACCGAGCTGCTGCTCGGCCAGATCGCCGACACCAACGGCGCCTGGCTGGGCGAGCAGCTGGCCCTGGCCGGGGTGGACTCCTTCTTCCACCAGGCCGTCGGGGACAACCAGGCCCGGATCGTGCTGGCTCTGCGCACCGCCTTGGCCCGCAGCGACGGGGTGGTGGTGTGCGGCGGGCTGGGCCCCACCCACGACGACATCACCCGCCAGGCCATCGCCGAGGTGATGAACGTCGGCCTGCACCGCGACCCCGAGGTGGCCGAGCGCATCGCCGGGCTGTTCACGGCGCGCCGGCGCACCATGCCCGACAGCAACCTGCGCCAGGCCGACGTGCCCGACGGCGCCACCGTCATCCCCCAGCAGCTGGGAACCGCCCCGGGCCTCATCTGCCCGGTGGGGAACAAGGTCGTCTACGCCCTGCCCGGGGTGCCCTACGAGCTGGCCGAGATGTTCACCCGGGCCGTCCTCCCCGACCTGCGCCGCCGCCAGGCGCAAGAAGGGCTCCAAGGCGTCATCGTCAGCCGTGTGGTGCGCACCTGGGGCTTGAGCGAGTCGCGGGTGGGGGAGCTGCTGCAGCCCCGGGTCGCCGCCCTCGACGCCGAGGGAGCCAACCCCACCATCGCCCTGCTGGCCAGCGGCATCGAGGGGATCAAGGTGCGCATCACCGCCCGGGCCACCGACACCGCCGCCGCCGCCGCCCTGCTGCAGGCCGAGGAGACCCAGGTGCGGTCCCTGCTCGGCGAGGCGGTGTTCGGCGTCGACGCCGAGACGATGGAGTCGGCCGTGGCCGCCCAGCTCCAGGTCCGGGGAGCCACCTTGGCCCTGGCCGAGTCGCTGACCGGCGGACTGGTCGGCTCGCGGTTGGTGGGCGTCCCCGGCGCCAGCACCTGGTTCCGAGGGGGCATCGTCAGCTACGCCTCCGACGTCAAGTTCGACCTGCTCGGCGTGCCCGAAGGCCCCGTGGTGGGCGAGGCGGCCGCCTCGGCCATGGCCGAGGGCGCCCGCCGGGTGCTGGGTGCCGACGTCGGCCTGTCGCTGACCGGGGTGGCCGGCCCCGAACCGCAGGACGGGCGGCCGCCGGGCACTGTCTTCATCGGCCTGGCCGACGCCGCCGGGGTGGTGTCGTGCACCGAGCTGCACCTGCCGGGGGACCGCGAGCGGGTGCGGCAGCTGGCCTGCATCTCAGCTCTCGACCTGCTGCGTCGCCACCTGACCCGTTCGGCCGCCGCCCCAGCTGCCCCAGCCGGACCTGCCGCCCGTTCCGAGGCGCCGGCTGGTGGGTCCGAGGCGCAGGCTGGTGGGTCCGAGGCGCCGGCTGGTGGTTGACCGCAGCCCGCTGGTCGTCACGAGGCGCCGGCCCGCCGGTCGTCCGTCCCGGTGGAGGGGGTATCGTCAGCTCTCAGTGACGCCGTTTCGTCGTAGGCATGACCAGCTTCCCGACCCGCTCGGTCGGAGCCCCGAGCAGCCGAACGGCGAGCCGGAGTTGCGGCGCGACCGGGTGGAGCCCGAACCGCGGCCGGCGGACAGGGTGCGGGCCAAGCCGCCGCCGCCACGGACGGCGCCCACCACCCGGGGCGGGTTCCGGATCCTGCGCTCCGAGGACGAGGTGGCCGAAGCCACCGCCCGTGCCGAGGAGCAGCTGCAGCGCATCGTGGACGCCATCCCGCCAGCGGTGCGGGCCAGGGGGGTGCGGCCCAAGGTGCGCCAGCGAGCACGTCGCGACCAGCCCGAGGCGGTCGCCGAGGCGTGGCCCGCCGGCGACACGGCCCCCACCGGGGGACAGGCTGCCGGTGACACGGTGGTCGACGGCGAGCCCGGCGGTGACACGGCCCCCACCGGGGGACAGGCTGCCGGCGACACGGTGGTCGACGGCGAGCCCGGCGGTCATCGACGCGGTTGACCACCCGGCGCCGCTGCCGGGCGCTCGGGCCGTTCGGTGCCCGGCGCGCCCCGCACCGCGATCCGGCTGGCCGGTCAGGGCGGCACGGAGATCCGGGTCAGGCCGGCACGGTCCCGTGGCGGGTGACCGGCGGCCGCTCGGCCCGGGCCCGCAGCCGGTCGGCGATGGCGGGGTCGACGTCGGCCCAGTCGACCACCGACGGCCGGCCGAGCAGGTAGCCCTGCCCGAGCGGCACGCCCAGCATCACCAGGGCGTCGAGCTCCTCTTGGCGCTCGATCCCCTCGGCCACCACCTGGGCGCCGATGGTGCCGGCGAAGGTCCCCAGCATCTCAACCACGGCCCGCTTGGTCTCGTCGGTGTCGATCCCGATGACGCCGGAGCGGTCGAGCCGGACGAAGTCCGGAGCCACCACGGTCAGCCACTGCACCCCGCCCTCGCTCGTGCCGACGTCGTCCACCGTCACCCTCGCCCCCCGCTCACGCAGGATCTGCAGCCGCCGCGACAAGGCGTCGTAGTCGCCGACCCCGGCCCGCTCGGTCAGCTCGACCACCAGGCCGTCGAGGCTGTCGGCCCGGCGGAAGACCTCGGTCAGGTCGGGGTCGGTGAGGTGACCGGGATCGACGTTGAGCGACAGGAAGGCCCCGCCCGGCAACGCCCGGCGCAGCCCCAGCGCCAGGTGGACGGCCAGCGCGTCGAGGGCGGCTCCGAGGCCGAGTGCCTTGGCTTGGGCGAACCAGACGTCGGGAGGAGCGCTCGGCGGCCCCTCGAAGCGCGACAGGGCCTCGTAGCCGACGGTCACCCCCCGGACCAGGTCGACGATGGGCTGCATGGCCAGACGCAGGCCACCGCCGCCAAGCACCTCGGCGATGGCGGCCAGCCAGGGGTCGCTGCCTTCAGGGCCCGGCCCCGAGCCCTGTGCCGCGGCGGAACGCCTGGGATCGTCCACGCAACAACCATCGGTCGCTGGCGGCACCACCTTCAGTGACCGCACCGGGACCGGAGTGGCCAACCTGCTTGTTGTGAGTCCGTAGGGCTCTTGTGGGGGGCTGCGTCCTCCGGCATCCACCCCCGAACACACGTTCGCCGCTACAGTCTGGGTCGCCGCAGGGTTCCCCGTTACACCCCGTCCCTAGGGTCGCTGGCGGTTCGGAGCGGACATGGATGCAGCAACGAGGAGAGACAGCCGGATGGAACGTGAGAAGGCGCTCGACATGGCCCTGGCGCAGATCGACAAGCAGTTCGGCAAGGGCTCGGTCATGCGCATGAGCGAGAACGCCAACATGGGGATCGAGTCGATCTCGACGGGGGCCATGGCCCTCGACCTGGCGCTGGGGATCGGTGGCCTGCCCCGGGGGCGGATCGTGGAGATCTACGGGCCCGAGTCCTCGGGCAAGTCGACGCTGGCCATGCACGTGGTGGCGGAGGCGCAGCGCAACGGCGGCATCTGCGCCTACATCGATGCCGAGCACGCCATGGACCCCGTCTACGCCAGCGCCATCGGCGTCAACATCGATGACCTGCTCATCTCCCAGCCCGACACCGGCGAGCAGGCCCTCGAGATCGCCGACATGCTGGTGCGCTCGGGGGCGCTCGACGTGCTGGTGGTGGACTCGGTGGCCGCCCTCACCCCCCGGGCCGAGATCGAAGGGGAGATGGGGGACTCCCACGTCGGCCTGCAGGCCAGGCTGATGTCCCAGGCGCTGCGCAAGCTGACCGGCACGTTGTCGAAGACCAACACCATCGCCATCTTCATCAACCAGCTGCGTGAGAAGATCGGTGTCGTCTACGGCTCGCCCGAGGTCACCACCGGCGGCAAGGCCCTCAAGTTCTACGCCTCGGTCCGCCTCGACATCCGGCGGGTCGAAGCCATCAAGAACGGGCCCGACACCGTCGGCAGCCGCACCCGGGTGAAGGTGGTCAAGAACAAGACGGCCCCCCCGTTCAAGCAGGCGGAGTTCGACATCATGTACGGCACCGGCATCAGCCGGGAGGGATCCCTCCTCGATGTGGGGGTGGAGCTGGGGCTCATCAAGAAGTCGGGGGCCTGGTTCACCTACGAAGGTGAGCAGCTCGGCCAAGGCCGCGAAAAGGCCAAGGAGTTCCTGCGGACCACCCCGGAGCTGCTGGTGGAGCTCAACGAGCGGATCCGGACCCAGATGGCCGGAGCCACGGTCTCGGCCACCGCCACCGTCGGGGCGGCGTCGGAGATGGATCCCGACGACATCCCCATCAGCCTCGATTGAGCTGACCGAGGCAGGTCGCGGCCCCGGTCGGCTGCTCAGCCGGCCGGGGCCGCGGTGACCGGGATCTGCGACGGCACCATCGACACCCAGGTGGTGCCCGGTGCCAGGGGCAGCGGTGCGCCGCCGGTGGTGGTCAGCCGCAGCGGTGCGCCGAGCGACGCCCGGGACCAGGTCCCGGTGATGGCTTCACCGTTGCGCAGCACCAGCACCGGGCCGCCGCTGGTGGCGTTCACCTCGACCTCGTGGGCCCCCAGGCTGTTCTCGACCCACGGGCCCACGGAGGTCTGCACCGTCTGGACGACGACGTTGGTGGCCGTCACCGGGGTGCCGTCGGCGTTGGCGGCGGGAACCCCGCTGTAGGCCAGGTGCCAGCTGCTGGTCTGCGCCGACCAGGTCCAGGTCTCGTCGCTGGCCCACGAGAACGGGATGTGGACCTGCAACACCGGCGAACCCTGGGGGGCTGGGCCATAGCTGAACACCGGGGCCGGCGGGGTGTGGTCGCTCGGAAGGGTTGCCCAGGTCGCCGCGGTGGTGGCGTAGGTGTCGTAGGGAGCGACGCGCCCCGGCGGGTGCTGGGTGATGTTCCAGCCGCGCAGATCGCGGTCGACCAGGTTGCCCGAGCGGATCAGGGAGAGGATGGGGTTGATGCCACCGACATGGGCGAAGATCGGCCGGCTCAGCAGGTCGGCGATGCCCAGATCGGGGTAGCGCGCCGAGCGCAGCGGCCCGACCAGCCCGCCCTGGTGGCACTGGAAGACGGCCACCAGCCGGGTGATGCCGCCCTCGACGGGCTCCTCGAACACGATGTCGGCGTGGTCGAGGCCGCTCTGGGGGCGGGCCGTCGGATAGTTGTCCACCTTCATGGCCAGCGCAGGGCGCTGGGGCACCGTCCCCCCCGGGGCGGGAGTGCCCGTCAGCGGGCAGTCCGGGCCGTTGGCCGTCGTGGTGGTGGTGGTGCTCGAGCCGGTGGAGGGCGGCGTCGTCGACGAGAGCGGGGCTGCCGTGGCCGAGCGGTGGTGGCGGGAGACGACCACCCCGACCTCGGCCGCCGCGCCCAGCACCACCAGGGTGGTGAGCACGGTCAGCGCCGCCCGCATGGAGCCGCTCTGGCGGGCGTGACGACCTCGCCGGCCCCTCCTCCGGCCGGCGAGAGGCCGGCCGCCGGGGCTGTCATCGTTCGCCAACGGTCTCCTCCTGGGGCCACCGCGATCTGGGCGCCGCCGGGCCGCCGCCAGGCTCCGGACGAGAGCGGCCGGCCGGCCGCCCACCGGCACCGTAGCGGGTGATGCCGCCACGCGGGGTCATAGGCGTCGATCGTGGTGCCGGTCAGGGCCAGGTGGTGGGTGCCGTCCGGGCCCCGCTAGCGTGCCGGCGTGCCCCCGCCGCGCCACCTGCCCCGCTGGGTGCGGCACCTGGCCGCCTCCGGCCTGGCCGCCGCCCATGGATGGGCGGCGGAGCTGGGCGCCATCGGCCCCGACCATCCCCGCGCCCGACGTTTCGGCGCCTTCGGCCCTGGCAGCCTGCTGGCCTTTCCGCCCGGTGCCATCTACAACGAGTCGAGCATCCGCATCGGCCGCGACAGCCTCATCGGCCCCTGGGTGACGCTGACGGCCGGCATGGCTCCCGGCCAGCAGATGGTCACCGACCCGGTGGTGTCCATCGGGGACCGCACCGTCATCGGCCGCGGCAGCCACATCGTCGGCCACTTCAGCATCGACATCGGCGACGACATCCAGACCGGGCCGTACGTGTACATCACCGACGAGAACCACGTCTACCGGGATCCCGACGTGCCCATCGGGCAGCAGTGGCCCGAGGACGCCCCGGTCCGCATCGGCTCTGGCAGCTGGCTCGGCGCCGGGGTGGTGGTGCTCCCCGGCGCCTCCATCGGCTGCCACGTCACCGTCGGGGCCGGCTCGGTCGTCACCGGCCCGCTGCCCGACCACTGCGTCGCCATCGGAGCGCCGGCCCGGGTCATCCGCCGCTACCTGCCCGGCCGGGGCTGGGTGCCGGTCCTGGCCTGACCCCACCACCCGCCGGGAGGGATCCGGCGCCGACCGCCCCACCGCCTGCTCGGGAATGTTGCGGCCGCAAAGACGGTTGTGGGGGAACGAGCCGCCGCACCGGCGTGCGGCGGCGCCACGGCACCAGCCCGGTGCCGTCCATGGCGTGCCGACGGCCCGGGCCGCCGGGCCGGCACCCTGAGGAGGTCTCATGCCCGCAGTCACCGTCAACGATCTGCACACCTTGCCGCAGCTGCCCGCCCCGGCGCCGACCGCCACCATCCGGCCGGTGCTGTCGGTCACCACCGCCCCCGCCGGCTTCGAAGGGGAGGGGTTCCCGGTGCGGCGCGCCTTCGCCGGGGTGTCCGCCACGCGCCTCGACCCGTTCATCCACATGGACCAGATGGGTGAGGTCGAGTACGCCCCCGGCGAGCCCAAGGGCACCCCGTGGCATCCTCACCGCGGCTTCGAGACCGTCACCTACATGATCGACGGCACCTTCCAGCACCAGGACTCCACCGGCGGCGGCGGGCTCATCACCGACGGCGACACCCAGTGGATGACGGCCGGAGCCGGCATCTTGCACATCGAACGGCCACCCGAGACCCTGGTGGCGAGCGGCGGGCTGTTCCACGGCATCCAGCTGTGGGTCAACCTGCCTGCCCGCGACAAGCGGATCGCTCCCCGCTACCAGGACATCGGCCGGGAGCGGGTGGCCCTCGTGGCCTCCCCCGACGGCGGTGCGCTGATCCGGGTCATCGCCGGATCGGTGGCCGGCCACCAGGGGCCCGGCGTCACCCACACACCCATCGTCTTGGCCCACGCCAGCCTGGCCCCCGGCGCCGAGCTGCGTCTGCCGTGGCCGGCGAAGCTCAACGCGCTGGTCTACGTGCTCGGTGGTCGGGGCAGCGTCGGCCCGCAGGCCGCAGCCATCGGCACTGGTCAGCTGGCCGTGCTCGGCGCCGGCGAGGCGCTCACCCTGCGGGCCGACCCCCGCCAGGAGACCCGCACCCCGCAGCTCGAGGTGCTGCTGCTCGGCGGCCGACCCATCCGAGAGCCGGTGGTGGCCTACGGGCCGTTCGTCATGAACAGCCGCGCCGAGATCGCCGAGGCCTTCGAGGACTACCAGCACGGGAGGCTCGGCACCGTCCCGGCCGAGCAGCTCGGCAGCTAGGTTCTCCGGGCCGAGCCGGCTGGCCCGGCCCGCTGGGTTCTCCGGGCCGAGCCGGCTGGCCCGGCCCGCTGGGTTCTCCGGGCCGCTGGCCCGACGGTGCGAACAGCCCTCGACTGGGTAGGTGAACCTGGTCCGGTCCTGCCCAGGACGTTCGTCGAAGCGAGAGGGTGGCCGTGGGTGAGAACAGCAACACGCTGCATGAGGACCCCGAGGTCCTCGGCGCGACAGGTGTCGACCGTCACCGGGCGATCGCGTCGATCATGGAGGAGCTCGAAGCCGTCGACTGGTACGACCAGCGGGTGGCGGCCACCGCTGACGGCGAGCTGGCCGCCGTGCTGGCCCACAACCGCGACGAGGAGAAGGAGCATGCGGCGATGACCCTCGAATGGCTGCGCCGCCACGATCCCGCCCTCGACGCCGCCTTGCGCCGGTACCTGTTCCGCGACGGTCCGATCGTGGCCCTGGAGCACGACTCCGCCGACCAGCCGGCGCCCTCGGGATCCCAGCCGGCGCCGGCCACCCCGCACGCCTCGGCCGAGGCAGCCGCCGGCACCGGCCGCCTGTCGATCGGCTCGTTGCGGCAGGGAAAGGAGCTGCTGTGAACAGCCATCTGCGCCGTGAGCAGGCACCGATCGCGGCGGCGGCTTGGCAGGCCATCGACGACGAGGCGCAGCGCACCTTGCGCCACTTCCTGGCCGGGCGCCCCCTGGTCGACGTCGACGGCCCCCACGGCTGGCGCCACGGCGCCGTCGACCTGGGACGGGCCGAGCCGCTGCCGAGCTCCCCCGGCGTCGGCGTGGAGGGACGGGTGCGTCAGGTGCAGCCGGTGGTGGAGCTGCGCACCCCGTTCCGCCTCGGGCGTGCCGAGCTCGACGCCGCCGAACGGGGAGCAGACGACCCCGACCTGCAGCCGCTCGTCGACGCGGCGCGGCGGGCCGCCGAAGCCGAGGACCGGGTCGTGTTCCTCGGCTACCGCGACGGCGGGATCACCGGGATCGCCGAGGCCTCCCCGTACCCGGCGCTGCCCATCACCGACGACTACGGCGAGTACCCGCGGCTGGCGGCCAGAGCGGTAGCCGAGCTGCGCCGCGCCGCGGTGGGCGGCCCCTACGGCATCGCGCTGGGACCCCGCTGCTACACCGGGGTGGTGGAGACCACCGAGCACGGCGGCTACCCCGTGCTGCAGCACCTGCACACCATCCTGGGTGGCCCGGTGATCTGGGCGCCAGCCGTCGACGGGGCGGTGGTGGTCAGCCTGCGCGGCGGCGACTACCGCTTCAGCGCCGGGCAGGACTTCGCCGTCGGCTATGCCGGCCACGACGACGACGCCGTCGACCTGTACCTCGAGGAGTCGTTCACCTTTCGGGTGGTCGACGAGCGAGCGGCGCTCGCCCTGCACCACACCTCCTGAGCGGTCGCCGGCGGCGGGCACCTTGTGGAGCAGCGGGCCGCTCCGGCCCCGTCGCGAGATGCACCGTGGCGGCGTCAGTCGCCAGGCGAGGCGCGGTCCTCGCTCGGCACGGGCGTCGGCGGCGGCGCCCGCAGCGGTGAGCGGGCCGAGGCCAGCTGGGCCAGCAGCACCATCCCCAGAGCGACCACCGGCACCTCGATGAGCAGGAACATGGGGCCGTAGCCGAGGCTCTCAGCCAGCCAGCCGGCGACGAACGGCACGATGACGGTGACGATGTTGTTGGAGGCCATCAACAGCCCGTTGGCCCGGGCCAGCTGGGCGCGGGGGGTCCGCTCGGCCAGGATGGCCGACGACAGCGGGAAGGTGGATCCGTGGGGCAGGCCGAGGACGGCCATCCCCACCAGCAGCAGGACGTAGCTGTGGACCGTGCCGACCATCGCCACCCCGGCCACGGTGGCGGCCACCGAGCCCACCAGCAGCGCTGTGGCGCGGTGCTGCTGGGCGGTGAAGGCCAAGGTGGCCCGCACCGCCAGCGACACGCCGAAGAAGACGCCGAAGGCCAGCTGGGCACCTGAGGCAGAGGCCCCGTCGACGTGGCGGGCCAGCAGGGCGCCGAAGGGCACCAGGGCGGCGAACGGGACCTGGTAGGTGACCATCACCAGCAACGCCAGCCGGAAGCCGGGCGCGGAGCGCCACGAGAAGCGCTCCTCGGGCCCGGCCGCGGTCTGGCCGACAGCCTCCTCGTCCTCGGCCTGCCGGCGCAGCTCGGCGCGGTGACGCACCGCCGCCCTGGCCGCCAGCACGGTGGCCGCCGCCGGCGCCGGCATCAGCACGGCGAAGGTGGCCCGCAAGGAGTCGCCCAGGGCATGCAGCACCGCCGACTCCACCAGCGGACCCACCAGCAGGCTGGTCGACAAGGCCAAGGCGAAGACGGCCAGGGCCCGGGCCCGCTCCGATCGAGGGCCGCTGCCGATGGCGGTCATCAGGCTCGGGAAGGCCAGACCGCCGTAGGCGCCGAGAGCCATGGCCGCGGCCCACAGCCCCGGGCGGCCGGTGGGTGTCGCCAGCAGCACGAAGGCCACCAGCCCGAAGCCCTGACCCACGGTCAGCACGGTCAGGGCGTGGTGGCGGGTGCGCCCCACCACCACGGTGGCGCACACGATGCCCACCACGGCCATGGCCGCGCCGAGGGCGCCGATGGTGCTGTTGCTCAGGTGCAGCAGGCTGCGGCCGATGAGCGGATAGGTGGTCTGCCCGGCGTTCTGGCTGGCCCGGCCCAAGGCGGTGATGGCCAGCAGCAGCGGCGACACCGTCCACGCCAGGCGGGCCTGGCGCCGTGCCTCGGTCGAGCGCGGCGTCCTCACCGGCGGGCGTGGCCGGGGTGGCAGCTCCCCGCTGGGCGCGGCCGGCGCGGCGTCCTCACCGCCGGGGGTGGCCGGGGTGGCAGCTCCCCGCTGGGCGCGGCCGGCGCGGCGTCCTCACCGGCGGGCGTGGCCGGGGTGGCAGCGCGACGGCGACGAGGAGTGGGGACCCATGGCCGCACCCAGCGTACCGGGGGCGCCCCCGGCGTCCTCCGCCCGCTGGCGGGCGTGGAGCCTGGCCGGGAACGCCACCTTCTTCACCGGCGCTCTGGTGCTGAGCGACCTCTTTCACGTGCCCAGCGGCGACAGCATCTCCTCCTTCGTGGCCTTCGCCGTGGGGAACCTGCTCGGCCCGGTGGTGCCGCCGGCCAGCGCCGCCGGGGTCAGAACGGGTGGGTGCCGC
>JAJZNB010000264.1 GCA_021848085.1 Actinomycetes bacterium
GGGCTGACCGGCCGAGCCGGGCTGAGCGGGCGGCCCGGGCTGAGCGGGCGGCCCGGGATCCGCCCCGGGCGAGGCGTCGCCACCGGCCCCCTCCTCGCGCACCCGGTCGACCAGGGCCAGCAGGGCCCGCACGTCGAGCGGCTTGGCCAGGAACGCCACCGCGCCGTCCGACAGCAGGCGCCGCACCTGGTGCACCGGGGTGTCCCCGCTCAAGACGGCCACCGGCACCGAGGCGGTGGCCGGATCGCGGCGCAGCAGCCGGAACAGCTCGGCACCGCTCATGTCGGGAAGCTGCAGGTCGACCAGCACCAGCCCCGGCCGGTGCTCGCGGGCCAGGTCGAGGGCCATGCCGCCCTGCATGGCGGCCAGCACCTCCACCCCGGGACGGCGGGCCAGCACCCGTTCGACCAGCTCCACGTTGACCACGTTGTCCTCGACCAGCAGCACCCGGAAGGCGGCGGGGACCGGCGGGTCGCCGGCCGCGGCCCGCCCGGCCCGGCTCGGCCCGTCGGCGGGGTCGGCCGAGGCGCTGGGCAGCTCCACGGCGAAGGTGGACCCCACCCCCAGCACCGAGTCGACCGTCAAGGTGCCGCCCATCTGCTCGACGAGATGCCGGGACAGGGCCAGCCCCACGCCGCTGCCGTCCGCCGACCCCTGGTCGCCGGCCAGGCGCTCGAAGGGCTCGAAGACCCGGTCGAGGTCCTTGGGGGCGATGCCCCGCCCGGTGTCGCTGATCTCCAGGCGCAGCTGGTCGCCGGGGACGGCCAGGGCCTGCAGACGGATCTGCCCACCGGGCCGGTTGTACTTGACGGCGTTCGACAGCAGGTTGAGCAGCACCTGCTGCAGCCGATGCCGGTCGGCGCGCACCTGCAGCCCCTCGTCGACCGCGGCGTGCACCTCGATGTCAGCCCGGGCGGCCAGCGGCTCGATGATGGCCACGGCGTCGACGCTCAAGGCGGCCAGGTCGACCGGCTCCACCACCAGCTCCAGATGGCCGGTCTCGATGCGGGCGATGTCGAGCACCCCGTCGATCAGGTCGAGCAGGTTCCGCCCGGCCCGCAAGATGTGGTCGACGTCGGCAGCCGGCGAGTCGGGCAGCGGATCCATCTGCAGCAGCTGGGCGAAGCCGAGGACCGAGTTGAGCGGGGTTCGCAGCTCGTGGCTCATGCGCGACAGGAACTCGCTCTTGGCCCGGCTGGCCTGGTCGGCGGCGGCCAGCGCGGCCTGCAGCTGCTGCTGGATCTGCACCTGGCCGGAGATGTCGCGGGTGACGACCACCGCCCCGGCGAAGCGGCCGTCGTCGTCGTAGAGGGCCTGCCCCCGGCTCTCGACGTGCACCCAGTGGCCGTCGGCGTGGCGCAGCCGGGACCGGTTGGTGCTCTGCCTGGTGGTGCCGGCGTACAGGTCGCGGTAGCGCTCGGCCAGCCGGTCGCGGTCCTCGGGGTGGACCACGTTGAGCACCTGGCCCACCCCGACCGACTCGCCGACGTGATGGCCGAGCATGGCCTGCTGGGCAGCGCTCACCCGGGCGCTGCGCCCCTCGCGGTCGAGCAGGGTGATGATGTCGGGGCTGGCCGCCATGATGCTGGCCAGCAGCCGCTGGCGTCGGCGCGACTCGCGCTCGGCCCGCTTGCGGTCGGTGATGTCGGTGCCCAGCGACACGGTGGCCACCGTCCGCCCCTGCTCGTCGCGCAGCGGGAACCGGACAGCCAGGTAGACACGGCGGCCGTTGACGGTGTCGATCTCCTGGTCGACGACCGAACCGCCGTCGGGCAGCCCCAGGCGCCGCTCGGCGTCGACGATCGACATCAGCCGCGGGTTGCCGATGGCGGCTGCGTCGCGTCCCACCGCCTCGTCGGCCGGGACCCCGGTCAGGCGGCTCCACTCCTGGTTGACGAGCAGGTAGCGACCGTCGGTGTCCTTGACCGCCACCATCATGGGGCAGTGGTCGACGATGTCCTGGAGGCGGGCCTCGTCGGCCTCGAGGATGGCGACAGCCTCGTGTTCCTCGGTGACGTCACGCCCGGCGCAGTAGACGCGTGGCGGGGCGACCCGCACCGTCCAGGCGACGCGGCGCCAGCTGCCGTCGGCCCGGACCAGGCGGACGATGCAGCGTCGCGGCTCGCCGGGGGGGCCGTCGACGCCGCGCCGGGCGCAGGCCGCGTCCAGCAGCGTCCGGTCGTCGGGGTGGACCAGGGCCCGCAGCCGCCGGCGGGCCAGCTCCTGGCCGCTGCGCCCCAGCACGTCGGCCAGGGCCTCGTTCCACCACCGCAGCGCGCCGCTGCCGTCGGTGACGCACAGCAGCTCGCTCGACAGGTCGAGCAGGCGGCCCAGGGGCACCGGGCCTGGCGCGGCAAGACCGCTCATCGGACCCTGGTGCCCAGCACCTGGTCGACCAGGGCCAAGAGCTCGCGCACGTCGATGGGCTTGGTGACGTAGGCGGCGGCGCCGTGCTGCAGCAGGTGCCGGCGCTGGGCTGGGGTGGCGTCGGCGGTCACCACCACCACCGGCACGGCCGCGGTGGCCGGCTGGCGGTGGAGCTGGGCCAGCACCTCCTCGCCGGAGATGTCGGGCAGGTGCAGGTCGAGCAGCACCAGGTCCGGGCGGGCGGCCGTCGCCGCGGCCAGACCGTCGGCCCCGCTCGAGGCGGCCTGCAGCCGCACCCCGCCCCGGCGCTGCAGGATCTGCGCGACCAGCTGCACGTTGGCCGGGTTGTCCTCGATGTGCAGCACCCGGGCCGCCCCGCCCGACGCCGGGGCCGGGCGGGGCGGTCGGGGCAGGGAGCCGCCGGCCACCGGGGTCGGGGCCCGGGGCAGCTCCACGGTGAAGGTGGAGCCCTCGCCCGGCACCGAGCGCACCTCCAGGCGGCCGTGCATCCGCTCCACCAGGTGCTTGGACAAGGTGAGCCCCACCCCGGTGCCCTCCACGCCGCTGCGCTCGGCGCCGAGCCGGTCGAACGGCTCGAACAGACGGGGCAGGTCGTCCTCGGCGATGCCACGGCCGGTGTCGGCCACGGCGATGCGCACCCGGTCCCCCGGGCCGGCGCCGGGACCGGCCGCCGGACCCATGGCCACCCGAACCGACAGCGATCCCGAGGGTCGGTTGTACTTGACGCCGTTCGACAGCAGGTTGAGCAGCACCTGCAGCAGCCGCTGCCGGTTGGCCACCACGTGGGTGCCCGGCGCCAGGTCGTCGAGGTCGACGTCGACCTGCAGCCCGTGGCGCTCGGCCAGCGGGGTGGTGAGAGCCACCGCGTCACGCACCACCGGCGCCACCTCCACCGGCTCAAGCACCAGGTCGAGGT
>JAJZNB010000130.1 GCA_021848085.1 Actinomycetes bacterium
GCTCGACCCGCCGCCTCTCGGCGACGAGCTGGGGCCTGCTACCGGGCTCTCCGGCGATTACCCGGACGGGACTTCCACCCGCAGGGCTGGTCCAGCTTCCAGGACGCAACATGGCTGCAGTCTAGGAAACCGGTGAGGGGCGCCCGCCAAGGCGCCCCTCACCAGCCGATCCCGGTGCCGCCGAGCGGCGCCGGATGACGTGACCCTGGTAGATCAGAACTCGTCCATGCCGCCGCCGGGCATGGCCGGCGCCGACTCCTCGGGCTTGTCGACGATGACAGCCTCGGTGGTCAGGAACAAAGCGGCGATGGAGGCGGCGTTCTGCAGCGCCGAGCGGGTTACCTTGGCGGCGTCGATGACACCGGCGGCCACCAGGTCCTCGTAGTCGCCGGTGGCGGCGTTGAGGCCCTCGGTGGGCTTCTTTAGGTTGCGGACCTTCTCGACGATCACCCCGCCTTCGAGCCCGGCGTTGACGGCGATCTGCTTCAGCGGGGCCTCCACCGCCCGGGCGACCATGCGGCACCCGGTGGCCTCGTCACCCTCGAGCTTCTCGGCCCGGTCCAAGATGGCGGCCTGGGCCCGCAGCAGGGCCACACCGCCACCGGGCACCACGCCTTCCTCGATGGCTGCTTTGGTGGTGGACACAGCGTCCTCGATGCGGTGCTTCTTCTCCTTGAGCTCCACCTCGGTGGCGGCACCGACCTTGATGACGGCGACGCCGCCCGACAGCTTGGCCAGACGCTCCTGGAGCTTCTCGCGGTCGTAGTCGGAATCGGTGTTCTCGATCTCGGCCTTGATCTGGTTGATGCGGCCCTTGATGTCGTCGTCGCTGCCGGCACCTTCGACCATGGTCGTCTCGTCCTTGGTGACGACCACCTTGCGGGCCCGGCCGAGCATGTCGAGGCCGACGCTGTCAAGCTTCAGACCGACCTCCTCGGTGATGACCTGGCCACCGGTCAAGATGGCCATGTCCTGCAGCATGGCCTTGCGGCGCTCGCCGAAGCCGGGGGCCTTCACCGCCACCGACTTGAAGGTGCCGCGGATCTTGTTGACGACCAGGGTGGCCAGCGCCTCCCCCTCGACGTCCTCGGCGACGATCAGCAGGGCCTTGCCGCTCTGCATCACCTTCTCGAGCACCGGCAGCAGGTCGCGCACGGCCGAGATCTTGGAGCCAACCAGCAGCACGTAGGGATCTTCGAGCACCGCCTCCATGCGCTCGGGATCGGTGACGAAGTACGGCGAGATGTAGCCCTTGTCGAAGCGCATGCCCTCGACCAGGTCCATCTCCATGCCGAAGGCCTGGGACTCCTCGACGGTGATGACCCCGTCCTTGCCCACCTTGTCGATGGCCTCGGCGATCATGGCGCCGATCTCGGGGTCGGCGGCCGAGATGGAGGCCACCTGGGCGATCTGCTCTTTGCTGTCGGTGTCGCGGGCCAGGTTCTTGAGCGATTCGACGGCGGTCTCCACGGCGGCCTCGATGCCCCGCTTCAGCGACATGGGGTTGGCCCCGGCGGCGACGTTGCGCAGCCCCTCGTGCACCATGGCCCAGGCCAGCACGGTGGCGGTGGTGGTGCCGTCACCGGCGACGTCGTCGGTCTTCTTCGCCACCTCCTTGACCAGCTCGGCCCCGACCTTCTCCCAGGGGTCCTCGAGCTCGATCTCCTTGGCGATGGAGACGCCGTCGTTGGTGATGGTCGGCGCCCCCCACTTCTTGTCGAGGACGACGTTGCGTCCCTTGGGGCCGAGCGTGACGCGCACCGCGTCGGCCAGCTTGTTCATGCCGTTCTCGAGGGACCGGCGGGCCTCCTCGTCGAAGGCGATCAGCTTGGACATGTGGCGGAACCTCCGTGTGTCCCGGGAGCGGGATGCCGATTAGCACTCTAGTCGTTCGAGTGCCAACAGCAAACCACGCCGGGCGCCTCGGCGCAACAAGACTGCGCCGCGCCGCGACCGCGCCGGCAAGGGCACCGCCCGGTGCCGCCGTTTCGGTTCGGGCCCCGGTCGCCGGCCCGCCGGCACCAGATCAGTCCCGGTCGGTACCGCCCGGTCAGCCTCCGCCCAGCGCCCGGTCAGCCTCCGGCCAGCGCCCGGTCAGCCTCCGGCCAGCGCCCGGTCAGCCTCCGGCCAGCGCCCGGTCAGCCTCCGGCGACGGCGGGCACCACCGACACCGTCTGGCCGTCGGCCACCGGCGTGTCGAGCCCCTGGAGGAACCGGACATCCTCGTCGGCCACGAACACGTTCACGAACCGGCGCAGGCCGCCCTGCTCGTCGAAGATCCGTTCGGCCATGCCGGCGTGGGCGACGTCGAGGGCCTTCAGCACCTCACCCACGGTGGAGCCCTCCACGCGCACCTCGCCGGCGCCGCCGGTGAGGGTCCGCAGCTGGGTCGGGATTCGGATGGTGACGCTCATCGGGGGCTCCGGGGGTCGTTGGGATGGTCGGCCCGGCCGTCCACGTCGACCGCGGCGGCAAAGGCTTCGAGGGTGGGGGCGATGGTGGCCGTCGGCCTGACGGTGGGCTCGAGCGCCTCCACCGTCTTGAGGCCGTGGCCGGTCACGTAGGCCACCACCCGCTCGTCGGGTCGGATCACTCCCTGGGCGGCCAGGTTGGCCAAGGTGGCGATGGTGACCCCGCCGGCGGTCTCGGCGAAGATCCCCTCGGTGCGGGCCAGCAGGCGGATCCCGTCGAGGATCTCGGCGTCGCTCACCGCACCGCAGGCCCCGCCGGTGCTGCGGATGGTCTGCAGGGCGTACCAGCCGTCGGCAGGGTTGCCGATGGCCAGCGACTTGGCCACCGTGTCGGGCTTCACCGGCCGGATGGCGTCGGCGCCGGCGGCGAAGGCGGTGGCGACCGGCGAGCAGCCGGCGGCCTGGGCCCCCGACACCCGCACGTGGGGCTCCTCGGCGAGCAGCCCCACCCGGTGCAGCTCACCGAAGCCCTTGTGGATCTTGGTGAGCTGGCTGCCCGAGGCGATCGGCACCACGACGTGGTCCGGCGCCTGCCAGCCCAGCTGCTCGGCCACCTCGAAGGCGAGGGTCTTGGACCCCTCGGCGTAGTAGGGGCGGACGTTGACGTTGACGAAGGCCCACGACGGGTGCTCGCTGGCCAGCTCGGCACACAGGCGGTTGACGTCGTCGTAGGTACCCTCCACGGCGACCACGTTGCCGCCGTAGACGGCGGTGGTGACGACCTTGGCCCGCTCCAGGTCGTGGGGGATGAACACCACCGACGTCATGCCGGCCCGGGCGGCGTGGGCCGCCACCGAGTTGGCGAGGTTGCCGGTCGACGCGCAGGC